>JAKJAC010000017.1:351-34490 GCA_022707705.1 Chloroflexota bacterium
GGGGCAGAGTGACCCCAAGCCCGCAAGCGATTGCAGACACAACTCGCAGATCCGGTGCAAAACCGGAGCCGACGGTAAAGTCCGGATGGGAGAAGGAGCAGGTGTGAGCCGTTGTCCGAAAGCACTTGATGCCCCGAAGCCTTTCTTCGGGGCATAGCTTTTTTAGAGGGGAAACGGCATGGGATGGCGTGACAAAAAGATCAACAGGCTGCAGAATCCAAACCCATTGTTGTATCTGCTCTCGCTTGGATTGGTGCTCTTACTTTGGCAGGGCGCACTGCTTGCCCTCGAAGACAGCGCCCGGAAATTCATTCTGCCCACTACAGCACAGGTAGTCACACGCTTTCTCAGACTCGTGGTCGATGGGAGCCTACTTCAACATACAGGTGTCACCCTGCTGGAGATGGGCCTGGGCCTGGCATTGGGAACAAGCACGGCATTAGTGTTAGGATACGCCGTGGCGCACAGTCAAGTCCTCGCGCACCTGCTGGAACCCATTATCGTCACCTCACAGGCGATGCCCGTTGTTGCTCTGGCGCCGTTATTGGCAATCTGGTTTGGACCAGGTCTGGTATCCAAAGTGGTCGTTTGCGCCCTCATCGTATTCTTCCCCATCCTGGTCAATGTGAGCGCCGGGTTAAGTCATATTGATAATGGCTTTCGGCAAGTCTTCCGTTTGCTGGAGGCTACCCGCTGGCAACGCTTCCGCTGGCTAGAAGTACCCGCCGCTTTACCCGCTTTCCTCACAGGGCTGCGCGTTGGCGGCACATCCGCAGCCATGGGCGCAGTGGTCGGGGAGTTTGTCGCTTCGAGTGCGGGTCTGGGGTATCTGGTAAAACAAGGACAGAACCTCTATGATACACCCCTGATGTTCGTCGCCATCCTGACGCTCACTATGCTGGCACTTGTCACCTACGGCGCATTAGGGCTGATCGAGCGACGGATACTGAAATGGCGTTCAGCAGGAAAAACATAAGGAAGCCTATTGAGATTGCGGATTGACAGGATGACACGCCTTGTGCCGTTTGGCGCTGGGATAAAACTGGAACTTGTGATAGAGGTGATACGTATGCGTAAGTGGATTTTGGTGATCAGTGTGTTGCTGCTGGCATTCTTACCGGGTTGTAACGGCAATCAACCGGAGCGCGAAGCCATCACCTTGCCCATGGGTTATGTGGCAAACGTGCAATTCAGTCCCATCTATATGGGATTGGAACGGGGGTATTTCCAGGATGCTGGATATGATATCACCCTCGATTATCGTTGGGAGACTGACGGACTGCGCCTGGTTGCAGCTGGGACTATACCCTTCACCATCGCTTCGGGGGATCAAGTCATTCAAGCACGCAGCCAGGGATTACCTGTCGTTGCCATCGCTTCATGGTACCGCAAATTCCCGGTCGCCATCCTCTCACTGGCGGATACACCGCTCAACACCCCCGCCGATCTGCGGGGGTTGCGAATCGGCACGCCGGAGACCTTCGGCGCCTCGTATATCGGGTTGCGCGCGCTGTTGACTGCCGGCAACCTGACCGAACAAGATATCGATTTGCAAGTGATTGGCTACAGCCAGATTCCCGCACTGCTGGCAAAGACCGTGGACGCCGTGGTGGTCTACGCCAATAACGCACCCAGCATTCTGGAAGAGGAAGGCATCGCGTACAACATACTCTACGTCTCAGACTACTCCGAACTGGTGTCCAATACCCTCATCACCAATGAAACCATGATCAATGAACACCCTGAGCGGGTAGCTGCTTTTGTCAAAGCATTCCTGCACAGCCTGGAGGATGTTCTCAACGAGCCTGAGACTGCCTTTGAGATCTGTAAAAAATACGTCACGGGCCTGGAAGAGAATGCCGCCGCGCAACGCACAGTCCTGGAAGTGACCCTCACTTACTGGCGATTTGCAGACCTTGGGCACTTCACACCGGAATCCTGGGCGCAGGCGCAACAAGTGATGTTGGATGCAGGGCTGATCACTCAAGCCGTACCTGTGGAAAGCCTGTTCACCAACCAGTTTGTGGATGAGTGAATCATCCATCCGCCCGCATGAGCTCAAGGAAAGTCTGCCAGCCATGGTTGCCTGAATTCAAACTGGAACACCATCATGATTGCTAGTCCAGAAACACTACTGGAGATCAAAAATCTCTATACCGCGTTCGTAGAGCCAGAAGGCACGCTGGAAGCGCTGGAAGACGTCAGCTTCAAAGTGCTTCAGGGCGAATTCATCTGCCTGATCGGTCCCTCAGGCTGTGGGAAATCCACCTTATTGCGGACACTCGCCGGACTGCTTCCCCCATCCAAGGGTGAGGTGCGCCTGCGTGGCATCCCTATCAGAGGTCCAGAACACGCCGTAGGGTTGGTGTTTCAGCAGCCGACGTTGTTGCCCTGGCGCACAGTTGCGGAGAACATCGCTTTGCCATTGGAATTGCGTGGACAGCCGCTTGCAGAACGGCAGCAGCGCGTGGCAGAGCTCCTTGAGATGGTGGGACTCGCCGGTTTCGAGGCGACCTACCCACAGTTGCTCTCCGGTGGGATGGCGCAACGCGCCGCGATTGCACGCGCCCTGGCTCAAAATCCCGAGGTTTTGTTACTGGATGAGCCTTTTGGCTCGCTGGATGCTCTCACCCGGGAGCGGATGGCAGCGGCGCTCCTGGAACTCTGGCAACGGCAGCAACGCACGGTGTTGATGGTGACACACAGTGTCGACGAAGCGGCGCTGCTTGCGGATCGAGTCGTGGTGTTAAGCCCCCGACCGGGACGGATCATAGATATCATACCAGTGAGGTTACCGCGTCCGCGAGACCCAAGCTTGTTGCTTGACCCACGTCTGCAAAGCGTGGTTCGGGAATTGCGTCAGGCGCTCAAAAACGGTGAACTTCAAGGCAATGGCAGAAATTCGCAACCGAAAGCGTAGACGCTGCGCGACCTCGCAGGGTTGATCATGACCAAGTCACGCGGAGCGTCCCTTCGTGCAACAAACGGAATCGGAAAGCCCAAATGCCCCTGGCAACTCCTGAAATGGCTTCGCGAGGGATCGGTGCGCCATCCAGCGTAGCCTCGCAGGATGATGCTGGCAATGCCAGCCAAACCTCGCCCTCCGCAATCCGCCCCAGGCGCAGCTTGAGCTCCACAGCCTCAGGGTCTACCTGCCAGGCGGTGACTTCACCGCCCTGCGAAATGTGGAAAGTCGTGCCAATCAGCTGCGGCGGCACCGTCGCCGCACGCACCCCCAGCAGCACACACCCGTGTGCGGCAAGAGGGAATTCCGGCAGCGGCGCTCCCGCTTCCAAACACTGATAGCGGCGGTTCCAAAAATCCATCACATGATACTGCCGGCGTGGATCGAACCCCGGAAGATGGCGCGGCAACAATGCCACAGACGGCGTCTCGCGCCAGTTGAACAACCCAATCAGCTGCCAATGCCCCCATGGGCGAGCCACAGGCGCGACAACCTCTGCGGGCATTGAACGCCGGAAAAGGTCAAGACTATCCATACCTTCCAACAAGGATGGATAAAGCACAGCAGCGGCAGCAATCTGCTCCGGGTCCAGTTGCGGCAAATCATCCGAAATGCTGAAAAGTCCCCCAGCTAACCCCAAGACCGTGAGCTGTGAGCGAATCTCTTCAGCATTCAACAGCGTTTCCTTTTCACGCACCATGAGTGCATCGGGGTCGTTATTCCACCAGCGACCGTGCATCCAGGCGCGGGTCATCACATTGCGCAAGCTATTCCGCAAAGCCGGCATTGTGCCATCTTTCCGAAAGGGACGCCGCATGCCCGCGATGACAGGCTCCCAGGCAGGCGCGGTATCCGGTCCGATGCGCATGGCGTCAACAAGTCCAATGGAAGGTCCCAGGGGCGCGCCACACCCCACAAGAAATGTGGATTCGCCGGCAGCCTCACGGATAAGCCGTAACGCGCGCCGGTAAATCTGCGCGCGTGTTAGGTGGGGATTATGATGGTCACCAGGTAAGGCAGCTGCGTAAAGGAAATCCAGCTTAAGGTAATCATAACCCCACTCATGCACCGCAGCTGCAATCAATTCACGCAGATATTCCTCCACCGCCGGATGAGTGGTATCCAGCGCGTAGCCGATAAAGCTGCCACTGAGAAGTCCAGCGCTCACCGGTTGCCCCTTAGGGTCGCGCAGCAGCCACTCTGGGTGCATCGCGGCTATACGCGAACGCGGGTGGACCGTGAAAGGTCCCAACCACAGCCCAGGCACGAAGTTCGAACCACGAATACGCTCCGCCAACCACTGCAGCGAGTGCGGGAAGCGCTCATTGCGGTACTGCCAATCCCCCCACTGTGGCTCAAAACCCTGGTCCAGCTGGATTACCTGTAGGGGAAAGACATCTGCCAGCAAAGCCGCGGTCGCCAAATTGTGAATCACATCAGATTCAGAAACCTTGTCCCCAAAGATGTACCACGATGACCAACCATAGGGCGCAGGACGCAGCGCAGGGGTTTCCATCTGCCGGGCAACGGTATAGGCATATTGCGCCAGCGGGTCAGCCCATACACCGGCAGAACACGTAGGCGCGGCAATTTCTGCAGCCACAGGGCAAGACACCCATTCGAGATAGAACCACTCCGACGCGCGCGCTTCCCCGACACTAAGCTGCACATCATCCCCTTGAGACTGCAGCAACACCTCCAGATTCTCCGGACGCAAGTCCACCCGCACCTGAACGAACTGGTCGCCCAGGGATGCCCCGCCACCGACTAACAACTCCTGCGAGGTCGCAATCACCCCCATAGATTCGCTCCAAAACCGCCCTGGGCGCTTGCTCCAGGGTGTATGTGCATTGTGCATCATGGGAGAGATAAACCGGCGCAGATACCAGGGAGGTTGTCCATCACGCGCAGTAGCCGGCACAAAACCGGCATTCGACCAGGATTGCCAATCCATGCGATAGAAACCAGTAGGCGCTGCAGTAGGGCGCAGGCTATTGGGCAAGGAGCGGAAGAAGAAACGCCGCAATAAGATGGGAGCAGCACGCTCATTCGTGCAGGTAATACGAAACAACACAAAAGGACGGGTTGTATAGAAACGGAACTGCACGGTCAACGCCAAGCCCTGAACAGCACGGAAGCGGAAGGTAACTTCTTCTGCCGTGCCATGGGCATCTTCCAGGACCTGCTGCTGCACCACCGGTGTGCTCGCGCCGGCGGCGGCATCCGCTGTGGTGACGGTAAGAGGACGCCCCTTATACACACCCTCAACGCCAACGACGCCGCTCAGCGAGCGTCCGGGGCTGGCGAGGCCAAACGCCCCTTGGGCGCCATCCCACAGGAAATCAAAAGCTGGGCTGTGTAGTACCGTTTCCATATCACCTATGCTACAGGATGATCGATAGCAACCGCAGCCTGCCGCAGCGCCTCGCGCCGGCGGCGGTATTCTACGATGGGGCGGTCGCCTTGAATCAAGTTCTCCGCAGAACGCAGGGCGCTGGGTTTAGGCTGCTGCGTGATGACGACGCGACGATCCTGATGAGCGACCAGCACATTGAAGGGCATTGAAAGCGCATTGATGAGATTCCGCAGGACCGGGAGGCGCATGAAACGCTGATAGAAGCGCAAATAGAGCAGCGTGTGTTCTCCATCCACAGGCACAAAAGCTGCTACGACACGCACATCTTGGCTGATATGATTCTGCCAGAGGTTGGGGAATTGGAATTCCAGGTGAAACTCGGGATAGGGTGGCGCGATCTCCTCAGGCTTTCGCGGAGACTGCCCCCGGTCTGCCTCATTGAAGACGTAAACACGGAAACGATTCGCCTCTTGCCATTCCACGACCGGACCGTTCACGAGAGCTCGGTTTCCGCGACCAATGGTATTGTGATGCACAAAGGGCAAGTGAACCACATCCAGCTGGTTCTCGATCACTCGCGAATAATGCGCTTCCCAGGGGTCGCGTGCAGAACCGTAAGAAAAGTCAGGCGTGATGTCCTCAAAAAAGGAAGGTGGCTGCAGATCTGGGGGTGGAGTCTGCCCCCACCAAATCCAGATGAAGCCATGCGCCTCATAGGTGGGGTAAGCGTGGACTTTGAAGCGCGCAGGGATAGCTGCCTTTTTGCCATTTGCGGGAATGACCACTGCCGCACCGGAAGTATCATAGGCGAAACCGTGAAAGGGGCACTGCAATGCACCCTCGATCACCTTACCTTTGCTGAGCGCCACTCCGCGATGTGCACAGAGGTCACGCAAACAGCTCACTTTGCCGGCAGCATCGCGCCAGAACACCAGCTTCTCATCCATACGGGTCACACCAATCGGTTTAGCACCTACCTGCTTGGAATCCAAGACAACGTACCATTGATTGGGAATCACATCCGCCTCCCGGACAACGCCAATGTATTGAAGATT
Organism: Chloroflexota bacterium; assembly: GCA_022707705.1. GTDB lineage: Bacteria > Chloroflexota > Anaerolineae > B4-G1 > SLSP01 > JAAZNO01. The sequence goes on from JAKJAC010000017.1 coordinate 6,728, forward strand.
GAAAGTCTAAGAAATAAACCGAAATCTAACATCTCGACATAACCAAAGACAAACACCACTACCCTCTGCTTCAGGCAGTGTTGAAATCGAATCGGGCTTTTAGTTGTAGAGACGCTTGCACCAGAGGAAGCGCCTCATTTCCGCCAATGTGCGAGACCTAGTCCTCAAGGACGAAGGTGACCAGCATGTTCACCTGATATTCCAGACCATCATCCACAACGCGAACATGCTGCTCCTTGATCCAGGCACCCTTAACATTCTTGAGGGTCGTATCGGCACGCTTGAGCCCACACCGGATCGCATCATCAAAGCTCTCATTAGAGGTCGCACTGATTTCCACAATCTTCGCTACGGACATGTCAACATACCTCCCGTGTAGTAGAATCACGCTTCAGAACAGATTCGGTAAATACAAAGCGACAAACGCTAAGGCGCGCCTCACAGTTGACGCCTCATCAGCAATCTCACCGCACCAACGCTGTCCGGTGTCAGCTACTCGCTTTCAGATAACTTCAAATGCAACTCATCCAGCTGTTTTTGGTCCACCGGAGAGGGTGCATCTGCCATGAGGTCCACCGCCTGCGCGGTCTTCGGGAAGGCAATCACCTCGCGGATGTTATTCTCACCGGCGAGCAGCATCACGGTACGATCAATACCTGGCGCCATCCCACCATGCGGCGGAGCGCCGTAGGAGAAAGCTTCCATCATGTGACCAAAACGCGCCCGCGCCTCCTCTTCCGGGTAGCCCAGCACGCGGAAGATATCCATCTGGATACGCGGGTCGTGGACGCGGATGCTACCAGAGGCAAGCTCATAGCCGTTACACACCAGGTCGTAAGCATCGGAGAGCACGGCTGTCGGGTCTGCCATCATTGCAGCATAGGTGTTAGGGCGTGGCATCGTGAAAGGATGATGTGCAGCATCCCAACGTTGGCCTTCTTCATTCCATTCGAACATGGGGAAGTCGAGCACATAGCCAAAGGCGAGCAAGTCCGGATCGGCAAGTTGCAGCTGGTCGCGGAAAGCGAGTCGCAATGCAGAGAGCGCTCCGGCAACCACCGGCTTGGCATCTGCCACAATGCAAACCAAGTCACCTTCGCCCGCTCCTAGATGCTGTGCGATCACAGCGAGCTCACTTTCGGTAAGGAATTTGACCGCCGGTCCTTTGACCCCATCAGCGCGGAACGCCAGGGTTACCAAGCCTCTGGCGCCCTGCTTCTGAGCGAGCGCCGTAAGCTCATCAAGCTGCCGGCGAGCATAATCCGCGCAACCGGGCGCCACAATCCCTTTGATCTGTCCTCCCTCTTCAATAGCAGCCCGGAAGACACGGAACTCGCTCGTGCTCAAGACGGCTGTCAAGTCACCCAGCTCCATCCCAAAACGCAGGTCTGGCTTGTCACTGCCATAGCGTTCCAGGGCTTCGGCGTAACTGAGGCGCGGGAACGGTGAAAGGACACGTTTTTGAGGCGTCACAGCAGCGACAAGTTCGGTAAACAGCACCTCCACCAAATCGAGAATGTCATCCCTTTCAACAAAGGACATTTCAAAGTCGAGTTGGGTGAATTCCGGCTGCCGGTCGCCGCGCAAATCCTCGTCACGGAAGCAACGCGCAATCTGGTAATAGCGCTCATAACCCGCAACCATCAGCAATTGCTTGAGCTGCTGTGGTGACTGCGGCAAGGCATAAAACTTGCCCGGATGCACGCGACTGGGAACCAGATAATCCCGTGCGCCTTCAGGAGTTGATTTGAAGAGAAAAGGCGTCTCGATCTCAACAAAGCCGTGGGCGTCCATGAAGTCGCGAATAAACTTTACTGTACGGTGGCGCAGGAGTATGTTACGCTGCATGCGTGAGCGACGCAGGTCGAGATAACGATAACGCAAGCGCAGCCCCTCGTCTACAGCTGAGTCTTCGTAGATATAGAAGGGAGGTGTTTGAGAAAGATTGAGAATGCGGACTTCCCGAGCCTCCACCTCGATAGCTCCAGTGGCCCAGTCAGGGTTCACCTGTTCTTCAGGGCGCAGACGCACCACACCACGCACCTGAATCACATACTCACCGCGCACGGTTGCAGCCGCTTCGTGCGCTTCAGGCGCGGCTTCGGGGCTGGAGACAATCTGGGTCAGCCCGGCGCGGTCGCGCAATACAATGAAGACCAAACCACCATGGTCGCGGCGGCGATTCACCCATCCAGCAAGCGTGACTTCCTGCCCTACGTTTTCGGGGCGCAGTTCCCCACAAGAATGTGTTTTGAACATGGAATGACCTCCTTACGCCACAAGCCTTCGGATACTATACCACAAGAGCAAAAGTGAAGCAAACGCGCACGTGGTGCGCACGCGTGCTGTGCTGAGCAGAGAAAAGATTCCCGGCACAGATTTGGCGACACCACACCGTCTCGTAAAGCTCACTGTGACAGCGGGCTTCCAATGACACTCCCCACTCGCCTTCAAAAACAGCGCCAAAACGGCATAAATCCCCAACGGAGTGCCTGTTGCAGGTCAACTCATGCCCCAGACTCTGGTTCACATTGCGATGGTTTTGAGAGTAAATTGATGATTTCTTGATGATAGCGCAGTATGCTAGAAGTATCTTGAATGGGGCGTAGGACATGATAGAAGAACCGTCTCCCGATTACTTCGCTTATCTGGTGCGTTTCTGGCGATCCGGTCCGGGGCGGCCCTGGCGGGTGAGCCTGGAAGACCCACATACCGGCGAACAGCGGGGATTTGGATCGCTGGAAGCACTGCTAGTTTTCCTGAAGCGCCGGATGCGCCAGCCGTCTCAGTCGAATCACAAGTGTTCTCAGTCAGAAGAAGGAGGTTGAAATGTCAACGAGAATTCCGCAACAACAGGTCCTTTGGGCGCTCTGGCGAAAGCGCCTGCGCGGTTGCGCACTGTTATGGATGGTGCTCTGCATTCTGGGAGGCTGCAACGGCGGGCAGGCGACACCGCCACCACCGACTGCAACCAACGCACCTCCTCCCGCGACAGCGGTTCCCGAACCCACTGCTACGCCGGCTCCCGAGCTCACCGCTACGCCGATTTCGATGGAGGATATTGCTTATTCCAACCTCGACAATCCCGTGACCAAGCGGACGCTGAGCATCCTCCATCCAGAAAGCGGTAGCCCACCCTATCCCGTAATCCTGCTCACGTACGCTCATGAGAGCCGCGCCAGCGATTACACCGCCATGGTCGAGGCGTTGCTCTCACGCGGTTATGCCGTTGTGCAACTCGGCGGCAGCAGAGAAAATGTTGGCGCCTGGGACGATGGCTTCTGCGCCTGGGCATGGCTGGAGGCCAACGCCGCATCCTACGACCTGGACATGAACCGTGCGCTGGTATTCAACCATGGGATAGGCATAGTCGGGGGTTTGTTGGGCTTGGGTGATAAGGCGCTTTGGACCGAAATGCTGAAATACTGCCCGAGCCCAATGCCATCTACCGTCCATATTAAAGGCGTCGTGACCTACAATGGGTGGTTCCTCATCCCGGAAGGCAGCCTTACATGGTTTGGCTATTTTGTTCTCCCCACACGCATGACCGATATCAAAGAGGACCCACAAGTCGCGGTCGCACGACTGGTAGAGATTCCGTATGATGAATGGCGCACCACTGACCAGCTGGATGAGCCAATGCGCCATCTCGCCAGCCAGCTGCCCCTCTATTACGTCTCAGATCCGAATCCGTCTGGAGAGCGACCGGCTTTTCTTCTGCTGTACAGCGACGCAGAGAACGTGGAGATTCCGTCTTCGGAATCCCTCGCGTTTGCTCCCGCTCTGGAGAAAGGCGGTATTCCCGTGCAACTGCAGGAGATTTCCAGTTCTGACTTCTGGAGCCTCAAAGAACCCGAAATCGCCGCCAGAATCGCCGATGCCATTGATGTTTTTGCGCAGCAGCTCTTCGCCGCCGCTCCTTGACACCCAAGCGTCCTGGCGAGACGATCCTCGCCAGGACGCTTGCACCCACACCCGACTTCATGCCGAGCGAGCCGTACCCTTGAGTTCCGCCAGCATTTCCACCGCCGTCGCGTGGAGATCCCGCATCTGCCCACGGGTCTTAGCCGCCGCCACAACTACCGTTGGCAGGCTCTCGGCTGCGACCTCGACGTGCCGTATCGCCACGTCCCAAAACCAACGCGAGGCCTCAAGCAACGGGAACCTGGCAAATACTGCTGCGATGAGTTCAATGGCGTGCTCGTTATCGTTTTGATGCAGCAAGAACAGCGCCGTACCCACAAGGCCGTGCACCAGCGCCAGGTGATCCTTCGTTTCTACCCCAAGCTGTAAAGCTTCAGTCAGATGTGCGCCCGCTTCCGCAATCCTATCCTGCGCCCATAGCACAACACTAAGGCCCGCGAGAGCTACAGCGACATCTTGAGGCCGTTGCAGCGCGCGATAAGCAGCGATGCTGGTCTCGAGCAGGGACAACGCCTCAGCATACTGTTCTAGAGCCAGTGCGATAAGTCCCAGCAGCGCCGTAGCGACCGCCCAGTGACGTCGTCGGGTCCACGCGCCGGGCCAATCCTGGAGCGTCCTGAACTGATCAACCGCGATTCGGGCTTCGGTTTGCGCCTCCAGGTAATCCCCTGCATACATTTTAGCCCAAGCGCGCAAACCGTGACCAGCGGCGCCATAGATATCCGGCAAATCGCGGCTGAGTCCCTGCAAATCCTCCAACAGGGGCCAAACCTTTTCGAATGAGCCGAAGTAAAAGATGTAAGGCAGAGTCAGGCCCCACAGGGCATCAGCAATCTCCCGGCGATCCCCCAGCGCGCGCCGCTGTGCAAGCACAGCCGTTGCCAGATGCACACATTCGTCGCACTCACCCGTGGACCACGCTACAAAGCTCAACAGTTGGAGCGCTTCTGCCACGCTCGCCTGATCTTCAAGCCGGCGCAGAATCACCAGGCTTGCCTCAAGGTGATGCCGGGCAGCTTCGTAATCACCCATCTCGTAGTTTTGAATCCCCAGACCCAGATGGGCCCTACCCTCCCACCACTCATCCTCACACACCCGGCATAGCGCCAGACTCTGATCAAGAAGGTGGATCGCTGCGCTGCGGTCCAGAAAGCCCATGACATAGGCGATTTGCTGCAGTGCAGCCGCCTTTTCCCTGCGCGCACTCCATGGCGGCAGTAGCGGGCTTTCGAGGAGCGCCAGGCAGCGTTCCATCGAGGCAAGCGCCTGCTCCGGGGGCAAAAAGTTGCTGTGCCATTGCATGACTCTGGCTCGAGCCAACACTGCTTCTTCCGACGGGGAAACTCCTGCAGAATCCACCGCCTCCAAGCGCTCAAGGGCGCTGCGACAGGCAGCTTCGCCTTGTCGTGAAAGTTGTCGCGACAGATAATACTGGCTAAGCCCTTCAATTGCCTGACCGATGCGCGCCGGATCGGGCTGTGCGACTGCCCAGGCCCAGGCCGCCTGTACGTCACTGATCTCCGCATCCATCTCCAGCAGCGCTTCCACCCGCCGGGGACCTTTGGCATCCTCAGCCCACCCTTGCAGTAGCGCGGTGTAATAGGCGCAGTGACGGTCGTGAACCGCATAGGCCGCAGCGGAGTCAAGGGCCAGGCGACTCTCGGCGTCTTGTTGTACCAACCGGTGCATCGTGTAGCGCCCCGTGGACTCGCGCTTGATCAGCGAGGCCTCCACCAACCCGCGCAGGTCCTTCCGCGTCGCGTCGGTGATGGCCCAGGCTGTCGTCTGAGTAAAGGCGCCGCGCAGGACAGAAAGGGCTTGCATGATACGCTGCTCACGCTCCGTCAGCAAGCGCCATGTCCCATTGAAGACGGCGCGCATACTGCGCTGACGCTCTGGAATCGTCTGCCAGTCCGTCTCCAACAGCTCCTGAGCTTGTACTGCATCACAAGTGAGTTGCGCGGCGATATCGGCGGCGGACATCACATTGACCCAGCTCGCACACAGCAGGATTGGCAACGGGACGCCCTGCAAGTGACGGCAGATAGCGCTGGCAGCCTGTACATTAGCCTCTGTGAGAGCAAAGTCAGGGCGCCTCTGTTGTGCAGCCTGAACAAAAAGGCGCACAGCGGCCACATTCTCTGCGACCGCAAGCGACACCGTTGTTGTTTGCGGGTAATCCAACTCGTGGATCGGGAATAGGGTTTCGCCCAACACATTCAGCGCCATCCGCGACGTAGCCATAATTTTGAGACCGGGTACTCCCTCGAGAAGGTTCGTTATCAGACCGACCAGGGTAGACCTTGTTTCATCCACAATGCTGTTCGAGTCAGAAACAGCATCCTGCTGCGGCGCTTCCCGGAGCAAATGCTCGACATTATCAAGCACCAGCAATAGGGTCTTGTGCTGCAAATAGTCGTGCAGCTGCTGCTCTTCGGAGCCACCCTCGACAGTGAAGGTAAGCCCCAGGCTTTGGGCCACCGCACCCGCAACCGCACCCAGGGTGTGAACCGGCATAAGCGAGACAAAAAAGACGCCATCAGCAAAGCCAGCGACCAGCGATGTAGCCGTCTCAAGAGCCACGCGCGTCTTGCCAATGCCACCAATGCCCGTCAACGTGACCAGGCGGCATGCCGGATCCTTCAGACGCGCTCGCAACACCGCCAGTTCCGTTTCCCTCCCGATCAACGGCAGAAGCTGCGCAGGCAGATTGTGTTTGGGGAGTGGAGCGCCGAATGACTGGAGCGTCGTCGCGTGTCCAGAGCGCACCTCCAAGGTTCCATGTCTAATCGCCTCGACCAGCGCAACCGTCTCCGCCTCTGGGTCCACATCCAGTTCTTTGCGCAATAGGGCGCAGCATGTAACATAGTGCGCCAGCGCTGCAGCACGTTGACCGGTCTGCGCCAGCAAACGCATGACCTGGCGGTGCGCCTCTTCGTGCCACGGAACCAGGTCCACTCGCCGCCAGGCAAAATCCAGAGCACGGTCAAGCTCACCCTGCTCGCTATACCCCGTGACCAGGCGGCTTAGGGTGTGCTGCATCAGGCGATGGAAGTGTTCGCGCTGCACCAAAATCCACTCTTCGAAGGCCGGACTATCGCCGAACGAGAGGCCCTCCAGGAAAGCGCCGCGATACACCACCGCTGCTTCCTCCAACCGGCGCAGCGCCTGAAGGGGATCGGATGTGTGGATGCGCAGATTGGGCAGCGTAGTGAAGCGCTCCACGTCCAGCCAATAATCACTGGCACGGTTGAAGCGCAATGCCTGTCGGGTGACATCCAGAAAGAGGATGGATTGGTGCTCATCGCGGTCGCCGATGACGTGACGCACGTTGGAAAGCGCCTGACTCAAGCTCTGCCTGGCCCGCTCCTCAGGGAATTCGGGCCAGAGCAATCCTGCCAGGCTCTCGCGAAGATGCGGCCGATCGGCCTCGATAGCCAGATAAGCCAGCAACGCGCGCGCCTTGTCAGAATCGAAGCCGGTTACCGGGTTATCTCCCAGTGTAATCTGCAATGGACCCAGGGACAGAATAGCTAACCGCGCCATTGGGTTTGCCTTCACTGTGAATACGGAGACATTCGGTTATTTTTATTGTACACCAGATCACCATCTGTGTAACAACGAGGCATTCCAACGTGCGCCCACGCACCGAAACTGTTCAGCATTCGGACCGTGCATTGCACTGTCGGGGGCACCACGCGACAGCCAAAAACCCTTCTGCATGTTTGACAACCTTCTCAGAAGCATTATGATGCAGTCAAATCCCAAGTTTCAAGAGCAGGCAATGAACGAGCAATCCAACCTGACCCTTGATGATATTCTGACGCTCTTACCCACAGAGGATACCGAAGCGCGAGAGCTGCTTCGCCGCGCCTACAAGCTCGCCGAACAGATTCACCGCGGGCAGAACCGGGAATCCGGGGAACCGTATATCCAGCATCCGCTGCATGTAGCCTATCTGCTGGCTGAAGCTAACTACAAACTAACAATGATTGCCGCAGGATTGCTACATGATATCCTTGAGGATACCCGCCAGCAATCTGCAGACGCACTCCGCGAACGCTTGCACAAGGAATTCGGTGAAGAAATCCTGACACTTGTGGAGGGTGTGACCAAACTCGACAAAATCGAAGCGCAAGCCGGCAGTGATAACGCGCGCTATCGCGATGTGCAGGAGCTTGAAAGCCTGCGTAAGATGTTCATTATTATGGCGGAGAACGACCTCGGCGTTATCTTTATCAAACTAGCGGATAGAGTGCACAACATGCGCACGCTTGAGGGACTCAAGAATGACCCCGAACGTCAACGCCGTATCGCGCGTGAGACCATGCAAATCTTCGTGCCGCTGGCGAATCGAATGGGGATTTGGCCCTGGAAAGCCGAACTCGAAGATACCGCTTTTCGATATCTTAATTGTTCCACCTATGAACACCTCGAGCAACTCCTCGAAGCACGTCGGGAGGAACGGGAAGAGCATATCAAGACTCATACCCGACAGTTGCGAGAAGCCCTGACAGCGCAAGGCATAAACGCCAAGATCAAAGGGCGTCCCAAGCACATCTACAGTATTCATCGCAAGATGCGCCGAAAAAACGTGCCTTTTGCTGATATCTATGATACCGAAGGAATCCGCGTCATTGTCAACACCGACCAGGAATGCTACCAAGCCCTGGGTGTGGTGCACAGTTTGTGGACGCCGGTCGAGGGTGAGTTTGACGATTATATTGCCAAACCCAAACCCAACGGCTATCAAAGCCTTCACACTGCGGTAAGAGTGGCGAACAACAAGACCTTCGAAATCCAGATTCGCACTACCGAGATGGATAAGGCGGCAGAGCAGGGTATTGCTGCAGCACACTGGCTCTATAAAGAGTCCAATGCGCCCATCAGCCCACAGATGCGAGACTATATCAACCAGCTACGCCAGAGCATTCAAGATGTCACACGTGAGACGCAGGATGCCGAGGAGATGCTCGAAGAGATGCAGGCAGATGTCTTCGAGGAACGGGTGTATGTCTTCACACCTAAGGGGAAGGTCATTGACCTGCCGTTGAAGGCAACACCCATTGACTTAGCCTATCACGTTCACACCGATATTGGTAATCGCTGCCGCGGCGCGCGCGTCAACGGACGTTGGGTACCTCTCAACTACCAGCTCCAAACGGGGGACCAAGTAGAAATCATCACCTCACGCACGAGCACTCCCAACCGTGATTGGCTCAGTGAGGAATTCGGTTATACCCAGAGTAGTCGTACTCGCCAAAAAATCCGGCAATGGTTTCGCCAACAGAGCCGCGATGAAAACATCATGCGGGGACGCATCATCATCGAACAAGAAATCCGCCGCCTGGGGCTCAACCTGACCCTGGAAGACATCGCTGCGCTCTTCACCAAACACTATCAGCGCACTGAGGACTTTCTCGCAGCTGTAGGTATTGGCGATATCAACAATGACCGCATCATCAATCGCATCGAAGATCACCTTAAACGCCAGGAGACGCTACCCTTTGAAGAGCTGGAAGTAGAATCGCAGGAACCTCCTACCACGCCCGAAATCGAAGCACCGATGAACATTCAAGGGGCAGGAGCGCTCTTCACCCGCGTCGCCCATTGCTGTAACCCCCTGCCCGGCGAAGAAGTGATCGGTTATGTCACCCGCGGACGCGGCGTGACCATTCACCGGCGCGACTGCGTGAATGTTGCGCGGTTGGAACGTGAGGAGCGAGAGCGCTTGATCGAGCTGGAATGGGGCGTGGCAAAGGAAACCACCTTCCCGGTACAGATTCGAATCACAGCTTACGATCGTTCACGCCTGTTGCACGATATCTCGACCATCATCACCAACGAGAATCTCGACATGATCAAGGTCAATACCGGCAAACGTGACCGGTACAACATGCTGCCGATTTTCATCACGCTTGAAATCCCCAATCTCGCCAAACTCCACCGGGTGATGGCCAAAATCAGACAAGTACATAACGTCAATGCGGTTGAACGCTACGTGAAACACTGACCAATAACAACAGGGGCTCTGTACAGAGCCCCTGTTGTTACAAACACAACAAAACCTTACGGCGTATCCGGAGTTACCTTGGAGTAATCCAGATACTCGATGCGGGAGTTCTTCTGCTCCGTTAACCACTCGCTGAAACGTTGTTCACGGATAGAACTCAGGGTAGAGGAGTCCATCTCACGTACCTCGCGTCCCTGCACGAAAACAACGTAGACCGCGCCATCATCGGTGCTGATTGGGTCGGAAGCCGTTCCCACCGGGGTCTCAAATGCGGCGGCCTCAACTGCGTCACCATAACCCGAAGCCAACCGGCCCGGCAAGAGCCATCCCATGTCCGCGGCCCAGCCCAGGGTAGAACCAGCGGCGTTGATCTCTTCCAACAATGTGTCAATGGGCTCACCGGCATTCAGTCGCTGCTGCCATCCAGCTGCCACTTCGAGGGTGTCAGTGACCAGCAGAGTCACCTGCGCTTGATTAGCAGTAGTTTCAATTTCCTGAGTGGTGGCCTCAACCACTTTAGGTCTCAGCAACTCAACCTCAAGAGTGTGCCGGAATGCCTCTGCAGAGAGGCCACTCTGCCGCAGGAAGGTGTCTTCAAACCGCTCATAGGCGGTTTTGAAGTCTTCTTCCGTCATCGGCGGCGTGGTATTGGTAACCGTTTCCGTTGTATCCACAACTGCATCACGATCATAGCCAAACAGCTGTTCCAATTGGCGATCAACTTCATCTGGAGTAACCGTGATTCCCAATTTGGTGGCTTCTTGACTCACGAGGTATTCCTCGGCCATTTTCTCCAGCACACCGCCGCCAAACACCGTGGCAACGCCAGGCGATAATTGAGACTCCAATTGCGCCTTCTGCTGCTGCAGCTGTTCGACGAATGACTGCATCGTTTCATCCGTGGTATCGAACTGCGCCAGGTAATTGTCGTATTGAAGAATCTGGCTTTGGGCGCTCAAGCGCTCAAAACGCACCCGCGCCTGATAATCTTTGGTCTTGATTGCTGTGCCATCGATGCGTGCCACAGGCGCGTTGGCTTTGATGATCAATTCGCTGACCACGCCAAAGCCCAGCACCAACAAAACCAATGCACCTACGCCAATCGCAATCCAGGTAATGATCCGCTGGGCTTTCTCATCCCGTTTGCGCGTAGCTTGCTGTTTACGATTCGGTCCCTTCACAGGGGACTGCTCTGCTCGTGCCATTCCGTTTGCTCCTTGAGGCATAAACAAAGGGCATAGGAAAAGCCCTATGCCCGTGAATGCTTGGCTGTACGTCTAGTGACGGCGCATTTCTGCGACAAACGGCAGAAGCGCCATGTGTCGAGCGCGCTTAATCGCTACCGCCAACCGCCGCTGATGCTTGGCGCATACACCGGTCTGACGACGAGGCCGAATTTTGCCGCGCTCATTGATAAAACGACGCAGGCGGTCGCTATCCTTGTAATCAACGTCGTTCACTTCATCCAAACAATACTGGCACATTCTGCGCCGCGCCGGGAATTTCTGCCGGCGCGCGGGGTTTCTTCGATCCGTACTCACAGTTTCTACTCCTCTATATCATCAAGAGCTAATGGGTTTGATCTTAAAAACGGGCTAGTAAGTAGAGGATAACAACTCCTCATCATCATACACTGGCTCGTGTTCCTCATCCAGGTCCACAATTTCCTCGAAGCTATCGAGAAAAACCATCTCCTGGGCTACCAGCTCGGTGCGAAAGAAACGCTGCCCATCCGGTTCTTCCCAACGCCGGGTTTGCAACCGGCCCTCCACATAAACTTGAGAGCCTTTGTGCAAGCGTTTCTTACACAGTTCAGCCAGACCACCCCAGGCGACTACATGGAACCACTCAGTTTCTTCCTGGCGCGCGCCGTTATTGTCGGTCCAGCGCCTGGAAGTCACCACATTGAACGCTGCCACAGCTCGGCCACTAGCAGTAAACCGCATTCCCGGGTCGTGCCCCAGATGCCCGATCACCATGACCTTGTTCAATCCACGCGCCATTGGCTAGCCCCTTAGTTGAATTTTTGGTGTTAGCTGCCGTCTATAGCGTCTCGCCCAACTCCTCTGGCTCAACCGCCTCGACATCGGTGGGTTCAACCCCAGGTTCGGTAGCGAGTGCTGTCTCAGCAATCTCAGTAGTCTCCCCCTCGGGCGCATCCTCCACCAGGATGATCAACTCCCGCAATACACCTTCCAGCAACAACAAACGACGTTCAAAGTCCTTGATGGTGTTGGTAGGCATCACGAAGCGCGCCAGATAATAACGCCCTTCCCGGAAGCCCTTGATTGAATAGGCAAGCCGACGCATGCCCCAATTCCGGAACTCCGCCACAGCGGCTCCGGCCTCAAGCAGATAATTCTGCACACGGTTAAGGAGCGCCTCCAGGCTCTCCTCGGTCAGCTCAGGGCTGACAATGAACAATAACTCATAGCTGCGTGTTACCAAGACGGATTTTCCTCCTTTCCATGGGTTTACCCCCGGTCGCGCCGGGAGCGGAAGGCCCGTCTGAGCTCAGGTAATGAATATACCATAAAACTGAGGGATGGCAAGCAACGTATCGAAGAAGGTGCAACTAACCATACAGGCAGAAGAGGTTGCTGGCGTGGGGCAGGTCGCCCTTGTTTTCAGAATTCGAATGACACCGCCAGAGGACAACAGAAGGCCTGAGTCAGCCGATAAGCCGGATTCTGTGCCTGTTAACCAGGGGGTGATCATCTCTCTAGGATGACAGTCACCTATCATCTCCAGCAGCCTACCCGAAGGTTACCCTTTCAGGGGGAGGAAACGGGTAGCTTCCCAGCCAACCGCAAGGGCTAGCCTTCCCTTCTGCTTGACCTTGCTCCCGATGGGGGTTACCTGGCCGCAGCAGTTACCTGCTACGCCGGTGGTCTCTTACACCACCTTTTCACCCTTACCCATCTCTTGCGAGATGTCGGCGGTATGTCTCTGTGGCCCTGTCCGCGGGTCGCCCCGCCCGGGCGTTGCCCGGCGTCGCACCCTTTGGAGTCCGGACTTTCCTCGCGCTACCGGGTATTACCCCGGCAGCCCGTGATCACCTGGCCAACTCAAGCCCACTTGCATCTTACCACAGTTGGCCTACCGGTCAATGAGACGCATTTCCGCTACGCATCACTGGCATTCCGCAGTTCCCACAATATCAACTCCGGAGGCGCCAGGAGACGCGCGCGGGGAGCGCCTAAGCCCTCCATACCCAACCCACGGCTGACATAAAGCGTTGTCTGTCCCTCTTGAGTTCTGCCGCCTTCGTATTTCTTGCCCCACTGCGAGCTGGTGAAGAGTGCACCATAGAAAGGCAGGCATAATTGCCCCCCGTGCGTATGCCCAGCGAGATAGAGGTCAATGCCCAGGTCCACCACCTGTGGCATCAAATCAGGGGTGTGATAGAGCAAAATCGTGGGCGCGCCAGCAGGGATTTCCGCGTGCACCTTTGCCAACGCGGCTGCATCCCGCTCTGAACCGACGGTACACGTAACCCCCATCAGCCAGAGCGTACAACCATTCCACTTCACAGGGCTTGCGGCATCCCGCAACCAATGAATGGGTAGCCCGGCGAAAATCTCCGGGACAATGCCCGCCACATCCACAGGCGCGCTGCCCGTCACAGCATAGACTCCCAGAGACGCGCTCAGTTGCGCGAGCCACGCCCGTGCTCCAGATTGTGCTGTCGCATCGTAAACTGAGGAAATGTTGAGATAGTCGCCCGTCAAAAGTATCAAATCCGGGCGCAACACCTTGACTTGCGCTAGCACAGCCCTCTCGCGGGGGGAATCACCCTCGAAATGCAAATCGGAAATGTGCAATATCCGCAATGGCACAGTGGTCCACCGCTCTAGCCGAAGGGTTTGCTGCGTGATGCCAACACGGAAAGGCTCAACCCAGGTCGCATAAATCAAGACGCCGCTGAGCAAGCCCATGGCGCATGTAAATACAGCTAGCGCCAGGTAAGGTGCTACCCAGCGCCCCAAAGTCCAGGCAAAAAACCAGGAGAGAAAAACACGCAATGCAGTCAAAGCCAAAAGCGAAGGCGTCACAGGTCCCCAGGAGCGCCCATAACGTGGCAATAACGCCAATGCCACCCAGTCGCTCGCCCACGTCAGGGCAACCAGCCCAGCGATGAACAGTTGAGATGCTCTCCAGGGCCAACAGGCTACCGCAATCGACGCGGCCCACGCTGGGAGCAAAGCAATTGGGGAGAGGCGTCCAAGCACTCCCGTGATGATGAACACACGATGCAAAAAGGAGTAGCGCCCCTCACGGTCCGCGGGAATGGTTGGGGGCAAATTCGTGCCAGAAATATTCATAATTCATAAACCGAGGAGCGTTTCAGTCGAAAAGACGTGCCAGCTCATCGCGTGCAAACTGCGGCAACGCTGTCACCGAAGACCCGTCGCGCAGCAAGACGCCAGGCGCTTCCGTCACACACCCAATCTCGACTGCCGGAATTCCCGCAACCTGTAGGGCATCCAAAGCATGGGCGAGCGCATCTGGAGCAATGGCTGCCAGCAAAGATCCAGAAGCGATTAGCCCCAGCGGATCGAGATGGAGCAAGTTGCACAGCAGCGCCGTCTCCGGCAGGATGGGCAAAGCGGAGCGTTCGATGGTCGCGCCACAACCAGCAGTCTGTACCAGCTCATAGATTCCCGTTGCCACACCCCCCTCAGTAGGATCATGCATGGCATGGATGCCCTCCAAGGAAGCCAGGATTTGCGCCTCTCGAAACACGCTGATGCCCGGGTCGTGCAAGAAAGCAGCCGCACGTGAGAGCACTGCCGCAGGCGCCTGTGAACGCAGCTGCGAGGCTAACTCCCGCGCCAGAATGGCGCTGCCCTCAATCGCAATCCCTTTGGTCAGCAACAACCGGTCCCCAGGGCGCGCGCCATCTGAACGAATCAGACGTCCCGGCGCGATTTCTCCCAGCATCATCCCCACCGCAATAGGGCGGTCCAATCCGTGCGTGATTTCGGTGTGCCCGCCAATCAGGGTCGCCCCAACCTCCACACAAGCTGCGCACAACTGCTCAAAAACCTGCTCAGCAAGAGCAGGAGTTGTCTTTTCGGCAGGTAGGAGCAACGTAGCAATGAACCAGCGCGGTATCGCGCCCACACAGGCAATGTCATTGGTGTTGATGTGAACCACATACCAACCGATCTCGTCGGTGGCAAAAGTGATAGGATCGCTCTTGGTCGCTAAATAGCGGTCACCCAAATCCACAACAGCCGCATCGTGGCCCAGACCGGGACCGAGAATAATCCGGGGATCAGAGAAGTGGCAATTTGCCAGAAATCTCAGCAAATCCGCCTGAGGTAGCTTACCCGTGCGATAGCACAAAGTGGTATCCCTATCCTCCGGCATCAATCCTCCAACAATAATGCCACGTCATCAACTTCTGAGGTAAAAGTGTGGCCCGAGGCATAGACATCCACAGAGACAATGGTCGCCGGTTCCAAATTCCGCTCCATGAATAGTTCAATCAAGTCAGGCGAAGTGTATGCGAACCACGCACTCTGGGGAATCTGGATATGCTGGGGTTGGCTCTCGCAAATAGAAATCGAACATACATCCAGATAGGGACCCGATAGGTAGTAGAAACCCTGCAGCCACTCATGCAAGCCCCCGAGCGTATCCAGATAGGTGACTCGCAACATGATAGGGCACTCAGTGCCATTCGCACCGCAAACGGGAACGCTTTGGTTATCCACCTTGAGTAAAGCCGTCACGTAGAGTGATTGGGCGCCACGCACATCCTGATTCAGGCGCTGTGTGATTCCCAACTCAATATGACCGGTTCCCGAACGGTCAAAAATCACGACTGCCCGGTCATCAGGGCGAATGGCTTCGCCGTCACTCTGGTCGGGGCGCTCTTTGGCGAGCGTATAAATAGTCCAATGCGGGTCCAGGCTCTGCGACAAGTTACCATTTCGCAGGATATTGCGCTGCCCCCCTACCCCGATTTCACTCAGACCGGTATCGGTCAACTCCACGCGCTGCAGGCTATTCAACAATAACAATGCCCCATCTTCAGGGTCAGGAATACGCGCCTGTCCCTGTCGGACTGCAATCTCGGTGCGCTCCTGATCCACGGCAAGGGTATACGAACCTTCCGCGAGTTGCAGATTGCCATGCGGAGTTTGTAGTTGCAAATCAGAAGGGCGATCATCATCACCGCCGACATTGACCCGCAACTCTCGGCTCATATTTACCTGCAGAACAAGCTGGTGTGGTAGATCACCATAGTTCTCAAAGCGCGGCGTTCGTGCAGAGACGAAGGTAACTTCGGTTTGCCCATAGAGCTGCAAAGTACCCACAGGAGTATCAGGGCGTGTGGGCACATAAAACAGCAAGAAGGCCTCTGCATCCGCTGAGGAAAGAACAATACGGCTTTGCGTAGGTACCTCTCGCAGGTCGCCTAGAAGCGTTACATCACCGCGTCCCTTTTCCTGAATTCCTACCACACCCCCCCGAGGCTGGATGATAACCTGCAGTGGGTAAGTAGCATTACGAAGATACCACCGACTCAGCAGCGGTATCCCAATCACCAACGCCAGGAAAGCGACGAAGGAAAATAGCAAAATGACCCAGGCAGTTGTTTCGGGTTTTCTCAACATACACCTTCAACAAATCCGGAAATCTGTGAATTGCCCCGTTGGCGCGACCCGCAGGTGTTCCACGCGCGCAACATGCGAGCCGCGCGGACCATGTGACAACACATTGAGAAGCTGCTGCAATTTAGTCTCGGAACCTTCCGCATGAACTTCCACAGTGCCATCCCCCAGATTGCGCACCCAGCCCGTGAGCCCCAATGACTGTGCACGTTGGAGGACGAAATAACGGAATCCCACTCCCTGCACAAAACCATGGATGATGGCATGGACTGCACCAGCCAACAGTTGTTCAGACATGGTATCGCTCCTCAAGCAATCAGAACCCACATTGTCACCTGCCATTGTAGCGCGGAAGAGCCAGCTGGCAAGTAACGATATCCTTCATTGTTCAGATTTCTATTGCCAACTGCGGACCAAAGTCCGTTGGGAGAGCGTTTTTGGGCACCGCGCGTTGCACGGCGTCCAAAAGCACCACCGGAAAAAATAGCGGAATTAGCCCCTCGCTATGTCAAACGAGAGCACACCGAACAGAAATTGGATTTTGGCGTTGTCAGACTTCAAGATTACCCCTATAATAATCATAATGGAAACACAAGGCCTGGTTGTCCTCAACGCACAGCTGGTCTCAGGTGCTGCCTCATACCGCAGCGCTGGTATTCATGCTTACATCGTCAACCTGCTACGCCAGCTTAAATTCGACGACAACTTACGGTATCTTGCGCTAACCGGTCCCGGAGCACTTCCAGAAGGTATTGCCATGCCGGTTCAACGGACGAAGCTTCCCACTCACCGTCCGCTGATCCGTATCCTATGGGAGCAAACCAGACTACCCTGGGAGCTAGTGCGCCTGCGAGCCAGCTTACTGCATGCGCCCGCTTTTGTCGGACCATTATGGGCGCCTTGCCCGCAGATCCTCACCATCCTTGATCTCGGCTTCTTGCGCCACCCAGAATTCTTTCGCCGGGGGAACCGCACCTATTTGCACCTGCTAACACGGCTCTCCGCCAAACGAGCTGCGGCAATCATCACCATCTCCAAGTTCTCGGCGCAGGAGATTAGCGCATTGCTAGGTAGTGCTCCAGAACGCATCCACGTCATCTACCCGGGTGTTGAAGCCCGTTTCCGTCCCCTCCCCCCCGCGGAAGTGCTGCGCTTCCGCCAAGAGCAGAACCTGCCCGAGCGGTTCATTCTCTATCTGGGGACTCTGGAACCGCGCAAGAACCTGATCACCCTGATCCACGCTTTTGCACGCTTGCGGGACCCAGAGCTCCATTTGGTATTAGCCGGAGGCAAAGGGTGGCTTTATGAACCGCTTTTCGCCGAGGTGGAGCGCTTGGGGCTGAACGATCGGGTGCACTTTGCGGGTTATGTACCCGCCGAAACTCAAACACTCTGGTATAATGCAGCTACCATGTTGGCATATCTTTCGAGCTACGAAGGTTTCGGCTTACCCGTCGTGGAAGCCTTAGCCTGTGGTACACCGGTGGTTGCAGCTAATAGCAGCTCGCTGCCAGAAGCTGCCGGCGATGCCGCCCTGTTGGCGCCCCCGCATGATGTGGAGGCCATTGTCGCCAGTATGGAACAAGTTCTGAGTGACGCTGCCTTACGGGAATCGTTGCGCGAGCGAGGACTGAGACATGCCGCGCACTTCAACTGGCAGACCGTTGCACAACAGACTGCCACAATCTATCGCTCTCTGGTAAAACAATGAAAACTCCAAAAAGTGTTTGCACCATAAATGAGAGTGTGAAACGCAAGGAGTCCAGTCCCTGGTGGGTCATACCGCTGGATATTCTCATGATCCTGTTGGGACTCCTACTGGCTTATGAGCTGCGCCATCGCCTGCAATGGTTTGTAGAGGTCATTTACGACGCGCCGCTCACTGCCTACCTGCCCTTTGGTATTCTGTTTGTGGGGCTTATCCCCAGCATCCTCTGGTTCGAGGGCGCCTATCGCCGGTGGCGAGGACGGAGCTGGTTGGACCATGTCTACCGGATCATCAACGCCGTCACTACCACGCTGGTCTTGATCCTTGCCTATGCCTTTATCTCTCGTCCTCTGGTTTACTCCAGGCTTCTATTGCTCGAAGCTGGTGTGGGCATCATCCTGCTCATGTCGCTCGACCGGCTGATAGTGCTACTCATTCAAAAGCATCTCTTCCGAAAAGGAATTGGGGTGAAGCGCGTTATCATCGTGGGCGCGGGCGAAGTCGGCCGGCGGGTCATCCGCACGATCGTCGCCCAACCCCAACTAGGGTATCACATTGTTGGCTATGTGGATGACAATCCAGCCAAAGGCGAAAAGGAAATCGGACGTATCAAGGGCTTAGGTCCCGTGGACAGTCTGGCTGATATCATTGCCACCGACGAATTCTCAACGTACTGCGGGAATGTGAGCGCCGTCAGGTCATCGCCCGCATCGTCCCTGACCTGTTTCAACTTAGCCTGAGCCAGGTCGAGGTAAGCGATCTGGGCGGAGTACCACTAATCAGCGTGCACGAAATCGCTTTCAGCCGGACGGCGCTAATCTTCAAACGCGCCTTCGACATCGTTGGCGCTGTATTGGGATTCATCGTAGGTGCGCCGTTGCTAGCACTCATCGCCATCGCCATCAAAATTGACTCGCCAGGCCCGGTATTCTTCAAGCAAATCCGGGTTGGCAAAGATCACCGGCAATTCCAAATTATCAAATTCCGCTCCATGTATACAGGCGCCGAAAGTGAACAGCAGAAATTGCTGGAGCTCAATGAAGCCGATGGACCCTTGTTCAAGATTCGTGACGATCCGCGCCTTACCAGAGTCGGGGCTTTTCTACGGCGCACCAGCCTGGATGAATTGCCCCAGCTGTTCAATGTTCTGGCAGGAGAAATGAGCCTCGTGGGTCCCCGTCCACCCGTGCCCACTGAAGTGGCTTGCTATCAACCCTGGCATCTGCAGCGACTTGGGGTACCTGGAGGCATGACGGGGCTCTGGCAGGTCAGTGGGCGCAGCGAGCTCACTTTTGACGAAATGGTGTTACTGGATATCTACTATATTGAACATTGGTCACCATGGCTCGATTTACAAATCCTCCTGCGTACGGTTCCCAATGTTTTGTTGGCTAAAGGGGCTTATTAGGGGTAATCATCAATTCAACATGAGGAAAAAAGCCTATGAATTCCTGGCAGCTCTCGTCTACTGAAACCGATGCCCTGGTGGATTTCCTGCGTCGGTTGGTACAAACGCCCAGTTTACCCGGACAGGAAGGGGCTGTTGCCGCATTGATACTGGCAGAAATGCAGAAACTCGGCTTCGACGATGTGAAAATGGATGCCGCCGGCAATGTCACCGGGCAGATTGGCAAGTCTGATGGACCGGCGCTGCTCATTGATGCTCACATGGATACTGTAGACGTTGCCGAGCCCGAACGCTGGCGTGTGGATCCCTGGAGCGCCGAGATACAACAGGGGCGGCTCTACGGCTTGGGCAGCTGCGACATGAAGGGTGGACTGGCAGCTGCACTCTATGGAGCTGCACACTTGCTCCACGCGGGCGTTCCCCTGGGAGGACGGGTGGTCGTGGCAACGGTTGGACTAGAGGAACCCGCCGAGGGTACCTGCACCCGCTTGCTTCTCGAGGAAAGCCGGCTTCACCCCAACTGGGTCGTGATTGCGGAGCCTTCTGACCTGCAGGTCGTGCGGGCACAACGGGGACACCTGGAAATGCTGCTCACCCTCCAGGGAAAATCCGCCCACTCCGCCAAACCAGAACTAGGCGATAACGCCATCTATGCCGCTGCACGGGTCATTTTCGGTCTGGAGATTCTGGCGGAGCAGCTGGCTGAAGACGCTTTTCTAGGACCCGGCATCCTTGCTGTCACCAGCATTCGTTCACATGCGGTGAGTCGCAACGCTATCCCCGAGCGGTGCGAGATGGTTATTGACCGGCGGCTGACTGTAGGCGAAACTGAAGCGTTGGCGCTTGCTGAAATCCAGCGCGTTATCGCCCGTGAAGGGGTGCGCGGCACGGTGAAAGTGATCGAAGAAGAGGTACGCACGCACACCGGCAAAGTCTATCGCGCCAGACGCGCCTCCCCGCCATGGGCGCTGGATGAACATCACCCGCTGGTGGTGGCGCTGCTCCAGGCTGGGCGCGACGCCGGGTTGCGTCCCGGATTGAGCAAATGGGTTTTTGCCACCGAAGGAGCCTACACCGCCGGTGTAGCGCAAATTCCCACTATTGGCTTTGGTCCCGGTGACCCGAATCTAGCGCATACTTGTAACGAGAGTATACCGCTCGAGCAGGTTACCAGTGCTGCGAGCACCTATGCAGCACTGGCAGCACGGCTGCTGCATCCCTAGACACAATAAAAAGCGAGGATTCCAATGACCACACCCATCATCATTTCAGACGAAGTTCGCGAGGCACTGGAGCGTTGCGCCCCAGTTGTGGCTCTCGAATCTGCCCTCATCACCCATGGTTTTGCTTATCCTGCCAATCTGGAGATTACCCACCGCATGGCGGACGTTATCCGCGCTGCGGGAGCCTTGCCCGCAGTCATCGGTGTGTGGGAAGGACACCCAACGGTGGGGCTGAGCGAGACGCAACTCGAAAGGCTGGCGCAGGAAACCGCGGTCAAAATCAGCATTCGCGACCTATCCCTGGCGCAGCTGCGCGGACTGCATGGCGGCACCACCGTTGCCGCCACCATGCTGCTGGCGCATCGCGCGGGATTGCAGGTCTTCGCCACCGGAGGTATTGGGGGAGTGCATCGTGGGCATCCCGAAGACATCTCCGCCGACTTGCCCGCCTTAGCCACCACCCCGGTAATTGTAGTATGCGCGGGGGCGAAAGCCATCCTGGATCTGCCACGCACCCTGGAGTTTCTGGAGACCTGGGGGGTGCCAGTGTTAGGCTGGCAGACAGATATTTTTCCGGCGTTCTACAGTCGAGAATCTGGCTTAGCCATAGACCAACGCATTAACCACGCGGCTGAAGTTGCAGCTATCTATGCCAGCCAACGCGCGCTAGAATTGCAGCAAGGGCTATTGGTGACCGCACCCATACCGGCAGAAGATGAAATCCCGGCACAGGAAATCGAGCCGTTGATTGCGCAAGCGCTGGCTGAAGTTGAGGCGTTGGGTGTTAAGGGAAAACATGTGACCCCACACCTGCTGGCCCGATTGGTGGCTCTGAGTGAGACACGCAGCCGACGCGCCAACGAGAGTCTGTTGCTCAACAATGCAGGGGTCGGGGCGCAGATTGCGGTGCAACTTGCGTCGCAATCCGGAACAATGCACCTGTAATCTGCCGGCGCTCAGAGACAAGCCCTACCATGCGCGCGTTACTGATCTCGCAAGATCCGGATGAAGCAGCCATTCTGTCGCTGATTCTTCAGCGCGCCGGCATGGCGGTCAATCGCTCAACGGATTTGGAGCACGCGCTGCAAAATCAGCCAGAATCGCCGGCAGATTTGATTCTGTTGGCAATGCCAGCAGGTTCGCCATTGGTGCAGGTCCGCATGATTCGAGCACAAACGGAAACGCCGTTGGTGCTTGTCGCCGAACAGATAGAGGAAGCCGTTCACGCCTTGCTGCTGGAATCGGGCGCCGATCTGGTGGTAACCCGCCCCTTTGGCGCTCGTTTGTTGATTTCTCAGTTACGCGCACTGCTCCGCCGCGCTGCAGGGTTGCCCTTCTTCACCCTGCCCACCCTCAGCATCAGCGATCTGACCCTGGACCCAGCGACGCGTACCGTTCAAATCGGAAATCAAGGACCCAAACGCCTCACACAGCTGGAATTCCGGTTACTCTATGCACTCATGATCCACCGCAGTCAGGTATTGCCGGCAGAGATTCTGGTCGAACAAGTTTGGGGCTACACGGGCGAGGGAGAGAGAGATTTGGTTCGCGGGCTCATCAGACGCCTTCGCGCCAAAGTTGAACCCGATCCTAGCCAACCGCGTTTTATCCTCACGATTCCGGGAATTGGCTACACCTTCGACCCACAGGACTGAAGCAGCGCATAACTGTGACCGGCAAGGGCAAATCGTAACGAAAGTCACACATGGTGTGCGTTTTGCCACAGTTATTGCATGGTTTTAACACAAGTTTTACACAGGTCTCCTCTATGATGCAAGCGAGACTTGAATGCCAGGAACTTGCAAGATAAGCCTGACAAGAAAGCTATCATTGCGGAGCGCCGCACCGTACAGGGAAACGAAGGTGGAGGAGGTTGAATATGGCTTCGGCAGTATGCCCGTCCTGCGGAGAAACGATCAAAGTCACAGGACAAGTCAAAATTGGGCGGTATATCACATGCCCGATTTGTGATGAGATGCTTGAGATTATTGATGTCAACCCAATCGAACTGGATTGGGCTTTCTACGACGATGAGGATGATGAAGACGATCTGGATTACGATGAGCGGGATGATGACGATTGGGACAATTAGAGTGAGCTGAGCTGCTTGAACTATAGACCAAGAGAATCGGGGTCATAATTCTCGGACGGTCCGTTGTTATTGCAACGGACCGTTTTGTTAGCCTCAAAACCAGCTCAGAATCCTACTGGAGAGGAGATAGATTAACCGTTGTTGTGCTTGTGCTTCGGTCGGGTCGGTGTATCATTATTGGAAGATGAACGCTTTTATGAGGCGCCAAAGTCTCCGCAATAGGGACCAGAACCATGGGGCTTGAGTACACCTGGTGGGTTACACCATCACGCTTCACATTGGTTTTTCCCCAGACACTGCCAGGTATAGCGCTGTTTGGTCTTTACACGCTTGTCTCCCTATGGCTGTTGTACCGGCGCCGCGCTGATTTTCGCGCCCTATCACCCTCTAAGATAGGGCTTTTCATATTCGGGTTGGTATGCATCGGTTTGACCGCTGGCGTATCCGTGCTGGCAACCTCGCCCCAAAGCATCATCCAGGTAGTACCGATTACGCAGCTCACTTATCCCCCGGCAATCTCTTTGATTGCCCTGAGCATACTTTCCGCCGTTGCTATCTGGCTTGGACCCGGTCCTGGACTCACTGCAGGGCTGGTCTTGGGAATAGCGCAAGCACGGTTTTCGCTACTTTCCGCCAACGATATCTTTGCGTATGCGGCATGGGGTTTGTGTGCAGGGCTATTGATACACCAACCATACGTCGGCACATTCTTCAGAATCATCCGCATACCGGCGCTGGCTATCAGTACCGGCACATTTGTACTCCTGATGCTGTTGGGCTTCAACCGCCTGGCTGAAACTATCCCGCCGCTCGGTGTAGGCGCCTTTGAGCAATTGTTGGGACCCTTCAACATGGGATGGCGGTTATGGTTAGTCTGTGGAGTGGGCGTGGGTCTCTTCTTCACCTCAATATGGGTGCTTGCGCCAAACCTGCGCCCAAACACCCGCGCCGATGTCATCCCATTAACGCGACGCAGCCTGCGCGCTCGTTTCCTAATAGCCCTCATTCCACTGATTGTTTGCAGTTTTATACTTTCTCTATTGATGGTGACTAATAGCGCCATGAAGCTGGCTCTAAACCAGGCTATGGGTGAACTTGACCGCAGCGCCACCATTGCCGGTGAAGGGATTGCACATTTCAGAGTCTCGGGTCGCAACCTGCTAGAAAAATTCTCCACCGAGTCAGCGCTGATGGATCCAGAATTGCGGCAGACAACTCTGGAGGCTAACCGGCAGCTGGTACCGTTCTTCCGGGAAATGCTCCTTACGGAGGCAGAAGGGCAGGTCGTTGCCATTGCCCCGCAGGACACCACCGATTCCGATCTTAGTCCTGAAGAAACGCTGCTAGTAAAAAAAGCCTTGCAGTTCGGCATGTCTGACGAAGTGCAATTGATCAAACTGCCATCCGGTGCAGTCCGCATGACCTTCGTTCACCCATTGTCGAACGGACAAGAAGAAAAAGCCACGGGGGCACTTCTGGGACGCGTGCAACTGGATATCAATCCGGAAATACAACGTGTTTTGACGGCGTTGCAGGCTGCACAAGGCGTCGGCGAGGGTTTCCTGGTAGACGATCGAGACCTCATCGTCTTACACCCAAACCCAGATGTTGTAGGACGCCCATGGCGTACCAATCCCAATGCACTAACATGGGAAGTGGGATCCGGACTGGCATACCGGGATCTATCCGCCTCCAACAATGAATCTACGCTATTCTATATACGAGATATCGAAGGTACACCTTTCACAGTAGTCATACAATTGCCCTACGCCGTGGTTTTTGAGATGTCCAGGTCCATCTTCGGACCCCTGTTACTATCACAGTTGCCCTTTGGATTTCTGCTATTGCTCATCGTGCCCTTCCTTGTCTCACGAATTACACAACCATTGCACATGCTGGCGACCGCTACAGACCAAATCGCCGAAGGCAACCTGGGGATTCCAGTTCATATCTCTGGAGATGATGAAGTTGCCCAACTCGGTTCAGCCTTCGAACAGATGCGATTGCGTCTCAAAGATCGCCTCAACGACCTTTCGCTGCTGCTGCGTATTTCGCAATCCGTCTCAGCCACGCTCAATCTGAATGAGGGCGTGCCATTAATTCTCGAAGGTGTTTTGGAGGAGACCGGCGCCGCCGTAGCACGCCTCATCCTTTTGGAAAACGATGAACGAACGCAGGTCTTCAACACCGGGATCAATGATCCCGCATTCCAGGGCTTAGATCGGGCGCTGGTCTCCATCGTTTCGCGACGGCGCGACCCCTTCATTGAACAAGACTTGCCTGGCAGCAATGCGAAAGATATCGCGCACAGCCCATTGCGCAGCATTGCGGCTTTCCCCGTGCGACTCCAGAACCGTGTGGTTGCCATCCTGTGGGTTGGAGCCTTGAAAACACAGGCCTTCGATGAAGCAGGGGTACACTTTCTAAACACGCTGGCAAATCAAGCGGCGGTGCTAGTGGAGAACA
Organism: Chloroflexota bacterium; assembly: GCA_022707705.1. GTDB lineage: Bacteria > Chloroflexota > Anaerolineae > B4-G1 > SLSP01 > JAAZNO01. The sequence goes on from JAKJAC010000017.1 coordinate 32,188, forward strand.
TTCGGCTCTTCGAGGCAACTGAGGGGGGGCGGCAGCGACTCGCCGCCATCCTGGCAAGCACCACTGATGCCATCATGGTCATTGATCATGAGCGCCGGTTGTTGCTCATCAACCCGGCAGCACAGACGCTACTGCAGCTTAATGAGCTCTCTTATGGACGCCCCATCGGTTCACTCAACCTGCCCCAGCCCATTCTCGAGGCGGTGGCGCGGTTGGGAGAAGATGCGACGCATATACCGCCGACGGTGGAATTCTCCCTATCAGATAGACGTACGTTTAACACCAACATTGCTCCAATTAAAGGGTTAGCGACCACCAAAACCCCTTCTGGCTCAGAAACACAGGTTGCCGGATGGGTTGCAGTGATGCGTGATGTCACGCATTTCAAAGAGCTCGATGAAATGAAGACCGACTTCGTCTCCACGGTGTCGCACGACTTGCGTGCGCCGCTCACTTTCATGCGCGGCTATGTGACGATGCTCAACATGGTCGGTGAATTGAACGACAAGCAGCAGGAATATCAAGGGCGCATTCTGGAAGGCATCGAGCAGATGAGTGCGCTGATTGACGACCTCCTGAATTTGCGACGTATCGAAGCCGGCCTTGGCATCCGTCAAGAACCATGCCGCCTGGGTCTGGTCTTATTGGAAGCTGTAGACCTTATGCGCGCCCGCGCTGCGGCTAAGGGTGTGACCTTGCGTCTCGAACCAGCGCGTCCCATCACCACAGAGGCGCGGCTAGAACAAAGCCGACCACAAGTCAAAGAGGATGCGCCAGGCAACACCGAGAGCGGAACAGGCGCCGCGCTGACACAGCGAGCATCAGCAACAGTCATCGGTGATCGCACATTGCTGCGCCAAGCCATCGGCAATCTGGTGGACAACGCTATCAAATATACCCCTACCGGCGGACTGGTAAGCGTAGGTATGGATTTGAGTGAAAATGTCGCTGTGGTACGCGTCAGCGATACTGGAATTGGCATCACGCCAGAGAATCAAGTGCGGCTCTTCGAGAAATTCTACCGCATCAAGCGTCGCGAAACCACCGATATCTCTGGAACCGGTCTGGGACTGGCTTTGGTTAAATCCATTGTCGAACGCCATCAAGGGCGCGTATGGCTGGAGAGTGAATTGAACAGGGGGTCGACGTTTTATATTGCATTGCCGCTGCAGTCAGCCACAAGCAGCGAGGAACACACCCCACAATAATGGCGAAAGGGTAAATGATCCATGACCATCAATATAACCTTAGGCGATACCGAGATTCAGAAACTGGAGGCACGCTTTTTGCGTTACGTCCAGATCGATACACAGAGCGACGAAGCCTCAACCAGTGTTCCAAGTACACCAGGGCAGCGCCACCTTCTAGAAATTCTGGCTGAAGAGCTGCGCGGCTTAGGGGCATCCGAGGTGACCCTCAGTGATTATAGCTGCGTCTTTGCCACCCTACCCCCAACTGTTACCACAGCCGCGCCTACAATCGCGTTTCTCGCACATGTGGATACGGCGCAGGATTATAGCGGGGCACACATCAAACCTCTCGTACACAGGTGCTATGACGGACAGCCGATCGTCCTGCCCGATGCGCCAGAGCAAGTGCTCAAGCCAGAAGAGAGCCCACGCCTGGCAGGGAAAATCGGAGAGGATATTATCACGGCGAGCGGTACAACCTTGTTGGGAGCAGATGACAAAGCCGGTGTCGCCATCATCATGACCCTGGCAGATTACCTTTTGCGAAACCCTGAGATTCCGCATGGACCAATTCGTATCTGCTTTACACCGGATGAGGAAATCGGTCGGGGCGTCGAGCACCTGACGCCACAAGACCTGCGTGCGGACGTAGCCTACACGCTCGATGGCGGCGAAGTCGGTGAAATCACTTATGAGACCTTCTCAGCAGACAAAGCCATCGTGACCATCACAGGAGTCGCTGTGCATCCAGGCGTCGCCAAGGGAAAGCTGGTCAACGCCCTGCGGTTAGCGGGCAAGTTCCTTGCAGCGCTGCCGCCGGAACTTAGCCCTGAGATGACTGCCGAACGAGAAGGGTACATCCACCCATACCGCATACAAGGGACTGCCGCAGAGGTCGTCTTGGGGTTCTATCTGCGAGATTTCGAACTAGAAGGGCTGCACTCCCACGGAGAGCGGCTTCGAGCTATCGCACGCACACTAGAGGCGGAGGAGCCCCGTGTGCGCATCACCTGCACCATCACGCCGCAGTACCGGAATATGCGTTACGGTTTGGAGAAGGATATGCGCCCGGTGGAGCTCGCATTGGCGGCGTTGCAGCCCCTGGGAATTCCA
>JAKJAC010000180.1 GCA_022707705.1 Chloroflexota bacterium
GCTGCGCAGGGCGTGATCAAACGGAAACCACGGAAACCCGATAAACCACGGAATACGCGGAAAAACAGCCTGGAGATAGCGGACGGCAGACCGAGGACCGAAGACGGCGGACCGAAGATCGCTGACGGCAGACTGTTGACGGCAGACCGATGACCGCTTACGATTTGCGCTGTTGCGGTTCTCGTTGATACTGATGGTGCAAGGGGTTGCACTTTCGATGCGGCTCCTTAACATCACTCGAAAATCGAAGGGAACTCATTAAGCGATGCGATCAAAGACTGCCGGCGCCGCTGCACACATTCCGATTGCCCCTGTTCTGAAAGCCCTGCTTGCAGCGCTTCTCTTTGGGTTGAGTGCGCCGCTGGCAAAATTGCTGTTGGGTGAGGTGGCGCCTGTGCCCCTCGCCGGGCTGCTCTATTTGGGCAGCGGTCTGGCGGCACTGGCGTTGTTTGCGTTCCAGAAGCGCGGAATCGCCGCCGGAGAGGCAGGCCTACAGCGCAGCGATCTGTGGTGGCTGTTGGGAGCGTTGCTGCTGGGCGGTGTGGCGGCGCCTATCACGTTGATGGTTAGTCTGCGGGCGACGCCCGCTGCCACGGCGGCGTTGTTGCTGAACTTCGAGGGGGTGGCAACCACGCTTATCGCCGGGGCGGCTTTCCACGAAGCCATTGGGCGGCGGGTCTGGGCTGCGATAGGGCTAATCACACTGGCGAGCATCCTGCTTTCGTGGAATGGTAGCGGGGAGTGGGGACTGGCGCCGGGCGCGTTGGGAATCCTGCTCGCTTGCGTTTGTTGGGGTCTGGATAACAACTTTACCCGCAATATCTCGGCAAAGAATCCTCTGACGATTGTGGCGTGGAAGGGTTTGGGGGCGGGAACATTTTCCGTGATTCTGGCGCTCATCTTGGGGCAACCTTTTCCCAGCCCTGCGGTGATGCTCCGCGCGCTACTGCTGGGCAGCGTGAGCTATGGGCTGAGCATCATGCTCTTTATCCTGGCGTTGAGGGATTTGGGCGCATCGCGCACGAGCGCGATGTTTAGCACCGCGCCGTTTATCGGTATGGCACTCTCCCTGGTGTTGTTCCGCGACCCGCTTACACTGCTGTTCTTGCTGGCGCTACCCTTGATGGTGGCGGGAGCCCTGCTGCTGGTGGGTGAGACGCACCAACACGAGCATCGCCATGCACTGTTGGTGCACGAGCACCGGCACCGGCACGATGACGCGCACCACCTGCATTCCCATTTGCCTGGCGAAAGCCCCGCGCACGGTGCACATTCTCATGTGCATGTCCATGAGGCGCTCAGCCATACGCACCCGCACACGCCAGATATTCACCACCGCCACGGTCACGAGGCGGATTAGGGCTCCCGGTTCTTCTTCCGGCGACCCGGCGAGGCAAAGTTGTGGGTTCCGTGACCTGCTACGAATGCCCTAGGTTCAGCCAGCGGGGAGGAGAAAAGGGCTCATTGGCGCCCAGATGGCTTTCCACGGGCCAGGGATGAGCTGTTCCAGCACCACCTGTGGCAGAAGCCTGGCGAATTTCACCCGTTCTTCCTCCTCCAGGTTATAGATTATGAAGGGCATCACCAAGGCGTTGGGGACGGAATGGGTTTGTCCGTGTTCGGCGAGTTGTTGCGCCAGATGTTGGTTCTCTTCTGGTGTGAGATAGCGACGGGACGCTGTTTCTCCGATGGTCGCCTCTTCCAGTGCGATATGTTCCAACCAAAGGGCTTGAAGCTGGCTAACGAGAGTGTGCAATTCGCTAAGGCGGTCATTTTTCCAAGCCGCAGGACTTTCCTCCAACCAGCGTTCAAGCCGCGCGAGGGATGCCAGCATGCCCTGGTGCTGGGCAATCAATGTATCGAAGGGACCTTTGGGGAATCGTTCACGCCAGAAGGGGAAAGCCAGGGCGTCCTCGCCGGAATGATGGGCGTGTAGCAGGATGGTCAGAGCGCGCAGATAGGCGGAGAAGCCGTCTTGTTGCGCTTGGATGACACCAGGCGCCTCGGTGTGTTGGTGCGCGAGATTCAAGGCGCGGGTGATACTTTTGTGGATGCGCTGGATGTCCTCGCCTGCATTGGGCAATGCCTCAGTAGACATAATTCTCTCCTGTAAAGGGCAGCTATGCCTTCAATTTGCCAGGGGTAGGGCGATGGTGAAGGTGGCGCCGTGACCGGGGGTGCTTTCGACCCAGATGCGACCACCGTGGGCTTCGGCGGCGAGTTTACAGAACGCTAAGCCCAGACCAGTGCCGCGGCGGCGTCCCGGCGTGTTGCCGGCTTGTTTGAATTTCTCGAAGAGGCGCCCCTGGACTTCGAGTGGAATACCCGGACCGCTATCGCTGACACTCAATAGCAGCGCGTTGGGACCATCGGGGGCTTCGCAGCGCGCCACCAACCGGATGCATCCGCCATCGGGGGTGAATTTGATGGCGTTATCCACCAGGTTGCTCAGGACCCGCTGGAGGATTTCACTATCCGCGGAGATAGCGGGCAATCCGGGCGCCACATCGCTCTCCAGGGTAATCGCGGCTTCGGTGGCGAGGGGGGCAAAGCGGGCGCTGACTTCGTTCAGCAGCGCCGCAACGTCTATGTTGGTAGGGTGTAGAACTAGTTGCCCGCTCTCGAGCTTGCTGATATCGAGCAATTCGTTCACCATTTTGAGGATGCGCTCGCTGCTGTGTTGCGCCATGGTGCGTAGCCGGGCAAAGTCTTCGGAGTTCGCGCGCTCCATGAGTGTAAGCGTCCCCATAATGACGGTGAGAGGGGAGCGTAAGTCGTGGACGAGCATGTTGGTCAGGTCCTCCCGGAATTTCGCAAGTTGTTGTTCTTCGGTAATGTCACGGAAGATGAGAAGCCAACCCTCAATGTTGCCCTCACGACTGCGCACGGGTGCGAGAGTGCGCGCAAGCGCGCGCCTTTCTGGGGTGTGGATGATGGTTTCGTGGCTTTGCTCACCAGTGTCACGGGTGAGCGGGGCGCATTCGGCTTGCAACGTCTCGGGGGTGTAGCCGAATAACGCGATTGTCTCGGCGGTGAGCGGGTTGCCATGAATCTCGCTGCGAACGCAACCGGTCAATTTGGCGAGCGCCCGGTTGGCTGCCACCCCGCGCCACTCCGGGTTGAGTAGCAGCACGCCTTCCTGTGTGGTGTGGAGAATCGAATCCAACTCCTGCACGCGCTGCGCCAGAGCCTGGTCGGTTTGGCCGTAAAGCCGGGCGTTTTTGATGGCGACGGCTGCCTGACTGGCAATGGTGCTAAGGAGTTGTTGGTGCGAGATGTCGTAGGCATCCGTTTGGGTGAAGGATTGCAGGGCGATGACCCCCAGGGATTCAGAACCACCCAGAATCGGAACGCCTAGCCAGCATTGGGCTTCTTTGCCAATGTGGGCGATGCCCAGGTCGCGCACTTGGGCGGCAACGTCCCCACGCATGAGCAGGGGGGTCTGGGTGCGGAGCAGGTGTTCGGTCAGCCCTTCGCCGGCGCGCCGGGCGCGCCATTTAACCCGCTTATCCTCCTCCACTGCCAGGGGGAAGGTCACTTCATCTGCCTCGCGGTTATAGAGCGCCACGAAGAAGTTGGCGGCAGGCATCAAGCGGCGAACCTGTTCATAGATGGCGTCAACGACGGCTTCGATGTTGAGGCTGGAACTGAGCGCCTGTCCGACGGCTTGAAGGCTATCGAGTTCCTGCACGCGGCGCTCCAGTCGCTTGCTGGCGCGATCGAGGTTGCGGGCGATGAGAGAGGCACCCACGAGAATCGCTCCGAAGAAAGCCAGCTGCATGAGACCAATCCGGGTATAAATCAGGGCTGCGAGCGGCGCAAAGATGAGGGGCAGGGCTTCGTAAGCCAGGATGCGCTTGAGGGAATTCAAATATTCCCGGAGTGACGCCATTTTCCAGCCTACCACATAGGCTCCTGCCAGGGCGTAGTTGACGCTGAGGTAAGCCAGAGCCAGGCCGAGCAGGGGAAGCCAGTTAGCCCTGGAGGCTTCCCGGAATGGCAGTGCCCCTCCGACCCAAAGATAAACCGCACCGCCCGCTAGAATCGAGGCGGTGTTCATGGTGGCATTGGCGAGGATGACGTTCAGGATTTGACGCTTTTCGGGGCGACGGGAGGCTCCCAGAGGGATGGCCCAATAGTAGCGGGTGATGCTGTTCAGAATCGCGGCGCAGAAAGCCGCCCAACCGGCGGGGGTGAGACCCATGACGAGGAAGCCCGCGGCGGAGAGCATAGGCAGCAGGGAAGCCGATCCGCCCGCCATGGGAATACCGAAGGTCGCGGCAAAGGCAATCAGCCCGCAGAAGAGGCTCCAGACGGGAACCTGGGACAGTGAGGGGGGATAAAACCAGGTCAAGACTGCCAGAACAAGCAGCAGAATCAAGCCTGCAGCAATCGCCGTGGGGCGAAGGCGTGTTTTCACCTGGATAGCTCCTCTGTGTGACTTCACAATTCCGTTGATTGGCGGCGGTGGCGAGTTACAGATGCTATTATAGCATTTATGGGAATGTGTGTTTCCCCGCCTGCTACTACGAAGAGCGGCTGAAGCCACGGTTTTTTAGAGGGTGATTGTCACAATCGCCCTCTTTGACGATCTTCAGTTCACGGGCTAGCTGTTTCCGCGACTGTGGTCAGGAGCGCATGCAGTGTCCAGGCGGGCGAGCAGGTCCGCGGTTTTCATTTCGTCATAGCGGTCGCCAAAGCGCTGGAAGAGGGTCAATGCGCTGTGCGCCAGCGACGTGGCAGACTCGGTTCTGCCGCGTTGAGATTCGAGGGTGGCTAGTTCGAGCTGCGCTTTGCCTTCCAGCAACGGTTCTTTCCATTTGCCGCCGAGGTCGATAGCTTCTGTTAGAAGGGCTGCGGCTTCATCTTGCTGCGCCTGACCGATCAGGGCGAGCGCTAAATGGAGCTTGCTGTAGGCTTCCTGGCGTTCCCAGTGTTCTTGTTGAGCTTCAGCCAGTAATTCGCGGTATCTATGTTCTGCCTCTACCCATAGCCCACGGTGGAGCTGTACCTGTCCCAAGCGGTAAAGGCTACGCAGACGATGGTATTTGTCGTTGAATTGCTCTGAAAGCGCCAGCGCTTGCTCGCCGTAGCGTTCGGCTTGATCGGGATCGCCTTGCAGCAGATAGAGCTGCGCCAGGCGGTTGAAGATATTGGTCTGGACGAAGAGTTCGACTTGATTCAGCGCCTTGATTTCGACTTCAGCACGCAGCAGTCGCTCTTCAGCCTCGGCGAAATTGCACCGTTGGACTAACAGTCGCGCGAGATGCACTTCAAGCCAGAGACGGAGCGCGGTCTGCTGTTGTTGTGCCGCCTGCTGGATGGCGCGACGGACATATTTCTCGCAGGCAACCCATCTGCCGCGGATGAAGAGGTAGTACCAGACTCGCTGCGCCAGCAAGGGGACGAGGGCGTGCTCTTTCTCAAAGGTCCATTGAATCAGATTATCCAGATTGGTCATTTCGATATCCAGCGGTTGGAGCATGCTCCAGTACTCACCCGTTTTGGGAATGTAGTATTCCAGGAAACTGGTGTACCAGTCAATCCAGCGTTCACGGGCTGCAGTTTCCCATGCCGGTTCTGCCCGCAGTTGGACTGTCACGAAGGCGCGTGTCAGCGGGTGCATGCTGTAGCGCAGGCCGGCATTGCCTTCTAGCAGCGCGAGCTCGGTGAGCTGTACGAGGGCAGCGTGCAAACGGTAGGGGCCCAGCCCGGCGGCGGCGCCCAATGCCTCCTGGCTAACCGTATCGGCGAAGAAGGACATGGCCGACAGCGCGGCGCGGGCATCCTCAGATAGGGTCTCCCAGGAGCGTTGGAACAGGTCATCGAAAATCCGCCCCACGCTTTGGCTGGCGGTGTGTAGCGCATTGACCAACGTATCCAGGTTCAGCACGCCGTGTTTCAGATAGCCCAGAGCCATTTCGATGGCTTTGGGATTACCATCGGTGACCCGCACGAGCGATAGCCAACCAGCATCCTGGTTCCGGTGGGGGAGATTGATGCGCTGGAGCTGTTTCTCGATGAACAGCAAGGCATCCGGTTCAGCTAACCCCCGCAGATGGACATCCCAGGCGCGGCGGGCTTTGCCGTGGCGCGTGGTGAGGATCATCTTGCTGGGTTCGGGGATGCTTTCGATCCAGCGTTCCAGGTCTGGGTCCTCCATGGTCTCGAAATTGTCCACGATGACGAGCACGCGTTGCGCGCGGAGCGATTTTTCTACCTCGACCCACTTCTGTTCCGGCGCTAGCTGGCTGAGCGGGGGTTGCTCCAGAACGCGCGCTACTGTATCCAGGGTTTCCTGGAGCCATAAGCGCTGCTCCGGGCGATGCTGCGCCGAAATCCAGACCACGGCGTCGAACGGCGGCGCGAGCATCGCGGCAGGCTCGAAGAGGCAACGATAGCCAATCTCAATGGCGAGGGTGCTTTTGCCGACCCCGCTCAGCCCTTCGATTGAAATGACGGGCCAACGGGAGGCAAGCCCTTCGGCAACCCGCTGAATGTCCTGGTCGCGTCCCAGGAAATCGCCGTAGCGAGGAGGGAGATTGTGGCATCTGAGCGTCTCGGTTACGGTTGGGGTGTCGCGCCACAAAAGGTCACAGAGCTTTTTGGGGTCCGGGTGTCTGCCTTGCGTCAGGAACTGGAGCAGTTTTTCGCGTCCGCTAAAACCGCCGCGCGCCAACAATTCGCGCGCCAGCGCTTCCAGGTCTTCAAGTTTGGGCACATTGCCTTTGCGCCAGTAATCCACACAGGAGCTGCCGCTTTCTCGCCCCAAGGCGTAGCCAATTTCATCCTGAATGGCTTTGATGCTGGCAGCGCCTCTGCGCGCTCTGATTTCCCGGATTGCCTGTGAGAGCAGTTCTCCGAATTTCTGCGAAGTCGCCATGTTTGCACTCCTACAAAAAGTAGTTGATTATGCTGCTCCCCTTTGGGAGTGGAAGTGTGGCATTATCAGCATAGATAGGGCTGTGTGATGCTGGCAGCAAGGAGGTGCAAGCCCAAGAGGAATTGTAGGCGGGTTTGGCGTTGGGTCAATTCGGGTCAAGGTTTTGCGTGCGGGCGAATGAAAATGCAAGTCAAGCAGGAGGCGATGATGGAAACACGGCAATGGGTCTATGCGTTTGAGGATGTGGCGACGGTCGAAGCGCGCGCCGGTGATTGGGAGGGCGTGCGCGGATTGCTCGGCGGCAAAGGCGCCAATCTGGCGGAGATGACGCGCCTGAGGTTGCCTGTGCCGCCAGGTTTCACGATTACCACGCAGGCGTGTATGGCAGCAATCCACGCGGGCTTCGAGTTCCCAGACGGGTTGTGGGGACAAGCGCTATCCGCGTTGGCGGAGATGGAACGACGAACGGGGAAACGCTTTGGCGCACCGGAGAACCCGCTGCTCGTCTCGGTCCGTTCTGGCGCGCGCGTTTCCATGCCGGGGATGATGGAGACCATCCTCAACGTGGGCTTGAATGATGCGGTGGCGCCGGGATTGATTGCCTTGACGAGCAATGCGCGTTTCGTGTGGGATAGTTACCGGCGCTTGCTGGCGATGTTTGGGCACACGGCGATGGGGATTGAGGACAACGCTTTCAAAGAGGTGATGGAAACTCTCAAACGCGAAATGGGAGCGACGCAAGACACGGACCTGGACGCGGAGGCCCTGCGGGAATTGACGGCGCGTTTCAAGCAGGTTTACCGGAATGCTGTGGGGGAGGAGTTCCCGCAGGCGCCGCTGGAACAGTTGCGCATCGCCATTGGCGCCATCTTCAAGTCGTGGATGGGCAAGCGCGCGAGTGATTACCGGCGAATCGAGCACATCCCTGATGATATCGGCACGGGGGTGAATGTGCAGGCGATGGTATTCGGCAACATGGGATGGAATAGCGGCACGGGTGTGGCGTTTACGCGCGATTCAGTCACGGGTGAGCGTACCCTCTACGGCGATTATCTGCTCAACGCGCAAGGTGAAGATGTGGTAGCGGGCATCCGCAATACGAAAAAGGTCGCGGCTCTGAGCGATGATTTACCGGAGATCGGAGCGCAGCTGTGGGCTATCGGGCAACAACTGGAAGCGCATTACCGGGATATGCAGGATATCGAGTTCACCATTGAGAAGGGCAAGTTGTGGATTTTGCAGACGCGAACGGGGAAGCGATCTGCCCGCGCTGCGGTCAAGATTGCGGTGGATATGGTCGCTGAGGGCATGCTTACGCGCGAGCAGGCGCTGCTGCGCGTGACGCCTCAGGATGTGGATTATTTCCTGCACCCGCAATTCATCGCGGCGGAAGTCGAGGCAGCGGAGAAAGCCGGGCGTCTGATGGCAGAGGGCGTGGCAGCATCACCCGGCGCCGCGGTGGGGCGATTGGTCTTCGATGCGGATACGGCTGAGGCGCGGGGCACGGCGGGTGAAGCCGTCATCATGGTTCGCGCCGAGACCAAACCGGATGATGTTCACGGAATGAAACCGGCGCAGGGAATTCTCACCAGCCTGGGGGGAACGACGGCACACGCCGCGGTGGTCGCCCGGCAATTCGGCATTCCGGCGGTGGTGGGGGCGGCGGCGCTGAGCATTGATGAGGGGCGCCGTCAGGTCACGGTGAATGGGCGCACGCTGGGGGAGGAGGATGTGCTCTCTCTGGATGGCGCGACGGGGAAGGTTTACGTGGGCGCGTTGCCAACGGTGGTCCCTGATTTTGGTGGGGAAAGCGAGCTGCTAACTTTGTTGGGCTGGGCTGATGAAATTGTGGAAGCGAGCGCGGCGCGGCAATGGGAGGCGAATCTACAGGGTTTCCCAACGCGAGGCTTGCAGGTATGGACGAACGCCGATCTGCCTGAAGACGCTCGCCGCGCGCGCCGTTATGGGGCGCGCGGTATCGGGCTATGCCGCAGCGAGCATATGTTCTTCGACCCGGAGCGCCTGCCTCATGTGCAGACGATGATCCTGCACGCGGAGGCGGCGCAAAGCCGGCTCGATGCGGTGCTGGATTGCGAGCAAATTCTGGAGAGCGGTAAGGAAAAAGGACAGGTTATCACGGAAGAACGCCGGGGTCAGGTGGTTAAGGCTCTGGCGGCGGCGCAGGCAGCAGTGGCGG
>JAKJAC010000181.1 GCA_022707705.1 Chloroflexota bacterium
CCCATGTAATCTTTGTCCTCGCGACCACTGAAGTACACAAGATTCCCGCTACAGTGCTCTCACGCTGCCAGCGTTTTGAATTCCGGCGCATTTCTGTAGACCTACTGGTTAAGCGCCTTCGCGATATCACGGTAGCTGAAGGCATTGATGCCGAACCGGAGGCTCTGGCGTTGATCGCCCGCACCGCGACCGGAAGTGTCCGTGACGCAATCAGTTTGTTGGACCAGATGGCAGCTGGCGGCGCAGTGACTGCTGAGCAGGTACGGTTGATTTTAGGCGCCGAGCGCCGCGAAGTCATTCATGCCCTGGTGCACGCCTGGTTTGCCGGGCAACCGTCCACGGCTTTGGAGGTGCTCAATCGCGCTGTGGATGGCGGTGCAGACCCCCGGCAACTGGCGCGACAGCTGGCAGATACCATGCGTGGCTTGTTGCTGATGCGCATGGGCGCCGAGGAATTGTGGACAGAGCTTACCGTTGAGGAGCGTCGCGAATTTCAGGGCTTGGCGCAACAAGCCGACCCCAGTCGCCTGGTAATGGCGGCGCGCCTCTTCAGTGAGGTTGCTGCCGAGCGTGGCGCGGGTTGGCAACCACAATTGCCGTTGGAACTCGCATTCGTTGAATCTGCGACCGGTGTTGCACCGGCAGCACCGGTATCGTCGGTGCCGCCGGTATTGCCGGCGCCGCCTTCGAAGCCTGATGCAACATCCGGTGTCAGGAACGTCTCGCCCCCACCTGCGTCGCAACCGGCTCCGCAATCCCAGGATGCGCGACCTCAACCGTTACCTGCACGTCCCCCTGAGGTTGCTCAGCCTGGTACTGTAAGCCCGGTGCCGGAATCTACTCCTGGCAATAACTCTCTCGTGGACGGTGTCATTTCTCAATGGGGTGAAATCAAGAGCCAGATGCGGGCAGTGGACCTTTCACTCTCGGCGCTCTTGAATGATGCGCGTCCTTTAGGACTGGACGAAGAGGGTCAGTTAGTGTTGGGTTTCAAGCACAATTTTCATCGTGGCAAGTTCAATACACCTGAGAATCGTGCGGCGCTCGAGCGCCTGATGTCGAAACTGCTGGGAGGCAGTTTGCGGATACGCTGCGAGCTCGAAAAGGACTGGTCTGGTCCGGCTGCAGGTTCTGTGTCACCGGCGACGCAGGCGGCGCCGGCGCCGTCGGCGGTGGCGCACTCGCCCCAGCCGCCGCAAGACCCCCTGGAAAGCGACCCGCTCATTCAGCGCGCCAAAACCGAGCTGGGAGCGGACCCAAAGATTGTGGAGTAGTCTTAATCCTATGTGGTGGATGATTCATCCCTGAAACGGGAGCGTTCTGAGCACTATTTCTGAAGGAGGATACTCATTATGTCACGACGAGGTGGTGGAATGCGGCTTGACCCTGGTAATCTGATGCGCCAGGTGCAGCAGATGCAGCAAGAGGTGGAACGAATTCAGAATGAGGTGGAGCAACAGGTGGTCACTGCCAGCGTGGGTGGCGGCGCCGTCGAAGTCAGCATCACGGGAGGGCTGGAGGTGCGCGGCATCGTCATCAAACCCGATGTGGTGGACCCGGAAGACGTCGAGATGTTGCAAGACCTGGTCCTGGCGGCAGTCAACGAAGCCATCCAGAAGGCGCGGGCAATGATGGCTGACCGCATGGCAGCAGTGACCGGAGGAATGGGCCTGCCGGGCCTGTAATCTATGGCGCAGGGTGCTGTTCCCCCCTCCGTTACCCAACTGATCGAGACCTTCTCCGAATTGCCGGGCATTGGTCCCAAAACGGCCTCCCGCCTGGCATTCCACCTGCTGAGGGGACGATCGGAGCTGGCATTGCGCCTGGCAGAAGCGCTCCGCAATCTGGTGGAGAACACCCGTTTTTGTTCGCAATGTTTCAATGTTACAGAGCAAGACCCTTGCCCTATCTGTGCTGATCCGGCGCGCGATCACGGCTTGCTCTGTGTGGTTGAAGAGCCGCTTGACCTGTTGGCGTTGGAGCGGACTGACCAATACCGGGGCGTGTTTCATGTTCTCAATGGTGCGCTTTCTCCCATGGAGGGCATTTTTGCGGAAGACCTGCGCATCAAAGAACTGGAGTTGCGTCTGGCAAAAGGCGATATACGGGAAGTGATTCTGGCAACGAATCCGACCAGCGAGGGCGACTATACCGCTGCTTATCTGCTGGGGCGTCTGAAATCTAGCCGCGTGCGGGTCACACGCCTGGGACGCGGATTGCCCGTGGGTGGTGACCTGGAATACGCCGATGCGGTGACCCTCACCCGGGCCCTGGAATCACGGCAGGAGCTCTAATGTGACTGAATGGTATCTGGATGGCCGTTGGGGCCAGGTATTAGGGATCGTTTTTGCGGCAATGCTGATTCTCCTGGTAATTCTGATGTTGGGATTGGCGATTGTCAATCCCATTTCTATCCTTACCTTTGTTTTGGGGCTTGGCGCGCTGGCTGCATTGGCTTGTGCGGGCTTTCTTGCCTATTGGACCTGGGGGCTTAGCCATGCCAGCTACACACTGGATCGGAACGCCATTATCATTCAGTGGGGAGCGTATGAACGCCAGGTGCCGCTGGATGCGATTCAAAAAGTGCTCACTGCCGCTGACCTCAAGGGATTGCGCCTGCGCGGCGTATTGCGTTGGCCCGGTCTCTCGGTCGGCGTCGGGAGCGCCCAAGGACTGGGTCCCATTTACTTCTATGCTTCCCAACCCCTGGCTGAGTTGGTTTTTGTCCAGACCGCGACGCGTGTCTATGCGCTCTCGCCCGCCAAAAAAGAGGATTTCCTTGCTGCCTTGAGTGAGCGGCAGGGGATGGGACCCACTCAGGAGCTGGAAGAGTCGGAACGTCATCCTGCTATCTTTGATTGGCAGAGTTGGCGTGACCCCATGATTTGGGGATTGTTTGGCAGCAGCATCTTGTTATGGGTCTTGCTCCTGGGGTTGTTGACCTGGCGCTTCCCATTTTTGCCTCCAGAGATTGTCCTGCAGGCTGATGCACAGGGCGTGCCCTTGTTGACCGGTAGTGCCAACCGTATCTTCTATTTGGCGCTGCTTGGGGCGATTTTCCTGGTGTTCAATGGGGGCGCCGGCATCATCTTCTATCGCCGCGAGCGCATGCTCGCGCGTGTCCTCTGGTTAGGCTTGTTACTGTTACAATCCAGCATCTGGATTGCGGCATTGAGCATTCTCTTGGCTGTGGCTTGAAGCCGCGGGTGGGTGATAATGATACGGTTGGCTGCTTTTGATTTGGATGGCACGGTGATGGGACCTGACCGGAGTATCACGCCACGGGTGCGTGAGGCGTTGGCCGCAGCGCAGGCTCGCGGGGTTGTTGTGACGCTCGCGACGGGACGGATGTTCCCGACGGTTTTGCCCTATGCGCTTGACTTGAACATTGACGCACCGCTTCTCGCCTGCCAGGGGGGGTGGATCCAGTGGGTGCATGCGGATACGCCTTTGTTGCGGGTTCCTTTGCCGGTGGAGGTTGCCCGTGATGCTGTTGCATTAGCGGAGCAGCGGGGTTGGCACACGGTTCTCTATGCCGATGGTGAGATTTTCCTGCGCGAGCTGCGCGAGATGCCCAGCTTCTATGAGGCTTTGTTGGGCTTGAACAATGCGCTCATTCCAGATTGGGAGCAGGTTTTTCAGCACCACATCCCTGACAAGGTGCTTTTTGTGGCTGAAGCTGCGGAGATTCCGGCGATGGGAGACTTGCTGCGCGCCTCCTTCGCGGGCCGCGGGCAGGTTTTTCGTTCACATGACCGTTTCATCGAGGTCGTGCCTGTGGGGGTGGATAAGGGTACGGGATTGGCGTGGTTGGCAGAGTACCTCGGTATTTCACGGGAGGACGTTATGGCGGTGGGCGATCATGAGAATGATGTGCCCATGGTCCAATGGGCGGGAGTTGGCGTGGCGATGGGCAATGCAACGGCGCATCTGCAGTCAACCGCAGATTGGATCGCGCCTCCGCTGGAAGATGATGGCGTGGCGGTAGCTCTGGAACGCTTTGTGTTATAGGAGGCGCTGGTGTGAGTGTGCCCCGCCTTTCGATTCAGCAGCCTGGCGCCATTGCGCAGGCGATTGCAAATCTGCGAGCGGGTAGGCTTGTCGTCGTCCCCACCGATACCGTCTATGGTGTGGCAGTTATCCCTGACGCGCTGGATGTGATGATTCGCACGCTGTATGAGGGGCGCCAAACCGCTCCCTGGCCCGCCTTGCCGCTATTGCTCGATTCTGCCGTGGATGCCGGACGATTAGCTCGGCTCACGCCGGTTGCAGAACGTCTGATACGCGCCTTTTGGCCCGGCGTGGTCACTTTGATTTTGCCGGCGGCTCCAGATTTTCCTTTCCCCTTGTCAGCGCCACGGATTGCGTTACGTGTCCCCAATTATGCCCCATTGCATGGATTGTTACAGGCTATGGGGGGCTATCTGATTGTCGGTCGTGCTGCCCGTTCAGGCTACCCTTCTTGTATCAACGCTCCCGAGGCTGTAGAGCAGTTGGGCGATATTGTGTCTCTCGTGCTCGATGGGGGTCCCACGCCATACGGGGTGATCTCTACGGTGGTGGATTGCGTCGCGACGCCGCCCGCTGTGGTCCAACGTGGAGCCGTTCCTGAAGAGCGCATCCTGGCTGTGCTTGCCTCTCCCGCGCAGGAGCTGCGCCGTTGACTGTGGACCGCAAGCTGCTGTTCCCCCGTTGGTTGACGTTGAGCCTGGTGCTGCTTGCCCTCCTTCTGGGCGCCACTCTGCGCTTCCACCGTTTGGACGCACAGTCCTTTTGGAACGATGAAGGGAATACGGCGCGCCTGGTGGAACGTTCCTTGCGGCTGATTATCGAGGGCGCGGCAGGGGATATTCACCCCCCTGGTTACTATATCCTTTTAGCCGGGTGGCGTGTTTTGGTAGGGGGATCGGAGTTTGCGCTGCGCAGTTTTTCAGCGCTGTGCGGTGTGCTCACGGTGGCGGTCGCTGCTGCTCTGGGAAAGCGCGCCGGCGGTCACCCCGTGGCGGTTGGTGCGGCATTCTTTGCCGCTGCACACCCTTTGGCAGTGTATTACGGGCAAGAGGCGCGCATGTATGCACTGCTGGCGCTGGCTGGCGCGTTGACGTTGCTGGCAGCTGCCGCATTCTTCCCCACGAACCCCAAGCCCATCCGCGCCAGAACCGCTCTAGCCCTGACGGGGTGCATCATCCTGGGCTTATACACGCAGTACACCTACGTGCTCTTTCTGTTAGGAGTGGAACTGGCCTTTGGGCTGGCGTGGTTGGCTGAACGGCCCTATGTCTGGCAGAAAGTGCGTTTGTGGATTATCGCGCATATTCTCGCTGCGCTTGGCTTTTTGCCCTGGTTGCGCCCTGCGCTCAAAGTGACCTCGTGGAGCCCACCTGACCTGAACTCCGGGCGTGCTCTCTTGGAACTGGTGCATACGTTTCTGACGGGCATCACACTGCCGGTAGCTGCTGGCGGGTTGGCATTGTTGAGCGCGGCGTTGTTGGGGATGCTGCAACTGGTTCGTCGTCCGCGAGTGCGCTTTGTGACCCTGGCGACGTTGCTGACAGCATGGTTACCTCTGGTGCTTATTGCGGCCCTGGGGATTTATCGCCCGGCTTATCTCAAATTCCTCACGATCTCGACCGCGCCGCTTGCGGTGACACTGGCGCTGCCCTTGCGCCCTCGCCAACATCGGGAAACCCTGTCCCGAAATCTAATCCGGTATTCGCAATGGGGTGCGTTGGTGCTGGGATTGCTCTTCGTGCCTGTGTGGGTCTCTTCGTTGCGCAATCTCTACACCAACTCCGCCTATGCGCGTGCGGACTATCGGGGCATCGCTGCGCGCATTTCTGCGGAAGGCGGCGCTGAGGCGACGGTGTTGCTGAGCGCGCCTAATCAATGGGAAGTATTCACCTATTATTTCCACGGTTCGCACGTTCTGCCCGCTCCCTATCATCCTACAGCGGAGGTTGCCGGCGCGTGGATTGATGGCGTTCTTGCGGCAACCCCACCCCGCCTGTTCGTGCTCTATTGGGGGGATGCCGAATCTGACCCGCAGCAGCACATCGAGAGACAGCTGGCGCAGCGGGCTTACAAGGCACGGGAAACCTGGATTGGGGATGTGCGGCTATCGGAGTATGGCTTGGGACTTCTTGAAGCGGAACCGCCTACGCAAATGCAGGTTCGCGTGGGGGAATGGGCGCAGCTTGAGGGGGTTGCTATACCGGAGGCAGCTTTCCATCCCGGGGATATTGTCCCGGTGACTCTGTTCTGGCAGGCGCTCGCTCCGCCGCCAGAGCGCGTCAAGGTCTTCATCCATGTGATGAATGCCGAAGGAACGCTGGTTGCGCAGAACGATGCTGAACCAGGGCAGGGTTTTCTGCCTACCACGGCTTGGGTTATGGGCGAAACGATACCTGACCGCTATGGTCTGTGGTTGCCGCTGGGATTGCCTCCGGGGGAAATTACGTTGCAGGCGGGATTGTATCGCTTTTCCGGTGAGCGCTTGCCGGTGGCTACCGGCGGTGATGTGCTGGTGCTAGGACGGGTCACGGTCCAACCGTGATGACCGATGGTACCGCTGTAAAGGAGTCAATCTGTGCTGCGGGCAGGTCCCCTGCTACCCACAACCCGGTGGATGTGCCGCCGTCGAGATTGAGCGCGATATCAATATCGAGGTCCGAATCCGCAAGCCACACCGCCAGAGCGTGCAGACCGAGATAACCGCGGGGGGCGCTGATGAAGAGCAACCGCCCTTGCCGGTCTTTCGCGATAACGCTACGCCGCGCGATGCGCCCATCATCAGCATCGGCGGGGAATCCCATCACTCCCCCCGGTTTTACCAGCACCGGGAACGATTGCACGGCTTCCTGTAAAGCCTCATTGGGGTCGTAGGGCCACTCGCGTAACCAGCGCAGGCTCACCACCCCATCTGTAACCGCGAACATGCCCGCAAAATCCCCATAGCTGCTGCCGTAACGTTGACCCTGGCTCACAATCAGCCCTGTGGTGAGCAGTTCCTCGGTAAAATAGCCGCCATTGATGACGACTTGCGCCTGAGTTTGCCTTGCCCATTCGCTGATGAGTTGTGCTGAACCGGGCGTATAGGTGACGCGAAAACCGAACTGCTGCGGCGCGAGGCGCACCACTGTCAGCCGCTCGATGCCGACCTCGGCGGAGACGGAGATGCTGCGTACCTCGATTCCATTGGGGAGCATTTGCCACCCGCTATCAGGGGGTTCTGCTGTGGCGGTGGGGGCGGGCGGCGGCGGAGTCAACGTGACTGTGGAGGTAGGCGTTCCAATCGGCGGCGCAACGCAGGCAAAGAGCGGCGCCAGGCATAGCAGCATGGCGATCAACAGTTCTGGGTTGTTGTGTATCGGTTTGGTTTTCATCATCGCTGTGGCAGTATACCCTATCCTTCTTGTCGGGCAACTCAATGGCAGGGCAAGTGGGAGAGTACTGAAGAGTCGCTCTACCGCTGCAGCAATTCCAAATATGGCTTTTCATAGGGATGAGATCCCCGTTGAAAGCCGGTTTACATAGCTTCTGCTTCGCTATTGCCTGATTTGTACCGATTGTTTAGGGTTAACTAATGTCGAAGGACTTCATATTGGGAATCGCTGCCACCAGATCCTGGGCCTTGCGCACATTCCAGCGCTGGTCCGCCGCATGGACGACAAGCAGGCTAGCAGCGTGATGTTTGCTGGAGAACGTCCAGCGAGCCGAATTGAACCCCATGGAGGAGGCGCGCGCGTACTGAAAGCGGATTCAGTACTTCGGCCGGGGTGTAGAACGCACAGCGCGGGCCGCCAACATGCCTGTCGAGCGGGTGCAGCTGCGACTAGTGCTGCTCGACCTGGTTGCGGAAGCGCAGAACTTGGTGCTGTGCGGTCAGTTAGGTGTGAAGTATGCCTACTGCATTCACGAGTTGAACGCTAACCGACAGCGCCTGGCGTCGCGTTACTTCAGCCAGGTGGATTCCCCCAAGTTGCGGGAGTTCCGCGAGCTGTGCGCGGGGCTCTTGGCCGAACAGGCACAGGGAGATCTCTTCGATGTGGTGACCTTTATGTCGGGTGTCGAGGTCGCAGCGCACCCGCCCGGAGCGCGTGATCTCGGTGGATGGGGGCCTTCCCGTCCACTCTGCGTCACATCGAAATACTTATGAGCAAATCTGGGCCGTGAACGAAGAACTCGGCAACCACCTCGGAAATCACATGCACCAGAGTGCGGCGCAAAAAAAAACTACGGTGGCAAAACAAACTAGACCCCATCTCCCATGCCCTCTTCTCCACGCCGTGGGGAAGAGGATTCAGAGGCAGAACGGCAAAATCGCTGCGGTAATCGGGCTATTTCGCCTCTCGCAAGTCACGTCTAGCGCCTGTCTAGCCAGTATTGCCACTGTAGGAAAAAACCGAAACGGTTCCTATCTCAGATAATCGAGATCTTTGCTACCGTTTCCAGATTATTTCATAACCCCATCCGATCCCGCCCATTCCAAGTTGATCACCTGATTCAACGGGTATCGTGAGTTCCACCGCTGAGACCATTTCCCATTTCTGCTTCCCCATCTCGGTCAAGTGGGTATTGAGCTCTTCCTTTCCGCACGCAGAGTAATCGGTAACTACTTTGCGTGCTGCATCCGTCGTAAACGTTGACAGAAAAGAATTACGCCATTCCCAGATAGTCTGTATCATTTCGGCTGAATACCCGTATTCATCGGCCATGGCCCTTGCATATGCCTTATTGTTCTCATCTGTCAAAGCCTCGGTCGCCAACCGAGCGCACGTCTCTTGGTAGGTGAAGGTCTCGTTCAGATACTCCCACTCTTTAGGGCCAAAGAGTTTGCAAGAGTTCAATAACAGCATCACAAGCAGAAGACTCAACCCTATTGTCCCTTTGACACCTTGGTTTCGGCTGAACAACGACACAGATCTCATGGTATCCTCGCTTTCGTTTCATGTGTTATTTCAACGACGAATCCAAACAAACGTCTGCAACCAGCTTGGTGAACGCATTCACGCAGCCGGGACATTCAAATCATATACTGAGACGA
>JAKJAC010000182.1 GCA_022707705.1 Chloroflexota bacterium
TGAAGTCGAGGGTATCGGGTAGAATGCCGCCGATGCCCCCAAGCATGGGGAGCAGCCCGCCCAGGGCGCCATTGCGCACCACCTCCGGGAAGAAGGTGGCTATCGCGACGCCGGTGATGAAGTGGGAGAGGGCTTTCATGGAGAGCTACCGTCTCAATTCACGCGCTACTCCACTTTGATGACAATCTCATCAGACGGTTTCAGGTCGAGATGATCCAAGGTAAAAACCAGGACCTTAAGCCGCACTTCTCCAGAAGTTTTCCCGGTAATCTCGAAAGCACAGCGACCAAAAGCCTCAGGAGCGATATCATCCACACGCTGTCCTAATAGTGGCGCAACCTCCACATATGGATACCACAACCCTTCTATTTGCATTTGACAGGCAACTTCAGTCAGGGTTACACCCGTAGTGTTGGTGATGTTCACAGCCAAAGTAATCTTGTCACCAATTGCTACCGATGAAGGCGGGCTATCCAAACTAATCTGTACCGGAGCCTCGGGCGCTTCCGATTCCAAAGTCGGTGTCATTGTAGGCGTGGGCGCTGGAGTGAGCGTAGGCGTGGGCGTCTGTGTGGGTTCAGGGGTAGCGGTGGGAGTTAAGGTTGGCGTAGGGGTTGGCGCGGGCCATAGCCTTTCCCAAGGCTTGAAGAGCGCTGCAAGCACTGCCAGAGTGCCACAGAGCAACAGCACAGCAATCCCTGCAAACACCAGACCTTTCGAGACTCGGAACCCGGTTTTCTTGGGAGAAACGGGCATAGGAGATGGCACGGGAGCAACACTATTAGCCACAGAGGGTGGGGGAATCGGCACCGGGGGTTGGACTAATCGCGGCTGAGGCGACTCTGGGACCATCCCCTGAGGGGGTTGAGGGGCAAGTGTGGGAGCGACATTTGCCGGGGGCGGGTTGAACGGCGTAGCGTTGACTTCCGTTCCACAGCGCGTACAGAAACGCGTTCCCGGTTTCAACGACATGCCGCAGCTCGGACAAACCGATAATCCAGGCGAGGGCGCCG
Organism: Chloroflexota bacterium; assembly: GCA_022707705.1. GTDB lineage: Bacteria > Chloroflexota > Anaerolineae > B4-G1 > SLSP01 > JAAZNO01. The sequence continues at coordinate 1,014 of JAKJAC010000182.1, forward strand.
GCGAAGGAACTGCCGCTGGCGCCGATGGCGCAGAAATCAGAAGAGGCTGACCACATTGTTTGCAGTTACGTGCGCCAACACGGTTTTCGGTACCACAATTAGAACATCTCATGTCAATCCTCCAATCTCGGGATAGAGACAATCACAAGCATCAACCGCCGTGCTCCCCACCGGGCGACCAACCAGGAGGGGGACCTTCTCGAACCATAGCATTACGATCAAAATCAGTCACTTCGGGCTTCTCGACGCCGGTTTCAATCCGGTTTGCCATGCCACGCTCCGTGAAAGCAGTCCCACCAGGCGGTGCTTGTTCAGGAGCAAGTGCAGGCTCAACAGGTTGCGGCGTCTCAGCCGGCGTTTCCCCCTTCGAGAGTTGAGGCGCGCCAGGTGATGGAACATCGGATGAGAAATCGCCAGCCTGTGTCAACCGCTGATCCAGTTCGACGCTATCGATGGCGCCTTCATGACGCAAGGCATCTGATTCTGGAACTTCAAAGGGATCTTGCATGTCAGGCTCCTCTATGAGCTAAAGCTCGTGAAATATTGCTGACCAATTTTAGTTGGTTGATACTACTGAGACCCAAACGCGGTCCCATCTGCGTTGCATAACACAAAGCGATTTCTCTTACAATCGAAGCATCAACACCGACCACTACCTGCTGCGCCATGCGCTCGGAGATTTGCGCCAGTTGTTTCCACATTTCCAGATCATTCCGGGTGTCGCGCATGATAGTGGAGAAATCACGTTCCAGAACTCTATCGGAAACCCACAAAGCCACCTCGTAGCGATAGAGACAGCGCCGGTTGCAGTGGACGCAAGCAGCAAAAGGCCCAACCTCGCGGCGCACTTGCTGCTGATATTGGACTGCGTATGCCTGCCACACAGACAAAGCAGCATCGCTCAAACACGTTGGCAAATCCTCATTTGCAGGGTATTGCCTTACTACCGGCGCCAATACAGTGACAAACGAAACTCGCAGTTCTTCAGCTACGGGATAAGCCCAATTATACTGCCGTCCACGCACGGCGAAATGCTCGGCTGCCGCGTGTAACAATAAAGCCAGCATGATCTGCTGCTCTTGGTTTGCCCCCAACCCTCCGGTCAAACCACGCTGTAAGGTCAAGAGATTACGATAGCCCTGGATGACCTGAGACGGACTCAGCAATGCAGAGAGTGTATAGCGCGCCCAGGTACGCGGGAAGTCAGGATGGCGCAGGATATCAAGAGCGCCGTCATGCAATCCAGAGTCAAAGCGTCCCACCACACGTTCGATAGTGTCGCAGTAACCTGGGGCCGGGTCGTATAAAGCTGTCTGCACCACAGGTTGCATGACCTCAGCAATCATCCTATCTGAAGCCCGTTGGCTTTCCAAGCGTCGCTTGAAGTTAGGAATCTCCAACAGAAAAGCCCCGTCAGCGCCCTCCGCATAGGCTACCGCCCTGCCAGTGGGTAACGAAGCCACAAAGCGCTTTTGTGGCTCATCCAGGTTCATTGTACCACCCATAATGTCACGGTCATCCGCGGCGACAATGCGATGCAACAATTTGAGGTTGGTATTCTTGATGGCATCCGGCGCCAATTTGGTGGGAATCTGCTCGGCGATGAGCACGCCCTGTCCGTAAGCTCGGATTTCGGAAAGCATATTGGTGAAGACCTCCACCGCCTGCCCTTTAACATTAGCAGCTTCCGTTTCCACTTGCGTGGGAACATTCTTGAGCAAGCGATGCGCCTCCTCAAACACGGCAATATGCTGCAGGTGCATACCCGCCGCCCCACCCTGGGATTGTAAACGGCGGTACTCATATAAACGCATGAGCAACAAGCCAATCAAGAACGCTTTTTCATCATCGTTACCGATACGCTCGAGCTCTAAGACGGTGGGGCGACTGAGCAACTGCCCCATCGGCACTGAATGAGGCGTGTCCAGCATCAACCCTTTGCTACCCAGCATCAGACTCCCCACGCGCGTCTGCAAACCAGCACGAACATCCATCTTGATGCGCTCTTCATAGCCCAAGCGCTCCACCACTGCCTCAATTTTGCGATAGAGGTCGCTGAGTGTGGGGAAAATCGACCAGGACTGAGCTGCGGTTACATGCAGCTCGGGCGAGAGGCGACGGTTCAAACCGGTGGTCAAATCCCAGCCCTGGTCTTGGTAGACTTCATGCAAACAGGTCTCCAACACGTAAGGCATTGGAGCATAAAGGATAAATGCGGCATTGAAGACGGATTTGAGATAGTCAATATGGGTTTGCACGTGGATACGCCCGGCGGGACCCATCTCGAACTCGAAGGGGTTGAGGCGCAATGGCGCCACAGTCTCATCGCCCAGCGTATAGACCTGCAAGGATTCCATGCCCGCTACCGCGCGCAAATCACGGTACTCTGACTTGGCAGGTTCGACCACCAGAAATGGGATACCCTGGCGCCAACACTTTTCCAGGATGTAGAAAAGCGTGTTGGTCTTGCCGCTACCGGTAACACCCACCACCAAGCCGTGTTTGACCAGGTCTTGCTGCGGCACAAGAAACCAATTGCCGGTAGGGCGACCGCCATCAAGGATCTTGCCGATGTTGATATCCTGTCCTGCTTCAGCCGGTAGGGGGTCGGTGTCGAATGGCGCGTATGAGGTGATGCGGTAACCGGGGAACTCCTGGGCAGGCAACTGAAGCAGCCCTGCCAATTCACCGGAATGCAGTACGGTACTGAAATCTTCAGCGGGGGTGCGGCTATCTAAACGAGACGCAAAGGTCCGCACGGGCTCCGGGGAGGATTCCGGTCCGGCAAAGACCGCACTCAGCAACGCCCGCAGTGGACCGAGCGTCGTTGCATCCGGCGTGAAGCAGTGAACATCTACAGTCCACAATCCCTGCGCCTGGCCTATTTGGTAACGCAATGCCTGACGTTCGAGCAAATCACGGCAGCGACGCGCGCGATAATCGGTGACGGTGCGGTTGAGGGATTCGGACTCGCTGCGCTGGCGATTGGGTCCAACCGTCTGCAGCTCCTGCGCCTGCTTGCTCTGTTGCCAATCCACCATTCCGGAAATCGCGGAGAGTTGAGCCACATACGCCTCCGAACGCTGCAAAGCTTCGCGCGCAGACAGTGGCGTTGCACGGACGAAATATCCCCAGCTGCGACCATAAAGTCCCCGCATCAGCCGCTCAAGACGCGGTTGAACTGCTGACACAGTCACCTGCGGTACGCTGGCGCGATTCCGAGAGTCATCTCCAGACAAGTTCTTGAGGTCCGGAATGCCAGTGAGACGTCCTTGATGGTTAAAATATCCTAGAGCTTCCAGGGAGGAGCCAAGTGTCAAAGCAGCGCCCTCTTCCAGCAAAATGCCAGGGAAAGCCGCGGCGAGGGACGCGCGCAGAAGCGCTTCGGCGCCGAGGTCTTCGATGCCGACGTAGATTTGAACACCACGAGGTCCCCCGATAAGGGCAAAGAGCAGTGGTTGCCCCAATCCGCTCAGACCGGTGACCCAATCACTGACGCTTTGGGCAAAATCCGGCGCGGTGGGCGCTTCCCAGAAGCGCGCCAATCCCAGCACGCGCACCCAGGGAATACGCTCCAACTGCCCCCAGAGCGGTCCGGAAGGCGATGCGGATGTATCCAGGGCGCGGCGTTCCAACGCGGCTAATAACTGTGGGATATCGGGAGTTACAATCGATTCGGACACGCAGACGCTCCTATGGCGATTCGAGAGTTACAGGGACATCAAGATAACAAGTCGCGTATTTCCTGCGCAAACTGCGACGCAGTTCCAGGCAACACATCCACGGGGGCGCCAGCATCTGGACCGTTGAACCGGAATAACCAACTACGTTGCGGCCCTCCCAAGAGCAGCAGCCCTCTCTCGGAGGTGGGAGCATGATCAGCTGTATATACAACCCGCAGGGCGCTGCCGCGGAAGCGACTGTTCAGCAGATCCTCGCTCAACCACTGGCGAGCCACATTAGATAGGGAAGGCTGTGCCTGGAGCTGCTCTTGCAGCGCAGCGGCGTCCAGGTCCTTTAGCGCGGTCAGAATGTCACCCGACAGGCGGTTCAGCGGCGCCTCAAAAGCCGGGACCCGTGCCAGATCGAAGAATTCCACGCCCTGCTGGATCGCCGCTGCAGGGTCATGCAGTTCTACCAGATGATGCAGCACACCCTGTTCGACGCGATGGGCAATAATCGCGCCGTTGAGGAAGTGGAACGCCGCCGACCACTGCCCCTGAGGCTGAGAGCGATGATAACGCAGCGAAAAGACTGGTTGCACAAGGGCAGACGCAGCACGCTCCAAATCCGGCGCCAAATGCAAACGGGCTTCGGCATCCAGAGTCAACCACCCCCGCGCCAATAGCGAGTGTCCAGCAGTCTTCAAACGCACGTGAGCTTCATCGGCAGGCATATTCCCCAATTGCGCCACCATAATGTCATGCGCCATCTGGGGCTGCCCCAAAGCGCTGAACGCCAAAGCCAGTTCCTCAACACTGAGCAAGAATTCTGTGTCAACCACGGTGATTCTCCCTTCACGCCATCTCAGAATTGAAACAGGCGGCTCACCCCGCCCGCAAGGTCGTCCAACGCCCGATCAAGGTGCTGCCCACCAGCCTTGATACCACCGGAAATACCGTCCACCAGCCACTGATCCAGCTCCTGATCACCAATCTTGACGTTTTCCAACTTCTCAGCAGCCCAAGAACCAGCCATACTCCCCAAGACACCACCAACTTTCCCTCCGATCACCGTTCCTACAGGTCCCAAAAGACTGCCAAGCGCCGCACCCGCAGCAGCGCCAGCCCATGCGCCAACCGCGGAGCAGCCTACGCCCAACGCGGTGTCCACAATCACGCCGGTGGCAATCTTGCCGGCATCGCCCTTATATTCCTCCCAATTTTCACCCAGCTCACTGGCGCCTTCTAAAAGGATGCTACTTTTGCTAAAACTATCTTTGAAAGCGCTCTTCGCCATGTGTTTGGGTAGATTAGCAGCTTTGATGTGAGTGAGATAGGGGCTGAGTCCCGCCCACTCCTTCAAATCATGCGCACCCTTGAATATAACCTGCCCCGGGTAAGTGCTACCGTGGGTCAAGAGACCGGCCACCACAAAGCTCGCGCCAATATCTCTGAAATTCATCAAATGTTGGAAGTCTTCAGAAGATTTCTTGAGATTCTTAAGATGTTCCGCGATGCCATCCTGACCTGCGACGAGCGCTTCCTTTTCAGCGCCGTTGACATCCACAGCAATCATCGGAGGTAATAGTAGCTCAATATCCCAGGGCAAGTCAAAAACCGCATTGGATGCCTGAGCATCTTGTTGTTCAAACGTAGTCGCAACTCTATCCAGCAGGCGCCCCAGATGGTGGAGTTCTTCAGATAGATCCTGGCATTGTGGAGTGACGCGTCCCAGTTCAGCTTCGATCCGCCAACGACTACGCCCATCCCAGGCGCCGGTATCCAGAGAATGGATGGCGCGGCGCAAAGCAGCGCCGGTTTCGGTGAGCTGCGTACTGACATAGTCAAAACGCCGCGCGACCTCGCGTACTTGTTCTGTGCGAATGCGAATGCGCTTCATAGCACCTCCTAATCAAATACGAAACTATCTCGCGTGGCTTTGCCAGGAACCTGCCCTAAGCCAGCGAAGAGACCGATCAGCAGCGCTCAGCCGCTCAGGTCGGTTGCTTCTAATGCACCCAGGACATGCTTCAATCATGTGTCTCTCTTTGTCAATTTTTAGCAACTAAAAAACTCCGGTCGTCACATCTCAGGCTCCCTGCCCCGAGCTTCGACAGCAGCGCTGCCTACCACAAGGGGCAGGGCTGTGCGGGAGGCTTCCTGGTGAAGCCGCTCCCGCTACTCTTTGACCGGCGTTGCCGCCGGCCGGGAATGGGCCCTGGGCTCCCCGTATTCCGGCCCACCCGCGCGGAACGAGTGGGCATTCCGCCCGGGGAGTACTGGCGCAGCAGAGACACCACACCGAAACCCGTTGTTGTTGTTCGTATTGGAAGGCGTGTTCCTGTTGCGGTTCGCGCCGCGCGTGTTGTTCTCATTGTTGTTCCACGAGCCCCCACGCAGCACATCTGGTCCCATCCCCACAACCAGAACCGTTGCCGGTTCGCGTTGCCTGTCTCGCAATTCACCACGCTGTAGTCGTACAGTGCGGTAATCACGTTGCCGTCACCTGGTGATCCTGCACTTCCGGTCGCCGGCCCTTGCCTTGCCGCCATGCGCCCAGCAGTTTGCCCACCTCCACCACCAGCGCCGAAACATGGCTGTATTGCGGCCCTGTGAGCAGGTGCAGTTCCTGGCACAGGCGCAGGTGCAGGCGCAACGTCTCCAGCGCCACATCCGCACGCAGGAGCGCTCTTTCCCGCTCTGCAGCGGGCGCCTTGCGCGCTGCTATCAAGGTATCATGGAAATCCAGCGCCGCGTCCTGCACTCGCTTGGCCATGACGAAACGCTGGCTGCGCGGAAAATGCTGTGTCGTCTGCATCAGCCACAGCACCAGATCGTGCGTCTTCGGGAAAATGATGTATTCGGAGGAGGCTCTCATCGCCGGCGCCACCCGCACGCGAGATGGGAAACCTGGCATTCATTTTTTCTGCGACCCTGCGTCTCTGCGTTGAAAATGGTTTCTGCTATCAAAACACCACCTCTGCCAGCAACCGTTCGCGCAGATGATAGGTATTCGCGTGGGCCGCGTGTGCAATCCACGCCTGCACGGAGCGCGTCACGTGCTCCAACGCCACATCGCCATTGTGCCAGGCTGCGCGCATCCCCCGCAGGCGCCGGGCGAAGGCGTGCACATTATCCTTACGCAGCCGCCGGTGATCCGGGAAAATGCGATAGCCTACAAAATCTACCCCGTCGCGAGTTGGGCAAATCACTGCTTTGCGTTCGTGCAGACGCAAGCGCAACGTCGCCAGATAGTCTACGATGTCGGCTTTCCAGGCGTGCAACTGCGCCTTATTCTCATGGAAGAGCAGGAAATCATCGGCATAGCGCACATAGTGGCGGCAGTGCAGCTCACGCTTCACGAATTGATCCAGCGCGTTGAGGTAAACGTTGGCCCAGAATTGGCTGGTGAGGTTGCCGATGGGCAAGCCCTTGGGACGCAGCGCGTCGAAAAGGGTATCGCCCGGGAACCATTGCGGGGTCGTTTCACTATCCAGCACGCCCGCGCCGCTATCAATGATGCGCCCAACCAACCCGAGGGTACCGGCATCGGCGATGTGCTGCGCCAGCAGCCTCTTGAGGACGGCGTGATCGATGCTGGGGAAGAATTGCTGGATATCGCATTTGAGCACGTAGCGATCCGCGCGGGCGAAGTTCTGCGCGCGGTCGGCGGCGCGATGGGTGCCCTTGCCCACACGGCAGGCATAGCTATCGGCGATCATCCGCGCTTCGAAGATGGGTTGGATGACGGCGCAGAGCGCGTGATGCACAACGCGGTCGCGGAAGGGCGCTGCCGAGATTTTGCGCTTCTTACGCTCGATGATGTAAAAGTTCCGGTAAGCTCCGGGTTGGTAGGTGAAGGTTGCCAGCTCCTCGTGCAGGCGCCAGAGCTCTTCCTCCAGGTGATACTCGAAGGCCGCGACTTCGGCTTTGCCGCGCTTGCCGCCGCGTCGCGCCCGGCGAAACGCCGCGTAGAGCGCGTCGAATTCAATGATTTGTGAGTAGAGCTGCTTATAGGTTTTCATGGACACTTTCGTATTTCGGTCTGGAAACCATTTGGAGCTTCCAGACCCGGTTCTGGTTTTCCTTTAGCCTGCTCGCCAGCTCGGGCCGGGTTCCTTCATTTTCAGCTCGGGCCGGTCTCCTGACCGCGCCCGCGTCGCCCGTTCAAATTCGTGTCCCCGCGACGGCTCGGTCAGAAGCCTGCCCTGAGCCTGCGAAGGGACCGGCCGCAGCTCCACTGGACACAGCTACGCGAAATTCGAGCGAGCTGCCCGAGGGG
>JAKJAC010000183.1 GCA_022707705.1 Chloroflexota bacterium
GCTGAGCGCCTCATCCACCAGGCGCGCGGTCCGCCGCTCGCTGATGTTGCCCAGGTCGGTCAAGCCGAGCTTGAGATAGTCCAGCGCCAGACCCACCGGTTCGGCGTGGAAATTGCCGCCGGAGACCACTTCGGGATTGCCCGCAGCATCGAAGAAGATGAGCGGGTTATCGGTGACCGCGTTGAGCTCGATTTCGAGCGCCCAACGCGCGTAAGCCACGGTATCCCGCACGGCGCCGTGGACCTGCGGAATGCAGCGCAGGCTGTAGGCGTCCTGAATATCGCGCGGGTCGTGCGGGCGCAGGAAGGTGCTGCCTTCGAGCAGGCGGCGCAGGCTCGCGGCGGTATCCACCTGCCGGGGGTGCGGGCGCACGAGGTGCACGCGCGCATCGAAAGCCGCGCCGGTGCCGCGCAGGGCTTCCACCGTGAGCGCGGCGGTAATATCGGCGGCGCGCATCAAGTTTTCGGCGCGGAGCACGCCCAGGGCGCCGAGCGCCGTGGTGACCGCGGTGCCGTTGATGAGCGCCAGACCCTCTTTCGCGCCGAGCGTGACCGGTTCCAGACCCGCGCGACGCAGCGCCTCGCCGCCGGGCAAGCGCTCACCCCGGTAGAGCGCCTCGCCCTCGCCGATGAGGACGCAGGCGATGTGCGCCAGAGGCGCCAGGTCGCCGCTGGCGCCCAGGGACCCATAGGCGGGGATGCAGGGAATGACGCCGGCATCGAGCAGGTGCAGCAGGGCTTCGACCACCTGCGGGCGAATGCCGGAGTAGCCCATCGCCAGGGTGTTCACGCGCACGGCAATCGCCGCCCGCACGGCGGCGGCATCCAGCAGGGGACCGACGCCGACGGCATGGCTGAGCACGAGGTTGCGCTGCAGCGCGGCGACCTCGTGCGGCGGAATGATGCGCCCCTTGAAGGCGCCAAAGCCGGTGGTGATACCGTAGGCGATTTCGCCACGCGCCAGCAGCGTTTGCACGCCCTCCCACGAGCGCGCCATCGCGGCGACTGCCTCTTGGGCGAGCGTCGCGGACGCGCCCTGCGCTACCGCCGCCACGTCCTCCATCGTCAGATGTTCGCCAGTAATGGTGATCATGTTCAAGCGCCCTCACTATTCCGCCGGATGAATATCCTGCACCCGGAGCTGCAAAGTTGCGCGCCCATTCCACTCGTTGAGCGCCAGGTTGTATGCCAGGTCCACGGTCGCGGGGAGCCTGCCAAGCCATTCGCCCTGCCGGAAGGCAATGGCATCCCATGGGCGCGGGGAATCACCGTTTCGGGCGGAATTCCCGTTCGCGGTCACGGTGAGCTTGAGGTGGCGTCCATCCGAACCCACGGAGCGCGCATCCAGGATGCGCAGCCCGCGGGTAACCAGGAGCGGTTCGGGGTTGCCATAGCCAAACGGCGCCATCACCGCCAGCGCCTGATGGAGCTCCCACGAGAGCTCCGTCAGGGGCATTTCGAGGTCAATGTGCAGGGTCGGCGTGAGCGTGACGCCCTCGAGCTGCTCGCGCGCGAGCGCCAGCAAGCGCGCCTGCAATTCCGGGAGGTTCTCGGTGCGCACGGTGAAGCCCGCCGCCGCCGCGTGCCCACCGTAGCGCTCCAGCAGGTCCGCCATCGTATCGAGCGCCTGGGTGATGTGAAATTCGGGAATGGAGCGCGCGGAGCCACGGCTGAAGGGCTCGCCCCGCTCCACGACGACAACCGGACGGTAGAATTCCTCGACCAGGCGCCCCGCGGCTAAGCCGATGATGCCGGAGGGGAAATCCTCGGCGACGGCGAAAAAGAGCGGCGGGTTGTCCTCCCCTTGCAGCACCATGGCGCGAGTCGCCTCCTGCACCTGCGTGGTGAGGTCCTGGCGGGCGCGGTTGAGCTGCTCCAAGCCCTGCGCTAAGGGCAGGGAGGAGGAGAGGTCGGGCGCGACGAGGAGGTCGAAGGCGAGCGAGGCTTCGCCGATGCGCCCGGCGGCGTTGAGCCGCGGCGCCAGGACGAAACCGATGGTGGCGGCGGTGATTTTGCCGGGCTGAGTGTTGGCAATCTGCATCAGCGCCGCAAGCCCGGGACGGCGCGCCTCGTTGATCTTGCGCAAACCCTGCCGCGCGATGACGTGGTTTTCGCCCAGGAGCGGGACCATATCGGCGATGGTGCCGAGCGCCGCCAGGTCGAGAAGGTCTTCCTCGGGCAGCTCGCGCCGGGTGCTGGGCAGGGGCGCCTGGCGATTGGCGCGCAAGAGCGCCTGCGCCAGTTTGAAGGCGACGCCCGCGCCCGCGAGGTCAGGGAAAGGGTAGCTGCACTCGGGACGCCGCGGGTTGAGGATGACATCGGCGGCGGGGAGGGCTGCGCCCACATGGTGGTGGTCGGTGACAATCACCTGCAAGCCGAGCCTGCGCGCCAGGGCGACCTCTTCCAGCGAGCGGATGCCGCAATCCACGGTGATGAGGAGGCGGGTGCCTTCCGTTGCGAGGGTCTGCAACGCCTCGAGGTTCAGTCCGTAGCCCTCCTCGACCCGGTCGGGGATGTAGGCGCGGACCTGGGCGCCCAACGCCTGGAGAGTTTCGACGAGGATGGCGGTGGCGGTGATGCCGTCGGCATCGTAATCGCCGTAGACGGCGATGGGCAGGTTGCGGGAGACCACCTGGCGGATGAGGAAGACGGCTTCGTGCATGCCCGCCATGCTCCACGGGTTCTCAAAGGCGCCCTCCTCAGCGAGGAAAGCCTGGATGGTTTCGGGGGTGGTCATGCCGCGGTTGTAAAGGACCTGAAGCACGCGCGGATGGGTATCGGGATAATGTTCGAACCACGCCGGGGGAGCGGCGGGGGCAATCTGCCAACGTCGGCGCCATAAGGGCATAGATCAGGGTCCTTCCTCAGAATCGGCTCCGGTGCCAAGCACGCATCCGGGCGGGTAATGGAAATAGCATTAGGGGAAAGTATACCACAGGGTAAGGGAAACGGTAGTAGGGGCACACCTGCGTGTGTGCCCGCACCTATGTGTGTGCCCACACCTGCGTGTGTGCCCGCACCTGCGTGAAGAGGGCGGACACGCAGGTCCGCCCCAACGCCATCCGCCCCAACGCCCGCCCCAACGGCCGCCCCACCAGTCACTCCAACAACGTCCGCCCCAACACCCGCATCATCAATCGCCCCACCGGTGATGACGATGATACCGTGGAAATGGTTGGGCATGACGATGGCGATTTCGGGAATGATGTGGGGAATTTGTTCGGCAATTCGTCCCACCAACGGAGAATCATCTGCCCGGCATCATTCAATTGCATGGCGTCATCAACCACATGACCGAACAAACTCTCCCGCCCCTGGGTGACGAGGGTGATGAAATAGGCGCCACATTGGGTGTAATCGTAACCCTTGAGGCGAATCGAACGACGGTGGTGAATCGCAGGGTTGTAGGTCACACGCCTCCCAACAGGATCGCAATTACGATTCGAACGCCTCTGCACAGAGTTGCCGGATGCGCTCGTAGAGATTGCGCAGCGCGGCATAACCAGGCGTGGAATGGTCAGGGTATTCTTTGGGGTTCTCTAGAGCCATGGCGATGACGTCTTGCAGGTATTCGAGGTCCCAACGATACAGGCCGATGGGGCGTTGGCCCCGGTAGGCGGCGATGCGCTGGTCGAGGCCAAACGACTCCGCCAATTGCCAGGCGTGGCGCTGCAGCTCCTCCAGTTCCAGCCCGGTGATGAGCACGCTGTATTTGATGTCACGACTGCCCGGTTTCATAGCCCCGCCTCCACATTCTCTACCGACCATCTGAAGTACCAGGATAAGTATAAAAGGAATGGAAAAAGGGGCAAGGAAAGGTTTTTATCTCACGGGTGTGATTCACTTTTTTGCATAGTCGTCTCCCCGTCCCGTGGGGACGTCTGAAAGTAGTGATTAAGTAGCAGCATCCTGCCGCGTTCTACCCCGCCATCTCCCCCTGAAGTTTGGCTCTTTTGAGGCTGCGAACAGCCCGTAATTAGGGTGAAAAGCCCTAAATGAGGGCTGGATCTGCCAGTGCATTGCCCAAACCGGTCAACCAGGTCTCCTTTTTCAGCCACTTATCCAGGGTCGGCATACAAAGGGGGGAAAATTCCCCCACCGCCCACAATTCAGCCCGTAACTCATTCCACATACTGGCGCAGGACCAGCGCCGCGCATGCCGGTACCACCGGCCTTGACGCCGTGGGCCCCGGGTCACCCCCCAGGCGCGATACGCCGCCAACACACAGAGGCCATAGAGCCAGACTCCCCACTGGACTGCCGCGAAAGCGGAGTGCGGACCCCAGCATTGCTTGCTGCCAATTTGCAGGGTGCTCTTCAGCTCCCGGTGCCCCACCTCACATTCCCAGCGCTGCCAGGCCCATTCCAACACCTGCTTGACCGAGTACGGCAAGACCCACGCGTCGCCCTGGTGTAGCGCATTGATCAAGAAGTAGGCGGGTTTACGGTAGTGGCGCCGCTTCTTGCTGCCCCAGGTCTGACCGGCAACGGCGATCAGGAACAACGGGCGGTCCGGGGCGCCCTCGACTAAGACGGGTCCCACCAGGCGATACTTCAAATGCCGCACCTGCCCGCGAATCTCGAGGTCCAGTGCCTGCAAGTGCTTGCGCTTGTGAATGAACTCGCGTGGCAGCGGGGCGCGCTCCCCATACTTCCGCGGCGCTCCCGGCCCAGGTGTGGCTTTGGATTCCGGTAAGTAATACAAGGCGCGATTCTTGGCGCAACGGACGACCAAAGTGGTCTGTTCCGGGACCTCGCGCCAGATGCCTTGGGTATCATAAGCCCCGTCAAAGATCGCCACTAGGCGTTGCGTGCTCCGCCCCGCAGCATCCAAACTCTCCCGCACCCACTGCACTCCTTGCAACCCCGCTTCCCACTCCTTGCAGGGGGTCGCATCCGAGGGGACCGCTTTCTCCGTGACGGCTGGGAGCCAGCGTAACGGCACCGCGCGCCGATAACTGGCCTCGTTCGGCGTGAGCCAGGCGATTTCTACAAACCGCTGGCCCCGCTGCAACCCCCGGTTGAAGGGTGCGGTATTCGGGGCGCGCACCCAACTGCTCCCCGCCACCTCCATCCCTGTGCGGTAGATATGCACCGCGTCGCTGGTGAGCAGATACGGTTCCGTCTCGGGCACCTGCTGCAAGGTCTGCTTAAAGAGATACTGCCCGGCTAGTGCTTCATCGAAACGTCCCGCGCTAAACAGCCGATAGGTCGCCGTCCAATCTTGCTCCACCGCCCCCAAGGTGCGCAATAGTTGGGTGATCGTATGCCGCCCCAGGGTAAAGAATTCCGCAAAACTCAGCGCCAGCGCGCGTCGGAAGACGCGCTCTTGCCCAAAACAATCCCGCGCACCTTCCAGCAACTGCAGCAATTCCGGTAACAGCACTGGCGTAATTTGCGTTTCGAGTGTATCCTTCATGGTAGCATGCCCTCCGGTTAAGTTTTGGTGTCACTACTATTACTTTAACCGCAAGGGCATGTTTTTTCAAGTCCCTCCCAAAAAGAGCCAAACTTCAGGCAGGGAAAAGTTGATTTTTTGCAGCGGGGGCGCGCCCCCGTTGCAAAAAATCAACCAGACAAAAAACTCTTGCATGAAAATTGACTTTCTATTGCCTCCAACTTGAGATGGACCCCCGACGCAGCTACCCTATGATGAGGTGTGCGCAAAATCGTGAAGCATACCAGACCGAGATCCTATGGACAACTGGGGGATACTTAACCTCGCGTCCAATTGCGTTCCTGATTGAATGAGGTATCCTCATGGAATGAACCCCAACCCGGGTGCGCCTCTCGCGGCAAAATGCATGGCGAGATTTCGAAAGGAGCAACGCGATGAAAATTGTCATACCCGAGTTCGTGATCGCACACGTAGAAGCACGCGCTTGTACGATGCTCGAGACCTGCGACTTTGTCATCCTCGACCAGCATGGCACACCTCAAGGCGAAATTGAGGGGGCAGAAGTGCTTATGCTGCCCTGGCAATTGCCAGCGGGAATCAGGCAATCGCTCTATGCGCTTCCAACCCTCAAATGGGTGCACAGTTAGCGCCGGGGTCGAACACGCCCTGGATGAAGCTCTGCGCGCCGCACCGGTAACCCTCACCAACGCCCGAGGGGTCTTCGACCTTCCCATCGCTGAGACAGTGCTCGCCTACATGCTGATGATTGCCAAACAGATGCCGGTATTCATGGCATACCAACGAGAGCATCGCTGGAAGAAACAAGCCTTGCGAGAGCTTGCCGGGCTGACCGTCGGCATCGTAGGATTGGGCAGCATCGGCGCAGAGATTGCCCGGTTGTGCCGTGCGCTAGGAATGCATGTTTTGGCGACCCGGCGTCGTCCTGAAGAGGGTGCGCCCAATGTCGAGCAGCTCTTTCCGCCAGAACAACTGGAGGACCTGCTGGCGCAAGTGGATTTCGCCGTACTCGCCGTCCCGTTGACTTCTGAAACTCGCGGGATGATCGGCGAGGCACAGTTGCGCGCTCTCCACCCTGATGCCTGGTTGATTAACATCGCTCGCGGAGCTATCGTGGATGAACCGGCGCTCATCCGCGCGCTACAGAACCAACAGCTAGGCGGCGCGGCGCTGGATGTCTTCTCGCACGAACCGCTGCCAGCGAGCTCCCCGCTGTGGGACATGGAGAATGTTATCATCACCCCACACAACTCATGGAGCACCCCACATTTGGAAGAACGTGAGGCGGAGCTATTTCTGGATAACCTGGAGCGGTACTTACGGGGAGAACCGTTGCGCCATGTAGTGGACAAAAACCTCGGTTATTGAGATCGAGTTGCTCAAGCACAAGTCGGCGGCAAGAATTACCTGCCGCCGACTTTCCAAACACGGGGGGCTGTTAGCTGCGCCTGCGCCGCTCAAAATACCCCGCCACTGTGGCTAGCAACATTTCGCTTCCAAAGACAAGAGCTACACCCAGCAGAAATGGCTGCGCGACTGCGCCGGTTTTGGGCAACGTTCCTCCGGTCAGACCGAACAACACTGCCGGGAATGCCGTTCCGCCCGCATCTGGAATCAGCGCTTTCTGCTGAATGGGCGTTGTTGCCACATACCCCTCTGGAACGTGTAGCGTCACGGTCCAATCACAAGGTGTGAGCACCGGACCGAAATCGCCCGTGGCAAAGACATGCCCGTATGCATCCACCGAACGCGGTTCAGAATAGCCCACCACCGAGAAATCCCCGCAGCTGGCTGTGAAGTGCACGCCGCCAAAGCCGGGTTCCCACTTATCGGGCTTCGCTGGATCAAAAACACCATTACCATTGGGGTGATTCCATTTGCCATCGCCGTTCAGGTCGTGGAACACAAAACCATGGAGAATCGCGGTTCCAGGAGGCCAATCCTGCGCCGGTCTGGCAGCAAGCGAAGCTAACGCCAACAGAACCAGAACCAATGCGCCACACCACCGTTTTCCTGGCATATCCCCCTCCTTTCAGAATGGTTAAACCTATGCCGCCGGGTACAACTTAATTGTATAACAAGACATCTATGAATGCAAATTTGACAGGACGCGCGAGAAAGTGGTTTTTCGCGATGGCGCCTCACCTCACCGCGGAAAATCAACCAGAGAGAAGGCTCTTGGGTGTTTTCATCTTTAGGGAAAAAGTAAGCCGATTGCCATACAAAAGAATCCTCTTTAATTGATTTTTTGCGGCGAGATGGTGTCCCGCCACAAAAAATCAATTCTCTCCCGTGCCCCGTAGGGATGGTTGAGATTTTCGCCCCCGTCGTGAAATGCGCCCAGGTTGTTAGCGTAGTTGCCGATCATTCGATTCAGTGTTATAGTCAGAAGGTAGCCCAATCAGGCTGACTATGGTGAATTGTCGGTGCACCGTCAGCAGTTAGTGTCCTGGTCTATGCAGAATCGTGAGTTCTTAAAGAGGAGGAGACCCCCATGCAAACCGATAGCAAACGCGCCCTGGTACTCTCTGGCGGTGGCGGACGAGGCGCCTATCACATTGGCGTTCTGAACTACCTGGAAAGCCGCGGTTGGCGCCCCGATATCATTGTGGGAACTTCGATTGGCGCCGTCAATGGCGCTACGTTGGGATCAGGCATTCCCGTAGCCGCGCTGCGCGAGCGCTGGTTGGACCTCACGACCGATGATGTGCAGAAAATGCGCGCCGATGATGTGTACATTGATAACCTGGTTCGTGGGGGAAGACACGTCTTCGATACCACACCCCTGCTGGCAACCCTTAAAGGACACAGCAAGAAATGGTTAGGTAAGCCGTGGGTTATTCCAGAGATTCTCAACAGCGCAGAAAGCCACTATGAGGTATGGATCACCGCGGTGGATGTGGAAACCAGACAACTCGTTTACTTCAACAACCGCGAAGCAAACGGGATCACTGCAGAAAAAGTTCAAGCCAGCTGCAGTATTCCCCTATGGTATGAGCCTACGACCATCAACCGCCGCACCTATCTCGATGGCGGCGTCATCGCCAATACCCCCTTTCGCAAGGCTTTGGAGCTGGGCGCGACAGAAATCATTGTGGTGTTGATGGCGCCCTTGCCCGGACAAACGCCGCGCGCTAGCCGAATAGCAGCGCCGCCCTTGCCCGATGACGAGCTGCTCGCCATCCCGCAACGCCTCTGGAGCGCCTTCGAACCGGCGCTGGATATGTTGCTCACGGAAATCGTGTGGAATGATTACCGGCTTTTTGAAGCGCAGCGACGCGCCGGCGAATTCTCAGAGGTGCACTGGCTACATTGCGTTGCCCCCACAGTCCCGCTTCCGGTGGGATTGATGACCACCTATGACCGCAACTACCACATCCGCTTGATCCGGCAAGCCGAAGAAGATGCTCGCGCGACACTAGACGAGGTACTTCAAGCAGCAACAGCAGATTGACGCTTCGTGTCTCCTTCGCCTTCGCCAGAGA
>JAKJAC010000184.1 GCA_022707705.1 Chloroflexota bacterium
GCGCTCTTGTGTTCTCTCAGGCAACACCTGGCGCCGCAATGAGCTCTCTCAACGCCGCCAGGAGCTCCTCATCACCCTCGTCCGGGTTGCAAAAATGAGCAGGGAGCGGCAGCAACTCCGCCGGGCGCCGCGCCCCCGGATCGGCAACGATTTCCTCAATCACCCGCAGATAACCCTCCGCCGTGCGCTCCCAAGTGTAGCGGTCGAGTACCCGCTGCCGCCCCAACCGCGCGAACTGCTCCCACGCCGCAGCATCGAGCACCAGGCGCTCCAACCCGCGCGCGATATCCGTGGGGTCCGCCGGGTCCACCAGCACGCCGTATTCGATCCCCGCCTCGAAGAGACTCTCGCTCGGTCCGCCGTTGCGCGTCACCACCAGCGGCAAGCCCGCCGCCGCCGCCTCGAGTGGCGCCAGCCCAAAAGGCTCGTACAGCGCTGTCAGCGCAAAGACCGAACCGGGGCGCTGCGCCAACAGGCGATACGATGCCGCCAGCGCGGGCTGTCCCTGCACCGCAAAAGCGCTCACCTTGCCGCCCAAATTATGCTCGGCGATGACCTTCCGAATGTCCGCCAGTACCGCGCGCTCTCCAGGGCTGCAGTTGGCATCGTCGCGCAGCGGGTCATCGAGCGCGCCCGTAAAGATCACCAGATTCGCTGCCGCCTGCAACGCCGGCGATTGGGCGAAAGCCTGCACCAGCGCCAAATGATTCTTCTTGGGATCCAACCGGCTTGAGGCGATGATTGCCGGCAACTCGCGGCGCCCCTCTGCCAGGTCGCGCGCGAACATCGCGCGCACGTGCGCCTGCGCCACCACCTCACCCACGTAGCGCGCCTCCTTGCCGAACGTCATCAAATTCACCCCCGGCGGAATCACCGCAAAGCGGCGCTCATCATCCACCGTCACCGCGCCATGATACGCGGGGTGCCCGTATTGCTCGAAACGCTCCTGCCGCGTGCTGGTGATATTCACCGCCGAGCGATTCATGCTCAGCCGTTCCGCCGCCAACCGCCGCGAGAAGAAATACTGCGCATCAATTCCCGCCAGCGTCTCCTGGGTGGGATGCAGCTTATCCAGCTTCTGCGCCCCCAGAGAGTGCCCGGTGAACGTGAACGGGATTCCCGTCTCCGCTTCGAGCAGCACGCCGCACAAACCGCCATCCCCGTAATGCGTGGTAATCGCGTCCGGGCGCGGTCCCTTCGTCCGGAAAAACTCGAGGATGCGCGGGACCCACTCGCGCACCAGGTGCTCCCACAACAGCTCCTTGCGCAGGAACTCCGGCGGACCTGCGGGTAGGCGCACAATCCGTACATGCTCCACTTCCGGATAGCGGTCGAACGGCGTCGCAAACTCGGGCCATTTGGGGTCCACAATCTGGCGCGTGATAATGTCCACCGTATGCCCCAGCGCTGCCATCGCCAGCGCCACCTGCTTCACATACACCAGCTGTCCGCCAAAGTCGGGATGCTCGGTCCAATAACTGTCCTTCGCATCGAAATTGCCCTGTGGATTCAAAAACGCGATGTGCATACCTGCCTCCTCGTGTTGCCCTGCCTGCGTTGCCCCGCCACCTTGCTTATTGTATGATAAGCCAGCCAAAACACAAAAGGCACCCCCGCAGAATTGCACTCACCCGCCTCCTCTTTTGCGCCTTTGCGTGAGCTCCCTCTGCTTCCTCCTTTGCGCCCCTTGCACCCTTGCGCGAGATCCCTCTGCTTCCTCCTTTGCGTCCCTTGCACCCTTGCGTGAGCTCCCTCTGCTTCCTCCTTTGCGTCCCTTGCACCCTTGCGCGAGATCCCTCTGCTTCCCCCTTTGCGTCCCTTGCGCCTTTGCGCGAGCTCTCTATAATACGCCCATCTCAACATCACAAAGGATTCTATCGTATGCCGGTTCGACCTGCACGGACACACCAATACCTGCTGGAGGGTGCAGCCATTCTGCTGCTCATCCTGCTCGTCATCGCGTTGGGCGTCCTCCACATCACCCGCCCACCGGCGAAATTCACCTCGCAGCAGGGATCACAGGAGAACACCGTGCAAGCCCGCGTATTGCAGGTCAGCGAGGAAACCATCAGCGACCTGCCCACCGGCGAACAGCTCTTCTCCCGTACCCTCGAGGTACAAATCCTCTCCGCCGGAGCCTACGCAGGGCAGACTTTCACCATCACCCAACAACGCACCGACCCCACCGGCAGCATCGCCGTTCGCGCCGGGCAGCGTGTCATGGTCATCCTCACCCAACGCCCCGATGGCGTCGTCATGCCCTTCCTCGCCGATAGGGTGCGCCTCACCCCGCTCGCGGTGCTTGCCTTCCTCTTTGTCAGCGTCACCCTCGCGGTTGGGCGCTGGCAAGGGCTGCGAGCGCTGCTGGGCCTGTTCCTCAGCCTGGTCGTCATCGCGGGCTTCATCCTCCCGCAGCTGCTCGCCGGACGCAACCCCATGCTCGTTACCCTCGTCGGAATGGGTGCGCTGATGGCGGTCACGCTTTATCTGATCCAGGGCTGGAACGTGCGCGCACACACAGCCTTGCTGGCGCTGCTCGGCAGCCTTAGCGCCACCGTGCTGCTGGCGCTGCTCTGGGTGGAATTCACGGCGCTCACCGGTTTCGGTTCTGAGGAAACCCTTTATCTACAAGCTACCGGCGTCACGCTCGACATGCGGGGATTGCTGCTCGCCGGCATCGTCATCGGCGCGAGCGGCGTCCTGGATGACGTGGTCCTCGCGCAGTCGGTTACCGTCTACGAGATTGCCGAAGCCAATCCCGCCCTGGACCGTCGCGAGATTTTCACCCGGGGAATGAAGATTGGCAACGCGCACCTGGCTTCGATGGTGAACACGCTGGTGCTGGCGTATGCGAGCACCGCGCTCCCCCTCATCATCCTGTTTGCGCTCTACACCGAGCCGTGGTATCTCACCCTCAACCGCGAATTCATCGCCGAAGAAGTCGTGCGCACGCTTGTCGGCAGCCTGGGATTGCTGCTCGCCGTGCCCCTCACCACGCTCATCGCCGCACTCGTGGCGCACCTGGATAGCGCGCCAGATGTTGCGGCATGACACAACCTCAAACAGCAGAGGCAAACTTCATCGCGACGCAGTCTTAGCTGCGTCGCGATGAAGATCAAGAGGAATTCCACTCCGAACGCAGCTGTGCCGCCAGACGTCTGCCCGTGGGAGAAGCCGCAATGCCGCCCTGCGCCGTCTCCTTGAAGCGCACATCCAGCAGCCTGCCGACCTGCCCCATCGCATCAATCACCTCATCCGGCGGAATCAAACTCTCGATGCCCGCCAGCGCCAAATCGGCAGCGACGAGCGCCTGCGCCGCGCCGCTCGCGTTCCGTAAAATGCAGGGGACCTCCACCAATCCGGCGACCGGATCGCAGACCAATCCCAGCATATTCTTGAACGTAATGGCAAGCGCGTGCGCCGCTTGCCGCGGCGTGCCGCCCTGCATCTCCACCGCCGCCGCAGCTGCCATGGCTGCGCCCGCGCCCACTTCTGCCTGGCACCCGCCTTCAGCGCCGGAGAGCATCGCGCGCCAGCCAATAATCACGCCCACCGCGCCCGCCGTGATCAGCCCGTGCAGCACCGTCTCCTCTGAAAGCCCTAAGCCCTCTTGCAGGGAGAACAGCACGCCGGGAAGCGCTCCCGAAGCGCCCGCTGTGGGCGCCGCCACGATGCACCCCATCGCGGCATTGACCTCGTTCACGGCGATGGCGTAGAGCATCGCGCGGCTCACGATGGCGCCGGTCGTGGGCGTGTGCCCCTCCAACCAGGCGCCCAGACGCGCCGCATCGCCGCCCGTCATCCCGCTGAGCGAGCGCCCCTGTCGCACTGCCAGACCGCGGACCACACTGTCGCGCATGACGTCCAGCCGTTGCTGCATCTGCGCGAGCACCGCCTCACGCGATTGCCCGTTCACCTGCAGCTCCACCTGCAGCGCTGCCTCATGCAGACCGCAGCCCTGCGCCTCAGCCTGTTGGACCAGTTCAGCAATCGAAGTCAAAGGTTTCATAATCCTCACCCGGTGAGTTGCACCCGCGCACCCGTCCTGCCGCCCACTTCTCGACCATGCACAGCAGTGGGTTGCACCTGCACATACACCCCAGTCCTAAAACCAACTTTCGCTGCACACACACCCCTGCAGGTAACCACACCCCTGGGTGCGACCCACCTTCTGCTTATATCTCCGTAATCCGTTGAATATGCCGAACCCAATGCACCCAGGGGAACGACGCCAGCCCTTCTGTCACCGCCGGGGGAATCGGATCATCGGTCTCGATGACCATGATGGAATTGCCACCACGTTCCTCACGGCTGACGCTGAAGAAAGCGACGTTGATCTGATGGGCTGCCAGCCAATTCGTCACCGCGTTGATGGTGCCGGGGCGGTCCTGGGACACAATCAGTAGCGTGTGGAAGGCGCCGGAGAAATCCACCTCGTAATCATCCACCGTGCTGATGAGCACCAACCCGCCCCCTACCGAGGACCCCACCATGCGGCACTCCGAATCCCCTTTGTGCATCGTCAGGCGCAACGAGTTCGGCGGCGCGCCGGGACCCAGGTCGGTCGCCGCGAAGCGCACCTCCATCCCCGCCTGCTCCGCCAGCGAGAGGCTGTCGCGAATCCGGGCATCGTACGTCGTCAGCCCTAGCAGTCCGGCGACCACCGCCCGATCCGTGCCATGACCCTGCCCTGTGAGCGCGAAAGAGCCGTGCAACTCCACCAGCACCGCCTCAGGCTGTCCCCCCAAAATCGCGCGCGCAATCTGCCCCAGGCGCACCGCTCCCGCCGTATGGGAGCTCGAAGGTCCCACCATCACCGGTCCGATGATATCGAACAATGAAGTCGGGCGCGCATTGCTCATCTACAAGAGCGGCTCCAACCAGGCTTCAATATCGGCAAACACCTTCTCTTTGCCCAACTCGTTGAAAACCTCGTGCCGGAAACCGGGGTATTCGTACCGCGCCTTGTGGTGCGCGGTGGCATTCTCGAAGAAGCGCAGACTTCCAATCGCCGGGCAAATCTTATCGGCAGCGCCATGTACGATGCACAATGGCAGGTCCACGGGCCAATTTACTGCGCCTTCTAGCGTCGTCTTCATCGTGCGCTGCATCTCCGCCCCAAAACGCGTCGTCGCCAGACCGTGAACCAGCGGGTCCTCACGATAAGCCTGCACCACAGCGGCGTCGCGAGAAAGTTCTTCCACGCTCAAGCCGGTCTTCACCGCCAGCCCAGGCACGATGGAGGAAAGCAGGCGCGCCAACGTCAACAGCGCCGGCGAGACGTCCTCACTCTGCGCCAGCGGCGGCGCCGAGGCGACCAGCGCCTTCAAGCCTGCGCCATAGTGCAGCCCATAATCCAACACGATCAACCCACCCAGGCTGTGCCCCAGCAAAACCGTCGGCACGCCGGGCGTGCCCAGCGTACCGGGATAGTGCTGCTCGACCCACTGCACAAAAACGCGCACATCCTCACGGAAATCCGCCCAGCTTTTGATATGCCCCCGCGGTCCCGGCGACTTCCCGTGCCCGCGGTGATCGAAGCCGTGCAGCGCATAGCCCTTGGGCCCAAACCACGCGACCAGATTGCCGTAGCGTCCACTGTGCTCGCCAATCCCGTGCACGAAAACTATATTGGCGACCGCCTGCCCCTCAGGCAACCACGATTGCCGGTACAGTTCCAAACCGTCGTGCGTGCTAAACTTGCCTTCCTCGTGTTGCATAAAAACCTCCATAAAAGAACAGAGCATGACTCAAATACCGAGCGACCACCCCAATTTATTGGGCAATAACGTCGTTGCGACCTCACACCATCGCAACCCCAGTTGCTGCGAACGTACCGCGAACTTTAGTTCACACGCCACTTTGTGGCGCTGCCGCAACAGCGGCGCTCTTTTGCTCCCCACAACCTCCTACGCCAACCTCAACGCTGAAAACGTTTCAACGCCGCATTGATGGCTTCCAAATCGAAGGCTTCAGGATCGTAATCCGCTCCCACCCACTCCAAACGTTCGCGGATTTCATAATCAACCTCCTCATCCTCTTCGTCTGGCGGTCCCTCATCCCACGCCGGCATCTTTATCTGCCCCTCAGCGACCTGTTTCAGCAGCTTCACGATTTCGGCATGCCCCCACGGACCCCCGCAATCTTCCAGGGGACCGGCGCGCTTGCCCGTGAGGCACACCGGATAAACCCCTGTGGAATCCGGGGGGAGCACCTTCTCCACCTTGATGCGGTGATACCAACCATCTCCGAAGTCATAGAGATAAGTGAAGGCCATGCCCGCCGCCAGACTCAAGTCATCCAAACTCACCCGCTTTTCGCTGCGCATTCCGAATTCCCTTTGCGATTCCGGGTCATCGGTGAATTCCACCGCGCCAACCTCGAACTCGTGCAGGTGATAACCTGACCAATCAAACAGCACCTGGATTATCTCGTGCAGGCGGTTCAGGGTCGTATTCCCGCGCACCGCAATCCGCCGCCACAGTGGTGGGCGAATGCTGGCAATATCAATCCGCAGCTGATAAATCTGACTGTCTTTCACCCGTGCCATCGGTCAACCTCCCTTGACGCTAACCACACACAACCGCGCGGACCGCCTCCAGCGCGCCGTCCACCGCATCCGCGTCAATCCAATAATGCGTCACCGCCCGGAAATTGCGCGCGTCCCGCGGCAACACCAGCACGCCCCTCTCCCTGAGCCGCGCCGTAACCTCATAAGCGGTCATCTTGACGCTATCGGCAAGCCCAAAATAAACCATATTCGTGTACGAGGGGGCGACCTCGATGCCCGGGATCGCCGCCAGGCCCTCGGCGAGGCACTGCGCGCAGGCGTGGTCCGCATCCAGGCGCAGCGTCATCTCCTCGAGCGCCACGATGCCTGCCGCCGCCAGAATCCCCACCTGCCGCATCCCGCCGCCGAGCACCTTGCGGTTGCGCCGCGCCTCGGCGATGAAAGCCGCGCTACCGCACAGCACCGAACCCACCGGCGCGCACAAACCTTTGGAGAGGCAGAAGGTCACCGAATCCACGCCCCGCGTCAACTCGCGCACATCCACCTCGAGCGCCGCCGCCGCGTTGAAGATGCGCGCGCCGTCGATATGGACCTTCAGCCCGTGCTTCCGCGCCAGCGCCACCACCTGCGCCGTATACGCCGCACTCAGGGACACGCCATGGCAGTTGTTGTGCGTATTCTCTAGACAAATCAGCCGCGTGCGCGGAAAATGAACGTTATCGCCCCGGATGGCGCCCTCGATCTCCTCAAGGCGCAGCGTCCCATCGGGCTGATTGGACAGCGTGTGGGGCATAATGCCCCCCAGACCCGCCATCCCGCCCTGCTCGTAGACAATCGTGTGGGATTTGTCGCCGAGAATGACCTCTTCTCCGCGCCCGCAGTGCGTCAGCAACGCCACCAGATTGCCCATCGTGCCGCTGGCGACGAAAAGGCCCGCCTCGAATCCCAGACGCATTGCCGCCAGCGCCTCCAGACGCTGCACGGTAGGATCATCTCCCAAGACATCATCCCCCACCTCAGCCAGCGCCATCGCCTGCCACATCGCCGGCGTCGGATGCGTCACGGTATCACTGCGAAGATCAATCAATTTCATAGCTTGCCTCCCGATAAGAATTCATCCCTGTTGGCGCGCGATCGTCTGCAGAATCGCATCCGCCGTCTGCTCAACATCCAATGTCGTCGACTCCACCACAATTCCCAGGAAACCCCGCTGCGCTGCCGTATCCTGAATCGTGGCGAGCTCCCGGCAGCGCGCCAGTTCCCACGCCACTTCACCCTCCGAACCCGTCCGCCCCCGCAAACTGATGCGGCGCTCCATCTCCTCCACCGCGCACGTCAGACGGAACACTCGCACCTCCGCATCCAGCGGCTGAAGCAGCGCCACCAGTTCCGCGAGCGATTCCGCCGTCTCAAAGACATAGTTGAGCACGAAATTCCGGTAGCCTCCCTCGCGTTGGTGATAGCCCACCAGGTGCGCCAACGTCTTGTATAGATACGTTACCCGCTCCGCGTCATAGATTTCAAAAGGCGCCACCGCGCCAATATAATCGCCATCGAGCATCACACTCGGTTGCAAACGCTCATTCAGCGCCCACGCCACCGAAGTCTTGCCTATCCCCAACGGACCATTGATGATGAGTATCATAGCTCCCACGCCCCATGGTGAATCTGGCAAAATTATAGTCCACAACCCAATAAAGGGTAACGCGGGGGGAATGAGACAAGACCACCACGATGCCTTGCGCATATCCCCAAAAGAACCATAATCAGCGTCTATCAGCGTTCATCTACGTCCTTTTCTCTTCTCGCTATGTAATACTTTTCCGCCTTCAGCGTCTATATAAGCAGAAAGGGTCCCTTGAGTGAATTCAACCATGTCCGATGAATTAGCCGACTTCGCCGCCTTCTACGACGCCACGCTGCCGCAGGTCTACCGCTACGTTGCTTATCGCGTGGCAGATACTGCCACCGCGGAGGATTTGACGTCGGCGATCTTTGAAAACGCCCTGCGCGCCTGGAACCAGCGCCGGAAGCCCGAAGCGCTCATGCCGTGGCTCTTCCGCATCGCCCGCAACGCCGTCTTCTCCCACTACCGGCAGAACGGGCGCCGTGAAGCGGTCCCGCTCGAAGCTGCCGTTGCCCTGCCCGCGCTCGACGCGGACCCGGAACAGCACCTGCTGGAGGCTGAACAGCGCCGCCGCGCCCGGCAAGCCCTGCAACAGCTCAGCCGCCGCGAGCAGGACCTCATCGCGCTGAAATTCGGCAGCGGCATGACCAACCGGGAGCTCGCGCCGGTTCTGGGCCTCAGCGAGAGCAACGTCGCGGTGCTCCTGCACCGGGCGCTGCGCAAAATTCAGACAGCTATGGAAACCACGGAACAC
>JAKJAC010000185.1 GCA_022707705.1 Chloroflexota bacterium
GAGTGGGATCGCGCCGCTCAGTTGGTTGGTGCTTAGGTAGAGCTCCTGCAACGCAGTCAGGTTACCGATCTCGGGTGGGATCGTGCCGCTCAGTTGGTTGTTGGAGAGTTCAAGATACTGAAGTGCAGTCAGGTTCCCGATCTCGGGTGGGATCGCGCCGCTCAGTTGATTGCTGGATAGGTAGAGTCCTGTCAACGCAGTCAGGTTGCCGAGCTCAGGGGGAATCGCGCCGCTCAGTTGGTTGGTGTTAAGGTGGAGGGTTGTCAACGCACTCAGGTTGCCGATCTCGGGCGGAATAGCGCCGCTCAGTTGATTGCTGGAAAGCGTAAGCGTCGTGACATGGCCGCTCGTGCATGTGACCCCATGCCAGCTACAGGGTGTTGTTGTCGCCAGCCAGTCAGTGTGATTCGTCCACCCATCCCCATTTGTGGAGTTATACAGCGCCACGAGCGCCTCGCACTCCGTCTGGGGAATGCCTGTCGCTGTTGAGCAATCGAAGGAGGTTTGCGGCTCCACCGGGGAGGCGGAGGTCGGCTGCACCGGCATTGCCCCCGGTAACAACAAAGTCAATACCAGCAGTACGCTCAGCATTTGAAAACCACGGATTCTGTTCTTCGCCATCGTCTTGCTCCTTGTATGGGTGAGATTTGTAGTCTGAAGTGCCTTCTGCATGTCTGTTGCTCTGTCTATGCTGCTGTCATTCTCCTCCCTTCTCAGCGTGCGCGCCCATTCTTCGATGGCAGCAGCGATTGGCGCACAGCCTGACCGATTGATTCTTGGTACGGTTTCACAAAACAGATCAATAACTTGAAGCACCCCGAGTATAGCATTTTTTGAAGCGCAGGGAAATGTCGCCCTGTTATTTTTAGTGACAGTCTTACCGCCTGCAGCCGTTTACCCAATCTGCCGAGACGGTTGGACTTGTGGCCTTTGAGCATCTTCCCACAATGTTTTTGATACATAATCTATTCCTGTCGTGACACGACGCACACCCGGAAACCGTAGTAGTTGTCCGGAGCCCCGTGGTAGCGGTAGGCGCACCGCGCGTAGAACTGACCGTAGGAGAAGGAGCCGCCCCGCACCACCCGGAGCACATTATCACCAGCCGTCAAATCCTCTCGTCCATCTGTTGGGTCATATGGATAACCCTTCCAATGACTCCGCGTCCATTCCCACACATTGCCCACCATATCCGCGCAACCAAAAGGGCTATCTCCAGCTGGGCTGTACTTGCCCACGGGTGTCGTCCCACCCACGCCCCCTTCGTACGAGTTGCACTTATCTTTGTCGAAGGTGTCGCCCCACGGATATACCCGTCCATCCGTACCTCGCGCGGCCTTCTCCCACTCGGCCTCGCTGGGCAACGTGACCGGTAACCCCGTCTTCTGCGCCAGCCAACGGCAATAATCCCGCGCGTGATGCCAGGTTACGCTCACCATCGGGTGATCCTCCGGCCCCTGTAAACTCTCCTTGTCTGCCCAGCGATAATCTGCCGCAAATTCCCGGAATTGCACAACAGTCACCGGGTATTCCCCAATCCAGTAGCCGGGTAACGACACCTCGTGTTGTGGCAACTCGTCGTCATAGGCCTGCGGATCCCGTGCTTTATCGCTCCCCATCAGAAAGGGTCCTGCAGGCACATAGACCAATGCCATACCCCATACCGTTTCATATACCTGAGGCGGCACCTGCGCCCGCAGCGTCTCATCAGGATGCACCAAGAGCCACCGCAACAGGGCGCGCCAGAGCGTTGAATTGCGCCCCTGCAATGCCGCCAGCGCCAACGGTTTCACTGCCTCGCCAAAATCACCTAGCGCAGCGATGGCCGTCTGGGCGGTCTCCGCATCCTCATCTCCCGCCGCGCGGAACAGCGGCGCAATCACGCGCTCATTGCGCAACTGCGCCAATGCCTGTACCGCGCGCCTTCGTTCCTCCAAGCGTGGTGATTCCAGTAGCTTCACGGAACGGGCTTCGACCTGCGTGCGCGTCGCTTCACTCACCTCCCGGCCCTCGTTCAGACACCACAATGCCAGCCAGGGGTTCTTCCGCGCTACAGCCTGCGCCAGCGCATCCGCATCGCGAATCATGCCCGCCGCCTGCACGAAGGTTTCCGCCCACCAAGCGTCGCGGGCCAACGTCGCTATCCCCAATTCCGGCTTGAACCAACGACGCACGCTGCCACGCCAGCCCAGCTGGCGCTCATATTCCCAACGCGCCTGCAACTCGCGCGCAGCAAAGTGCTCCTGCACCGTCTGGTGTGGCGCGAACCACAGCAGCTCCTCACCCGCCAGTAGCCCGTGCCGCTGACAGGAATCGAGTAGCAGTGCGGCGCGCTCCCCCCACGCATTTGCCACCAACGCCACCGCCTCAGCGCGGGAGCAGGTAAGCCGTTGCGCCCGACTTAAACCGTCAGCCAACGTGGTCAAAGCCCCGAGTTTCTGCGCTTCCGGGATTTCGGCATCCATGCGCCGCTCAGTATCGCGCCGCAACAGCCGCGAGACGAAGCGCGCGTAGAGCTCGCCCCGGTTTCCGGGCAGGGATTCACCCGCGGCTCCGGCTTCCTTGATGAGCCACAAGAGCAGCGGCGTCTGCGCCAGCGCTCGCAAGCGCTCATCCAGCCGGGTGTAGAGCGCCGCGCCCCGGTCGGGTAGTTGCGTTGCCAGGTAGCCCTGCGCCTGCGCATCCGTGATCGGCTGCACCACCACGGCTTCACCCACCGCGTCGCGCAGCCGCCGCCACAGTTCATCCTGCGCCCGGCTCGTGAGGATCGCAGCATGGCGTGGGTGGCCCGCCAGCCAGCGCGTGACCTCATCCACCAACCGGTCGCGGTAGGGCGGCGCCACCTCGTTGAGGCCGTCGAGCAGGAAGACGCAGCGCGCCCCGCCCTGTTCCAGAAAGGCTTCGAGCGCGCGCGCATCATCCAGGCGCAGGCGCCCGGTCTGCCGCAGCATGTCGCGCAGCCATTCTGCCAGCGGCGTGCCCGCGTACCGAAAGAGGCGGACCAGCACCGGGATGGTCGGCTGTTCGCCGTTGCACAGTTCCCAGGCCAGGCGTTCCAGGGCTACCGTCTTGCCCGCGCCTGGTTCACCCAGCACCAACAGGCGTTCGGCCCGCTTGAGCGTTTCCAGCAGATTGGTGCGCGGACCCAATCGCCCCTGCTGATATGGCGAGGCTTCGATGGGCAGTGTTGCCCCTTCTTCCTGAATGTAGACCCCCATGCCACCCCAGCGCGCCTTCGCCTCGCGTTCCAGGCGCTCGCGCAAGGCGGCGCGATGCGCGGCAACGGCTTGGGGGCCGGGGATGGCTACTTCGACGCCCTGGTAGACAATATTGACCTGGTATTGGACCTGCTGCCCACGTTGATCGAAAGCCGTGCGCTTATCACCAGTTATAACATCGCCGTCCACACTGCCACCCACGCTGGCAGCGCGCTCGCCGAGGGGCTGGGGAGGATGTTCATCAGGCATACGGGCCTCCGGAAGTCAGGATGATACCAAAGTTGCTCCAGAAAGACAGGACATCACAATTACGACCATGTACGGCAACCATGCCCCTCATCGTGATAGCTCCAGACTGTGGCGCGCAAAGTCCAACGCCTGCTCCAGGCGCGCCTGCGCGGGGGAGGCTTGGGCGGCGTCTTCCAGCACCTCGCGGCGCACCATGCCGCGCGCCAGCGCCTCGGCCACGGCCTGATCGAGATGCTCCTGGCTCAGCGGGCTGGCAGCCGCATCCAGCAGCGTGCGCAGGGGGGTGGTCACGCGATAGCCGGTGTGGGCTTCGATGTCGGCAGGTCGGAGGTTAGCGCGGTGCAATACACAACCTGGCGGCGCGGGCTTGCGGAAACCCGGCGGCACGGTCAGGTGGATGGTTGCGGGCAGAATATCGCTCAATTCATGGAGCACGAGCGCCGTAGCATGCGAGACTACCGCCTGGGGGCTACCGCTCTGCGTCCGGCTCCACAGTGACAGGCAGATCAGGTCTTCGTGCAGCTGCGGCGGGAAGTGGGGCAGGCGGAAGATGCCGCGATCCACCCGCAGCCAGTTGCCGCGCGTCACGTGGAAGTGCTGCTGAGCGTAGGTGTATCCGGCTTCGCGGGCTTGCGCGGCGGTGAAGTAGCCGCCCTGCGCCTCAGCGATGGGGTATAGACGTTGGGCGTTCTCCAGCGGGTCACGTTTCACGGCAGAATCCTTGTATTCGATGTAAGGATTTGACGATACTACGACTTGCGTAATTACAGTCAGTGAGACTGAGACGATCTGATGACATCGTAACTACTTAACCAAGCGCCACAAGCTTGCCATCAGAGGTGGCTAGGGCCGCGATTCAAGACGCGAAGCGCAGCAACAAAAATCACCCTCTTTAGCGACCTCCAGGCGGAATGTGAGCTTACCGCAAGGTCAGCGGCAAGTATACCTGTTTGATTGAGCCGGGCACGATGTACTCATCCGCGCCCAGATCAGGCAGGCCGAAACGCGGCTCGCCATCCAGATCCGTCTTCACGCTGGTCAGCACGCCCCGATCCAACGCCGCCGAAGTCAGCAGGAGGTGGTAATCGCCGCTTTCCGGGGTCGCGAAGTGCGGCGTACCGGTATGCACCTGTGTTAGCGTAATGGCGCCTGTCCCGCTGATGTTGACTGTGTTCCCATACCAGAGCAGCCCTGCTCCGGCCACGCTATTTTGCACCGCCCCACCTTTGACAAAAATACCCACTGTCTGGCTCACGATGATCGTATTCCATAACTGCGCCTGGGCGGGTTGGCCCTGGAAATTCTCTGCCAGATAGATTGCGACGCCGTCCTGTGCGCCCTGATTTTCCGCCAGCGTGGTGTGATACAGCGTCGGCGCTGCGCCGTGGATGTAGATGCCCGAACCGCGCAAGGTCGCTTGATTGCCCACGATGACATTGTTCGCCAGCGTCGGGTTGCCGATGATGTAGATCCCGCCGCCAGAGCCGCCGCGTGGCCCATCGGTGGATTGAATGCCGCGCGCCAGATTGTGCTGAATCACGTTACGCTCTAGCAGCACCCGATCACCCAGGCTGTACACGCCGCCGCCCACGCCGTAAGAGCTCGGTTCGCCCACAGTATTGTGTTCGATCACGTTAGCGCGCAGCGTTATTTGACCCAACCCGGCTCCGCCCGGCGCAAGGTACGCGCCGCCCCCGACCCCGTTCACCGCCCGGTTCTGGTTGTGATGGATGTGATTACCCTGCACCGTCACCGCTCCGTTGCCGAGGCCTACGTACAAGCCCGCATTCTCCGTCGCCTGGCTATCACCAGGACCGTTGTGCGCAATCTCGTTACCGAGCAGCGTGATGTCGGTGATAAGCGTTGGAGAGGCGGTCTGACCCACCCGCACCCCGTGATAGGCGTTGCCCTGGATGACGCTATCACGCAACACGCCTACCCCCATCAAATACACTCCGCTGTTGGCGACCGTCCCGCTGATGAGGCTGCGCTCGATCAGAAAGGGATTGGCGTCTACGGTGAGCGCGCCGGAGTATAAAAATCTCTGTTGCGCGGTATTGGCGACCACTGTACTATCCGCAAGCGTGAACGCGCCGCCAGCGACTGTTAGTGCCGGACCAGTGCCGCCCGCGATAGGGCTGTGATTGGCGTAAAAGGCGCTCTCCACCAGCCGTGTCGTGGCGTTGACGAAATAAGCGCCGCTGCCCCGGCCAGCTGTATTCTCCTCGAAGCGCGTTCGCGTCGCCGTCAACACGCCGTTGCGGAGATACAAGCCGCCGCCATAGCCTGGGTCTGCCGCAACGCCCGCACGGATTTGACAATCTTGCAGCGTGACCGTAGCCCCATCAATGTAGAGATTGCCGCCTGCGTCTGCGTTACCGCCTGTTGGCTCATGCCCGCCCAGATCGATGGCGCTTCCCAGGATCAGGTGTAGTCCGGTGAGCGTCACCTGCGTGGCGTTGCCGGTGATGTACACAACCCGCCCCAATCCCTGTGCGTCAAGCGTCGTGACATTGGCCGCTGGATCCGGTGTCGTCCAATTTGTGAGCGTGTAGCCGCCGCGCAAGGTCAAGTTCTTTGCCAGATAGATGACCTGCGCTTTGCCACCCTGCGTGTTGATGCCGGTATAAACGCCGGTTGCCAGGCGCAACTCCGCGCCTGGCGGCGCCGCATCTACCGCCGCCTGCACCGTGCTGTAGCATGGGCTAGCGCTGCCGCAAGCCCCGCTGGGCGCTACATACAACACTGTCGGCTGTGCCTGAAGGGGGTGTTGCGGCGGGCCGCCCCCAACGATCAATCCCACCGCTATCCCTAGAGTCACGATAACATGGAACCGTCGTAGCCGCATCTTGAGCCTCCGTCATAGGTGAATTGAGAACCTGGCAGGGCGTGGATCGCGCCTTAACCTTTATTAGCCCGATGAAGTTCAAGAAAATAGACCGGTGATGCTCACATCACAATGGCTCTACGTGCTCACGGTCTTCCACAGCCTTCGCTTCCTGGATTATCGGTCCAGTCCTTTCCGGTCATTTCCATTCCTTACAACAAAGTATATACCATCCCGCAAACCTGACAAAGAGAGTTTCCACCTACCCCCCTCGACACCCCGTAACGAAATTCATATAATCAAAAGAAAAACAGACGCCACGCGCCCACCGCACGCTCAGGTGGGATCGCGTGGCGTTTTTGTTTGCACTGAAGGGGGCGAGGTATGGCACAAACACGCGCGCGCATCGGATTCGGGGGTCTGGCCGTAGCGGCAGGCGGAGTGCTGCTGCTCCTGCTGTGGCTGGGCCTGCAGGCTAGCATCCCGGCGCAGGCCGCGCCCGCTGCGTCCCTCACGGCGCAAGAGCCGTTGCCCTTCACCCATACTCTCTATCTGCCGCTCACCCTGCGTGAAGGCGTCGCCCTGCCGCGCGTGAGCGTCAGCCTCACGCCCACCACCTGGGTTACCTTGCAGAGCTACGCCGAGACGACGTGGGCTGAGGTACTCAGCGGCACGCAGGTCTTCAGCAGCACCGTCCCGGACCTGTGCGGGGTGGGCCGCCTGGCGCTACCCGGCTCCGATCCCATACCGCCTGCGTACATCGCCAAGCGCACGCGCCTGGCCTTCGATCTGGCGACCGTACCGCTCACACGCACGGTGGGGGCGACCCTGGTGTTCACCGGGGCGGCGGTTCCGGCAGGCGCACTCCCCGGCGCGGTCGAGGTCTACGCGGGAACCATCCCGCTGACGCCGAGCATCGGCGCACTGACGCTCGGCACATTGTGGCGAGCCTATACCCCGACGCTCTTGAGCGCAGGGGAGGTGAGCAGCGGCGTGCTGCGGCTCACGCTACCGCTCGCGGCCTTGCGGCCCGACTTGCACCTGCTCTTGCGCATCAGCAACGAGGCAGCGTTGCCGACGGCCTGGGTCTACCACGCGGTGGACCTGAATCCAGCAGGCATCACATTGGAACTTGAGGTGGAGGAGGTGACGCCATGACGCACGCAACCCGCTGGTTGGCAGGCTGTTTGCTGCTGGCCTTGAGTCTGACACTGGCGGCGGCCGTCGCCACGCCGGGCGCTGCCGGAAGCGCCGTGCCTGCACCCCAAGCCTTGGGGCAGGTGACGCTGTTCCACGACGACTTCAACAACCGCGCGCAAGTGCAGAGTTATCAGCGCGTGGCCTTCACCGATGACGCCTATTCCAGCGCCTATGGCACGGGAACGGTGCGCTTGCTGGAAATCGTGGACTCGCTCAAAGCCGACCGCCCGACGGGGGGTAACTACAACACCCCCTGGACGGTCACGCGGCAGGATACCGGCTGGTGGCAGGCGCAAGCCGATGGCGTGCAGGTCTACACCCAGCACGATAGCGGTGACGGTCCCCAGAGCGGCATCGTCTTTGGCTACACCCCACCGCCGACCGGACGGGGCACAAACGGCTTTATCGCGGGGGTAAGTTCGAAGATCGAGGTCTGCACCGGCGACGAGTCGGGCACGCGACGACTGGCGCTGGGGTTGACCTATGTGACCAGCAACAGCGACGTGCTGGTCTTCGAAATCCTACATCGCTGCGGCGGGGGCATCAGCTGGCAGCTGCTAGATGTGGACCCGCTGTACGGCCTGAAATCCGGCTCCTTGCCCGGCGTGCCGGAAGGGCAGTGGGCGCAGCTGAGCCTGGAGTACCTGAATACGGGTCTGTTCCGCGTCTGCGCCACCGGCAACTGCGCGGTCTTCGTGCCCACCGGCAACTGGGCACCGGTGGAATTGCTGAGCGGCTCCTTCAACGCTGCGACCTGGAGCCAGGGGCAGAGCTTGCTGGGGCGCTTCCAGAACGCCTACCTCAAGTGGACGACGACGGGTTCCCTGGTCTCTGCGCCCATCGCGCGGGGCGTCAACCGCTACGATACCTTCTATGCCGATGTCAGCGCTGGTTCCGGCGGGACCGCGGGGATAGTGACCTTCGACGTGCTGGACGGGGTTACGAACACCGTTTTGCGCGCCAACGTCTATGATGGCGCGAGCCTGAGCGACCTCACCGCGCCGTCCATCCGCCTGCGCGCGAGCCTGATGCGCGGCTCCTACGCGGCGACCAGTCCATTTGTGGCCTCTTGGGGCGTCACGGCGCAGGAACCGACTCCGACGCCGACTAACACACCGACGGCAACCAGTACACCTACACGGACTCCCACAGCCACACCCACTCGCACTCCAACACCTACGGCAACGCGAACGCCGGGCGTGACATACACGCCGACGGCAACACCAACTGCTACACCGACTAACACGCCAACGCCGACCCGCACACCCACGGCCACCCCGACGGCGACACCAACTGCAACGCCGGGCGTGACATACACGCCAACGCGCACGCCAACAGCCACCCCTACCCGTACTCCTACGGCTACGCCGGGC
>JAKJAC010000186.1:0-8497 GCA_022707705.1 Chloroflexota bacterium
CGGGGAGTAACCCCACGTACAGGCACGTTGCACGCTTACGCCGCCGGTCCTGCACGGCTACGTGAGGCTCTGGATTTAGGGTTCTACATCGGGATGGACGGACCAGTGACCTATCACAAGGCGACCGACTTGCACGAAGTCGCCCAGCAGGTGCCCCTGGAACGCTACCTCATCGAAACGGATAGCCCCTATCTACCGCCACACCCACATCGCGGAAAGCGCAATGAACCGGCACATCTGCCGCTGATTGTGGAACGCCTGGCTGAATTGCGCCAGCTAACACCGGAGACCATCGCTTGTGTCAGCACTCAAAACGCTAGCCGGCTTTTTGGGCTAGAGTTACCGGCAAAGCACTGACTCAGGCAGTCTCCATCGCGGCGCGCGCCAGCATCACCACAATCAGTAACACCAACACGATAAGGCAAATCAATCCGGGCAACCAAAATCCGAGCGTTCCAAAGACAATGCCCAACCCAGCCAAAATCATCAAAGCCATACGCCCACGCGCCTCTTGCATTCGGCGCCCTTCCAAAGGGCGGCAGGCGGCATACCACAAATAGAAGCCCAAACCTGTCAGAAGAACCGTGACCAGAATCACCACCACTGCCAATTGGTTGCCATTCATAGAAGGCACATTGAGCACCACGATACCACAGCTTGAAGTCCGTGAGGGCAACGGATAGGCACGCTGCAAATAGACCCTGGCCAAAATAAAGTACTCCCAGGCAGCATCTTCCGCGGTCACTTGCCACGAAAGCTGCTTATGCACGCCAGGGTCCAGCTGCAAGAAAGCCGCGTCTTCACGCATCAACGAGACAAAACCATCAGTCACATGAAAGGTATACTTGGGTCGAATCGCCCGGTCCAGGGGATTGGTAAACGTCGCTTTAATCTCGCTCCCCTCAGCAGTAGTCACCAAAACTGGGCAACGCAACGACGGCAGGGAAGCATCAGCAGAAAGTGAGGAGTCGAACAGGAAAGCTTCGATATCTGCCCAAACCGCGCTACCCCAAAACAGTACGCCCAGCATGATTCCAAGCGCAAACAGAACTCCACCCACTACACGCAACACACGCTGCTGTACCATCAACAACCTCCAAAGAGCATCACCCTGGCATCAGCAAGTGGAGACCCCAACTGCATGATGCCTGAAACAAGAATTCTCAACAGCACATTCAAACCTATTTTACCGCACTTCCTCAGGTGTGCCACAAACGCCACCAGGCAGGGCTTACGCATTTGACGTCTTTCACTGCGTGGATTCTGACACAGACTAAAGTCCAAAAAATCCCCTATAAAGACCTGCTTGGGCAGCCAATGTGATACCGGATGACGAGCCATGATCTGCCTGCCGGGGCATCATTTTCCAAATGCAATAGCCCTGCACCACAAGGGGCAAATGTTCAGTGTTCTTCCGCTCACTATGAAAATGCAGCTGGAGCCGCAGGTTTCCTGAAGGGACTTTGGTCCACATCTGCCAAAATCCACGCGGTGATGCAGGTCAAATGCGTAAGCCCAGCCCGCTGCCGGCTGCCGCTATGCAATAGCACTCTCGCGCGGTTTCTGGTATAATAGCGCCAAAAGCACCGGGTAGAATGAGCCATTGAACCGACAAAACGAACTTCAATATCGCAGTCTGCTAAAGGCAGAATTGGGAGAAGTCGAATCCCGGCTTCTAGAAATAACGTCAGCTGTACCACCAGATATTGCAAAGGTGGTCCAGGGGATTATTGACAGCGGTGGGAAACGCCTGCGCCCTGCGCTGGTTCTACTCTCCGCGCATCTGTGCCATGCGCCACTGGCACAAGTGATTCCTATAGCTGCAGGCATTGAAATGCTGCACACAGCTACCCTCATCCACGATGACCTGATTGACAACGCCACCCTCCGGCGCGGAAAGCCCACACTCAATGCCTGCTTAAGTGCTACCCCCACCATCCTGGCCGGCGACTTACTGTTTGCTCGCGCCGCAGTCCTCGCCACGCAAGGGGCAAATCTCGAGATTGTGCGCCGCTTTTCGGAGACGCTGGAAACCATCTGTAGCGGTGAACTCAATCAATTCTTCATTGGCCGTGGCAGTCTCCCCACCCGTGACGAATACGAGCGTCGCATTTTTGCCAAAACCGGCTCACTATTCGCGTTAGCCATGGAAATTGGTCCACAGCTGGCAGGTAGTTCAGCACAGCAAATCGCGGACCTGGCGCGTTTCGGAGCTTTACTGGGAAGCGCTTTCCAAATTGCCGACGATGTACTGGACTTTGTCAGCAACGAAGCCACCCTGGGCAAACCTGTAAGCAGTGATTTACAGCAGGGACTAGTCACCTTACCAGTCCTGGTTTATCTGGAACAACATCCAGAAGCCCACCGCAGCATCCATCTATGGCGTACCCCTGCAGATGCCAGGCAGTTGCAGAACTTTGTCTCGGAGCTACGAAGTTCTGGCGCCATTGAAGCCACCATGGCTATTGCCGACCAGCGTATCCAAGAGGCGCTCACAATCCTTGAAGTTTTCCCTGAATCGGTTCACCGTGCCGCCATAGAGGAGATTGCTGCCTTTGCCGTCCGACGCCCCTACTGAGACCTTACTCACAATCATCATTGTGAGTTGGAATGTGCGCGAGCTTCTGAAACGCGCCCTGATCTCGATATTTGCTTCGTGGGGCACCGCCCCAGGACTGGAAGTCATCGTCGTGGACAACGCCTCCACAGATGGCAGCGCAGTCATGCTCGATACCGGGTTTCCCCAAGTCAGGGTCATCGCAAACACCGAGAATCTCGGCTTCACCAAAGGCAACAACCAGGGGCTGGCGGTAGCGCACGGCGCACTTCTCTTGCTGCTCAATCCTGATACTGAAATTCAGGGAGCGGCGTTATTCACCCTTATTGACTATGCAAAGCGGAATCCCCACGCCGGCATGATTGGACCGCAACTGTTGAACCCCGACAAGACCATCCAACCCTCGCGCCGCCGGTTCCCCACGCTCCCCGTGCTCTTTCTCGAAAGTACCTGGTTGCAGAAATTCACACCGCGGTCCCTGCTAAAGCACTACTACATGGAAGACCGCCCCGATGCTGAAGTCCAACCCGTAGATTGGATTACCGGCGCGGCGATGTTGACACGGCGTGAGGTGGTAAGTCAGGTCGGCGGCTTGGATGAAGGTTTCTTCATGTATTCCGAAGAGCTCGACTGGTGCAAACGCATCAAAAAAGCCGGATGGGAAATCCATTATCTTCCCACAGCGCGCATCACCCATCACGAGGGCAAGAGCAGCGAGCAAGTCGTCCCGGCGCGGCACATCTATTTTCAATCCAGTAAAGTGCGCTATACGTGCAAGTATCACGGTCGCACTGCGGCTGAGGCTCTGCGGCTCTGGTTATTGGGGCAGTATATCTGGCAGCTGTGTCTCGAAACCATAAAATGGCTCCTCGGAAACCAGCGCCCGCTGCGCGCCCAACGCATTGCCGCCTACCGCACCGTCCTGCAGAGCAAGCTGCGAATCCGCTGAAGTAACCCTGCGCGGGCATAACAATCCGGATTCATGAAAGGTAACCATCCATGAGTCAACACCTCGGCGAATTCGTTGCACTGTTGACCGCTACATTCTGGGCTTTCTCCTCGCTCTTTTTCGCACGCGCATCACAGCGGGTCGGGTCGCAAGCCGTCAACCGGGCGCGACTACTGCTTGCCACCGGTTTTCTGAGTCTTGCCCATCGTCTGCTCGAAGGATCCTTCTTTCCCAATACTATCGGCTTCCAACGCTGGGGTTGGCTCGCGCTCTCTGCTGTCATCGGCCTGGTCCTGGGTGACGGATTGCTTTTCTACGCCTACACCCAAATTGGACCACGCAGGGCAATGCTATTGATGGCAGCCGTGCCCGTGATCAGCACAGTCCTCGCCTGGGTTTTTCTGGGCGAAGCGCTCCACGCCATCGAAATACTCGCTATCGCCATCACCACTACGGGAATCGGCTGGGTAATCATGGAACGACAGCCTACCGGCGTCACTCCCCAACCACCACGTAGTTTTGCCGTAGGCATTATCTGCGGCTTGGGCGCCGCAGTGGGACAGGCGTTGGGACTGATTCTCTCCAAACAGGGCATGGCAGGCGGGTTCCCGGCGCTATCCGCCAGCCTCATTCGTGTCACTACAGCCGCGGGCATTATCTGGATTCTTGCCGCCCTGCAACGTCAGGCAGTGGCCACGATCAAAGCGTTGGGAGAACCGGAGTCGCGTAATCCAATTCTTGCCGGCACGATTTTTGGTCCCGTTTTGGGAATGACCCTTTCGCTAGTTGCTGTGCAGACCAGTGAAGTCGGCATTGCCTCAACACTGATGGCGCTGAGTCCGGTGCTGTTGCTACCGCTGAGCTATTGGCAGTTCCACGAGCGCATCACCCTCCGTGCAATGATGGGCACGATGACAGCGATGTGCGGAGTGGCAATGCTGTTTCTGATGTAACCAGAGAGGCAAGCATGATGCATCACAAAATCGTTGTTTCAATACCAATAATTCTGGCTCTAGGTTTGCTGTTGGTAGGTTGCAGTGTCCACAACCGCCTAACAGACTCTACCAACCTTCCCCCGACTCCTACTTCCACACCCATGCCTTCTCCCACGCCTGAGCCATTGATCTTCGATGGTGAACGCGCCTATCTGTGGGTGCAAAAGCAATGCGATTTGGGCTACCGCATCACCGGCAGCGAAGCCAATCGCCTGGCAGGTGATTTGATTCTGGCTGAGCTGCAAGCACAGGGCTGGAGCACCGCAGAGCAGCCTTTCACCTACCGGGCAACGCCGGTACGCAATCTGCTCGCCTGGAAAGGCGAAGGGACCCAGGCTATTTTGCTTGGTGCGCACTATGATACCCGGCGCGCCGCAGATATGGAGGACCCTGCTGTTCCGGTGATGGGCGCCAACGATGGCGCCAGTGGCGTCGCAGTGCTTCTTGAACTTGCGCGCGTGCTCGATTGGCGCGCCTCAGGGTCACGCATCTACCTGGCATTCTTCGATGCCGAGGATAACGGGCGACTAGATGGTTGGGACTGGATCGTAGGCTCGACTTACATGGCAGAGCACTGGGGTGAATTGGGGGAACCACCGCTCAAAGCCATGGTGCTGCTGGATATGGTCGGCGATGCCGATCAACAACTCTACTACGAGGGCAATTCGAATGCAGCCCTCCAGCAGCATCTTTGGAATCTTGCTGCGCAACTAGGTTACG
Organism: Chloroflexota bacterium; assembly: GCA_022707705.1. Classification (GTDB taxonomy): domain Bacteria; phylum Chloroflexota; class Anaerolineae; order B4-G1; family SLSP01; genus JAAZNO01. The sequence goes on from JAKJAC010000186.1 coordinate 5,222, forward strand.
ATGACCGCTTCGTAGCCGAACAGCGCCACACCATGCTCGATGACCATATCCCTTTCTTGCAGCGTGGTATAGATGCCGTAGATATCATTGATTTCGACTACCCTTACTGGCACACCACGCAGGATACCCCCGACAAAATCTCCGCAGAGAGCCTGAAAGCTGTGGGATACACAATGCAGGCATGGCTAGAGAATACAACTGCTCATGATACGCCGCCGCAGCCGTAACCTGCAAACGCAACGTATCCGATCAAACCCGCTTCGTCTTTACTTCCAGGGCTGCATATCCTCCCAGTTGACCCCAACCTCGACATCCACTTTGAGAGGCACACGCAATTCAAAAGCCTTTTCCATACATTCCCTGACCAACGCAACAACCTGCGGGACTTCCGCCTTGGGCGTCTCAACCACAAGTTCATCATGCACCTGCAGAATCAGCCGCGAACGCAGACCCCCCTGCAGTAAGGCGGCATGGAGACGCAACATCGCCAGCTTGATGATATCGGCTGCCGTGCCCTGAATCGGTGTGTTGATAGCCATCCGTTGGGCTGCCTGCCGTTGATTCACATTGGCTCGGCTATCCGGCGCCAATTCGGGGAAATAGCGCCGGCGTTTGAGCAAGGTCTCCACATAACCATTCTGAGCCGCATCACGCTGCACCTGCTCCATGAACGCCCGCACCTTGGGGAATTGTGCGAAATAACGCGAGATGAAATCCTCCGCCTTGGGGACACTCACGCCAATCTGCCCAGATAAGCCAAAAGCGCCCTGCCCGTAAATCAACCCGAAGTTGACCGCCTTCGCAATACGGCGCATATCATAAGTCACTTCCGATAACGGCACACCAAACACGGAGGCAGCAGTACGGGCGTGGATATCCTCATCACGCATGAATGCGCTAATCAGTGCCGGGTCCTGGGACACGTGCGCCATCACGCGCAGTTCTACCTGTGAGTAATCGGCGCCAACCAGGATATAACCCTCCGGCGCGGCAAAAGCGCGTCGTACCCGCCGTCCCTCTTCAGTACGAATGGGGATGTTTTGCAGATTAGGATTCGATGAGGAGAGTCTGCCCGTAACCGTGCCGATTTGGTTATACGAGGTGTGAACCCTTCCGGTCTCCGGGTTAAGCAATGCCGGTAGCGCATCCACGTAGGTAGATTTGAGCTTCGAAAGCTCGCGGTGCTCCAAAATCCGTTCCACAATCGAATGGGAGCCGCGCAGCGTCTCCAACACTTCCGCCCGCGTGGAATAATGCCCCGATTGCAGCTTCTTGACCCCGCGCGCCGGCAACCCCAACCGCTCAAATAAAACCACGGAAAGTTGTTGGGTGGAATTGATGTTAAAAGATCCCCCCGCCAGCTCATAGATATCCGATTCGAGGTGCGCCAAACGCTCCGCCAGCTCCGCAGAAAGTGTCTGCAACCAGCCCAAATCCAGACACACACCTACCGTCTCCATATCCGCAAGCACCTCAATCAAAGGCATTTCCAGGTCGCGCAACAGAGGTTCCTGCGCATGAGATGCCAGCTCCGCTCGCAACAAAGGCTCCAGGCGCAGACACATATCCACATCCGCCCCAGCATAAGGCGTGACCTGCACCAGAGGCACGGCGTCCATAGATTTCTGTTCCTTGCCTGTGCCGATCAAGGCAGTGATTTCCGTCATCTGTATCCCGAGACGCGCCCAGGCAAGGTTCTTGAGGCCCAGATTAGGCGAATCAGGATTGATCAACCACTCTGCCAACATCGTATCGAAAGCCAACCCCGCCAGAGGCAATCCAGCGCGGCGTAAAACCTTGGCGTCGAACTTAAGATTATGCCCCAGTTTGGGCAATTCTGGATCCGCCAGTAAAGATCCGAGGTGCCGGGAAACGGCTTCCAGAGCCAAAATCGGTTCGCCGGCGGGTGCAACAAGGGGAATATACCATGCCTCCCCTGCAATATGAGTCAACGAGATCCCCACCAGCTGCGCTTGCAGTGCGTCGGTGCCGGTTGTCTCAGTATCAATGGCGAGGTGTTTTGCTTCGGCGCGCAGCCGATCAACCAAGGCTTTCAACATCACCTCATCTCTTACCAGCTGATAATGCCCCAATACAGCCGGCGCCGGTGTCGGTTCGAGCTGCTGAGCCGTTGCGGTATCTACCGCATCAAAAAGCGATAGTTGCCCTTCCGGCAGAGAATCCACGGGCAATTCAGCAACCTTCCCCAGTAAGCTACGAAATTCCAGTTCCTGCAATAGCGCAACCACAGAGGACCGTTTGGTGTGTCTCCAAGCTGCCGCGGATGGCAAATCCAGCGTCACCGGGGTATCTCGAACAATCCGCCCCAAGTGCTGGCTCAACAGCGCAGAATCCCGCCCCTCAACCAACGCCTGTTGATAGCGTGGAGGAAGCGCCTCCAGATGCGTGTATACCCCCTCCAGAGAGCCGTATTGCTGGAGCATGTCGGTCGCTCCTTTCTCACCTACGCCGCGCACACCGGGAATATTGTCGGATTTGTCGCCGATGAGTGCTTTAAGGTCCACCAGCTGCCCCGGTTCGAGGCCCGTTTTCTCCCGCACCGCCTGTGGATCAAAACGCAATGTATCCGAGAACCGTCGTCCTGAGGTCAACACCGTCACATGCTCATCTACGAGCTGTAGCGCATCGCGGTCGCCCGTGACGATGACGACATCGAGCGCCAACGCTGCAGCTTGCCGTGAGAGCGTACCCAATAGGTCGTCAGCCTCGAAATCGTCCAGCTCCACCAGCGGCATCCCCAACGCCGTCACGAAATCGCGCACCCGCTGCATCTGCCCGCGCATCGCATCGGGCATCTTCTCACGATGGGCTTTGTATTCCGAATACTCGCGCACCCGGAACGAGGGTCCCTTGTCAAAGGTCACAATCGCATAGTCGGGGCGCTCATCCAGGAGCACCGAAAGCAACATCGAGGCAAAGCCGAACACAGCATTGGTGAGCTCGCCTTTAGAGGTCTGCAAATCAGGGGGCAAAGCATGAAAAGCACGGTAAGCCAACGAATGTCCATCAACCAAAAGCAGTTTTTGGGAAACCATCACATCCTCCTGGGTAGAACAACACCAATCCGCGCAATACTCTCAAAAGCAAGATGCGTCCAACGTCGCTGCGCGCAACACCGGACGCATCTTTAGAATTACCACAAAAACCTTACCGGCGGCTGATAATTAGACCGCTGGGGGTTTGCCGCTGCCCCTCATCCAGGTCCGGAGCAGGTCTTGACGCAACCGGTGGCGTCAAACTCGACAGAGTTGATTC
>JAKJAC010000186.1:8507-8780 GCA_022707705.1 Chloroflexota bacterium
CCCGCCAGTTCCTGCGCCTTCTGGCGGATGACTGCTAGTCGGTCCGCAACGTTCGCCTCGCCTCGCTCACGGGTCTCCTGTTCGAGTGCTTCCAGGAACTCAAAGAGCTGCGGTTGCAGCAACGGTTGATTTTCACGCAGGAATTCGAGCAGGTGTTTCTCATCTGGCGCTGAAAGCGCCCGACGAATAAAAAGCATCTCTGGCGGCATGGATTCCTCCGAAAGCCGGTTCAGGATGTTCACAACACGGTTGAGCGCTTGCAGTAGGGGTTGG
>JAKJAC010000187.1 GCA_022707705.1 Chloroflexota bacterium
ACCAACTTTGCGCAGATTGCCACGGTCGGCACCAATATCAAAGCCTATTCCGATACTGGTCTCAGCGCGAGAACGACCTATCGCTACCGCGTGCGCGCCTATAACGCTAACGGTAACTCGGCGTATTCGAATATCGTCAAAGCAACCACCAAGCGCTAACGCCGGCGAGGATGATGTCAAGACCTGCCTGTGCTCCTTACTCGTCTCTCTAAAAAGTGTTTTTGAACGCGGCGCTTCGGCGCCGCGTTCAAAAACACAAGAGGAAAATCCCCTGCACCCTGTAGGGGTGCTTGAGATTGGCACCCTCATTTTGAAACGCATCCTTAATGGCTGTGATTATTGACAGTTTCAGAGGCCTCACTTATAATTATTTCTAGCTTATCGAAAACATAAGCCTTGACCCTACATTGTTTCAAATTGCAATCCAGTTCTGAAAAAGCATTTGTCAGGTGGCAAGATGAAACGCTTAACGCATTACCTCAGCTCGTGGAAAAACACTGGCGTTCTGGTATTGGTAGCAGTCCACATTGCCATAAACCTTTTCCATATTGGCAGTGACGCATTTATTATCAATCTGAATAATTTCCTCGTCATTCCGCTTGCGCTTGCCGCAGCCCTTCTCGGCTGGCTTCTGTGGTCTCGAACGAAAAATGTAAAGCAGCACCATACGCTTTGGATGGGTCTTGCCACTGGGTGGACCATGTGGGCCATTGCAGAGGTGTGGTGGGCGATTTCCAGCTTCAGCAGTCAAGAACTACCCTATCCATCCTGGGCAGATTTGTTCTGGCTTGCAGCGTATATCCCCATGGTCTATGCGCTATGGGGACGGTTTCGCTCAATTCCTAGAGTTACCAACGCGGCGCAGAAAGCCGCTCTTTGGGTTTTGTTGGCGGTCGTATTGGGGTTCACAATAGCCTTCATCTTCTTGCCCATCCTTTTGGAAAGAGACTGGTCTGTACCCCTCGAAACTGCTTTTAATTTCGCGTACCCGCTGGCTGATACCATTCTGCTAATCCTCGTGTTACGGCTCTTGTTTAATTATCAACAAGGGATGTATGGACAGGCGTGGCGATGGATTGCTGTTGGATTTGTTCTTTGCACTTTTTCGGACCTGTTATTTGTCTATGCCACAAGGACTGAAATATATTACCCGGAACAGCAGGTGAATTTCCTTAGCTCGGTGGGCATTGATGTCCCTTACATTCTTTCTTACCTGCTCTATGTCATTGGACTGTTGAGATTCAAAGAGGTGCTAGGAACGTATCAGGCAGTCAATTTGGAACGCAAGACTCTGCCATTGATTCCAAACGCTCACCTCCTGGTGTTCACCAAAGCAAATGAGACGGTAATCGATGTCAGTCGGAATTTCTCACAGGTCTTTCTAGTGCATGACGCAAAAGGGAAAACCATCTCACAAGTACTGGGTCTTTCGCCCGAAGACGAAAGTTCCCTATTACAGGAAACGAGGGCAAAGGGAGTCTTGCAGGAGAAACCCTTTCTAGCCCGTACTCTTGCTGGTCAACAAGAGATTCTGATCTCAGGCATTGTAGTTCTCGGTCCACAGGGAGAGTATTCGGGTGCAACGTTTCTGATCCGGCTTTTGGCCAAGGATTATTACTCTCTGGACGATGCATTAGCCGATCAAGAAAAAGGTTTGGTGCGCTTTTTGCTGGGCAAGACCGGCGCAGGGAAAAAAGAACAGGCAGAAAAAAAGCAATTCCTGACCGAGTATTATCAAGCTTATCTTTCTGCATTCTACCGGCGAGTTTATGCCGAGGGCGGCAGTATTTTTGCGGACGCTTTGATGACCAGACTGCGGACCGCGGCAACAGCACAAGGTTTGCAGATAGGAATCCAACCCAACATAGTGGATGTAAGCGACCTCTCGTTATTAGAAACAGAACGGGCGTTATCTATGCTTTTTGCAGCTGGCAGACAGTCCTTGGTTGATCTGATTGGCGAGCCAGGGTCGAACGCTCTGGTCGAAGAAATCCGCGCCAGTTTCGGCAACCCGGTTTTACAAATCGTTTCATGCCTAGAAAAAGAAATCCGCAAGCACACCTAGGTTGCGCGCGCTTGATTTGATGTAGTCTCAAACGAAAAGAAGGTTTCCTGCTGCGAGAAATGTGGGGGGGGACCATTGAAAGGAAACGTCACATCGGCATGCCGAAACTGCAATTCTGTGACCACAATGTTGGACTCCCCGCTACAACCTGTTTTGTTGTTCCATTGGATTCCGGTGGTAGATGATGAGCCTGGCGGGCTGAAATTCCTCAGCGCAACTCTCCGAAAAATCCCCAAGTGCCAGGTGGATGCCGTCACGAGCGCAAAGCAAACCCTGGCGCTTTTTGAATCAACACCGTCTTGTAACTTTGAGGTCCCATGAGACTGCCCAACGCCAATAGGTTGGGTCATTAGCAATCAGGAGTGGTGCGGCAAGGCACTCATGAACACAGAGAACGATGTGCAGGTAGATGCATTTCATCAAGTCACGACTTTCCGGAGCCTGTGGACACAGGTCATGTCAATGATGGGAGTGATGGCTCTGGCAGCGCTAGTATTTTCAAGCGCCGGGGTAATGCTCTACACCAACAGTGCAGAACGCGCCACGTGGAAAGGCCGCCAGGGGGAGGCTGTCAAGGCTGCTGCAGACGTCGTGACGGCGTTCCTGGAAAACACTCGCGCTACCCTGGTATGGATAGACATTCTGGGAGAGGATGAGTTCAGGGAAAAACCTGATATCCTGCGTCAGGTGTTGGAGATAAATCCCACTCTGCTTGAGATCGTCTGTCTGGATGCAGATGGTCAAGTGACCTCGAGCGCCGCGCTCGACTCTGCTGTCCTTGCGAATTTGATCACCATTCGCCAGTCACGCTGGTTCCTGGAAGCCAAGAGCGGCAGCTTGCATCAAAGTCGGATTCAGTTGACGGAAGAAGGCCAGCCGTACCTGATTCTTTCGCAACCCGCAAACGAAGGGGGCGTCATTGCGGCTCGCGTCAGCATGGATATCCTCTGGCGACTGATAGACGAAATCCAGGTGGGTGAGCACAGCTTGTCCTACGTCGTCAATGAGCGCGGCTACCTCCTTGCCCACTCCAACAGAGAACTTGTGTTGCAAGTCACCAGCCTGGCAGGGCGTCCGGAGCTGCTGCAAGCCCTGCAATCTCCCGATGGGACATGGTTCGGTTCATTCGTGAATATTGAAGGGGTACCGGTGGTGGGTACCTCATATCGAATTCCCAACAGTAATTGGTTGGTATTTGTCGAGTTGCCCCAGTCAGAGGCCTACATACTCACCAAGCGTGCGCTATGGGTTCTGGTAGGTGGTACATTCGTGTTTCTGGTGGTCGCGAACTTCATTGCGGCGGCTTATCTACGCAAGACCATTCTCCGCCCCATGTTCCGGCTGTACCAGGGTGTTGTACGCATTGGCAAGGGTGATTTGAGCTACCGGATAGCCCTCGCGGGTCGCAACGAGATTAGTCAAGTGGCAGAAGCTTTCGATGACATGGCTCAAAAGCTGCAAAATCGCGAAGAACAACTATTGGCACAATCCCAGAATCTGGCTGAGGAAATTGAGGAGCGCAAAGGCATCGAAACCGCACTCCGCGCAAGCGAGGAGCGTTATCGCGGTATTGTCAAAGACCAAACAGAGCTCATCTGCCGGTGGCTACCCGATGGCACACTGACTTTTGTCAATGAGGCTTACTGCCGCTATTTTGGGAAAACTTACGCAGAGCTCGTGGGCCACTCCTTCGTGCCGTTGATCCCACCCGAGGACCAAGAAGTCGTGTCAGAAGTTGTCACGACTCCGGACCCTGAGAACCCTATTGTTTCAGCGGAACATAGTGTTATCTCCGCCGATGGCTCTCTACGCTGGCAACAATGGACCGACCGGGCTATCTTCGATGCATCAGGCAACGTTGTCGAATTCCAATCAGTGGGACGTGATATCACAGAGAAACGCTTGGCGGAAATAGCCCTCAAGGAATTGAATGCCAGCCTTGAGGAACGTATTGCGGAACGGACGGTTGAACTCAGTAGGGTGGCAGAGGAATTACGCTGGGAAGTAGATGAGCGCATGCGCGCAGAGGCGCAGCTCCAGGCATCCTTGCGCGAGAAGGAGGTCTTGCTCCGCGAGATTCATCACCGGGTTAAGAATAACCTGCAAATCGTGTCCAGTCTTCTGAGCTTGCAAGCCCGGCAAGTGACAGATGCAACCGGCTTAGCGATGTTGCAAGACAGCCAGAATCGCCTGCGGTCCATGGCGTTGATCCACGAGAAACTGCATCAGTCGGTGGAGATTGCGCGCGTTGATTTCGGGGACTACATCAGAAGCCTGATAGCATCCCTGATGGCTTCTTACAGTGGGGCAACTGCGTCCGTGTCGGTGGTCATTGAGGTTGCACCGGATATTCATTTGGACATTGACACTGCTGTTCCATGCGGATTGATTATCAACGAATTGATCTCTAATGCGCTCAAACATGCCTTCGCTGATGGACGGTCAGGCACTCTGTGGACTAGTGTCAACCGGACTGCGAATCAGGAACTGGAGTTGGTAGTGCGCGACAATGGCGTGGGATTGCCACCGGACATGCAGAGCCTCACGACTAAATCGCTAGGCCTGCGCTTGGTGAACACGCTGGTGCGGCAGATTAAGGGAACCCTGGAGATGAATAACGTCGAAGGCGCCATGTTCCGCGTGGTTTTTCCCTATACTTATGCAGGAGAACCATAATGTTTAGGCCCCGTATACTGATCGTAGAAGACGAAAGCATCATTGCCATGGATCTTGAAGCGCGATTGACGGCGCTCGGCTATGAAGTCGTAGATGTTGCCGCCTCAGGGCGTGTGGCTCTGGAAAGGGCAACCGCACTCAAACCTGACCTGGTGACCATGGATATCAGGATTGAGGGTAATATGGATGGCATTGAGACAGCAGCACTGATTCGCGAGCACCTGGGGCTGCCTGTTATCTTTATTACTGCACATGGAGATGGACCGACCTTTGAGCGCGCAAAACAGACTGCCCCATACGGTTATGTGCGGAAGCCTTTCGATGATTACGAACTTCGTACCATGATAGAAATAGCGCTCTACCGGCACGAAGTTGAACAGAAGTTGCACGAGAGTGAAACGCGTTTCCGCACCTTGTTTGAGATGATGGGGCAAGGCGTGGTTTTTCAGAATGCTCAGGGAGAAATCGTGGCAGCGAATCCTGCAGCCCAGAAAATTCTCGGGCTGAGCCTCGAGCAGCTGCAGGGCCGAACATCCTTTGACCCCCGCTGGCATGCCATTCACGAAGACGGCGCGGAGTTTCCCGGCGACAGCCATCCCGCAATGGTGGCTCTGCGGGACGGCAAAGAAATGAGCGATGTGATGATGGGCGTGTGGCACCCCAAAGAAGAAGCTTACCGCTGGATTCTGGTGCACGCCGTGCCGCTGTTTGCACCAGGCGCAGAGCAACCACGTGAAGTTTTTACGTCTTTTGAGGACATCACCGCCCTCTGCAAGGCTCAAGAAGAACTGCAATTGAAAAACAGAGAGCTTTCCTTGCGCAATGACGAACTGGATGCCTTTGCCCATATGGTTGCGCATGAACTCAAAAATCCGGTAGGCTTGATCGTGGGCTATTCGGACTTCCTGTTAGAGGAGTATGAAGGTTTGTCTGCGGCCTCCATAAACGACATGCTTCAAAATATAAGTCGTTATGGTTTCAAACTCAACACCATCATCGATGAGTTGCTGTTGCTGGCGAGTGTGCGAAAACAGAAAGTGACCACTGAGCCGCTGGATATGGCGGCTCTGACCCTGGAAGCCCGGCAACGCGTCGGCGGTGCGCTGAAAGGTCGGCTGGTGAATTTCTCCACACCAGAGACCTGGCCTGTCGCGCTGGGATACGCTCCGTGGGTGGAGGAAGTATGGGCGAATTACTTGAGTAACGCCATCAAGTATGGAATGCCTCCATCCGAACTGGAAAAGCCCGCTCAAATCGAGCTCGGCGCCACCGACTTGAGTAACGGCATGATCCGCTTCTGGGTGCGAGATGAGGGGCGCGGCCTGACGCCAGATCAGGCCGCGTGCTTGTTCACCCCTTTCACCCGCTTGCACTTGACACTGGGTACAACCGGGCACGGATTAGGGCTCTCCATTGTGCGCATGATTATTGAATCCCTTGGAGGTCAGGTAGGGGTGGAGAGCGTATCAGGCCAAGGCAGCACTTTCTTTTTTACCTTGCCTGCGGCGCGGACCGAGGACACGCCACTCCTCAGATCTGACACTAATGAGTCTACACCCTACAGCCCATTGGAGACGCAAGCCCTTTTTGCAACGGAATTCGAAACGCGTAGCAGACAAAACGGAGGACTGGGACTTGAACGCGATGTGTAGAGCCAAGATCGTGCTGGTGGGGTTAATGCTGGCGAGCTTGGCCGCCTGCCAGGCGGTTACGCCCTCCTCGAACACTCCAATTCCCCTTGCCAATACCCTGGTGTTATATGATTGGATGGATGACATCCCACAGGAAGTTCTGGATAGTTTCACCCTTGAGTATGGCGTAGAGGTAATTTACGAGGTTTACATCTCACAGGAAGAAGCTATCCAGAACATGCGGGCAGGCGGTGAATATGATGTGGTGGTTATGGAAAGCCGCTGGATCCCCATGTTATTGAAGGAAGGATTGCTTGCAGATCTCAACTACACCCATCTACCCAACGCGCGGAACCTTTCTGCCAACTTCCGTGACTTGGCTTACGATCCTGACAATGCCCACTCGATTCCCTATAGCTGGGGGACGACCGGGCTAGTCGTACGGACCGACCTGGTAGCTGAGCCGGTGACCAGTTGGACGGTGCTCTGGGATCCGCGCTATGAGGGGCACGTCGGAATCTGGGGAGGGCTGCCGAACGACGTGATTGCCTTGACGCTTAAGTCGCTAGGTTATTCCGCCAACTCCGAAAACCCGCTCGAGCTGGAAGCGGCTGCTAAGCGATTAACAGCGTTGCGAAAACAGGTGGTGTTCTTCGAGGATTTTGATCTGGCCAGTTCTGCAGAGCTTTTGGCGAGCGGTGAGGTGGTTGTATCGATGGGATATTCCTATGATGCCCTCTTGGGACGGGAAAGAAACCCCGCCATCGCTTACGTGTTTCCGCAGGAAGGTGTTCTGCTTTGGAATGATACCTTTGTAATTCCCGCCAACAGTAAGAAACAAACTACAGCCGAGACCTTTCTGAACTATGTTCTGCGACCAGAAGTGGCGGCGGCGATTGTCAATCAGAATTACTATGCAACAGCAAACGATGCCGCGTTGGAGTTTGTCTCCACAGAGGTTCTGGAGAACCCCATCATATTCCCGCAGAGCGAGAATCTGAGAAACGCCGAAGTCCTGCTGCCACCAGATCCCGACCGGGCGGTACAACTTGAGGAGATTTGGGAACGCTTCATGGGGGAGAGGCCTCAGTGATGTGCCAACGGCACAAATCACTCTCGATCGCTCTGAGGTAGAGATTCCTCGCCCCTCAGTCGTCCCCCTGAAAAGTGTCTTTTGAAAGCGTGACCGTATCCGGTCCGCCGTACTGTTTCATCTTTGGGGAAAAAGTGAGCCGATTGTCATACAAAAGATTCCTCCGCGCCCCGTAGGGACGGTTGAGATTTTTGCCCTCACGTGAAATGCCCCCAGGTCCAGACATCTTCTTTGTGTTTTTCCTCAGACCGTTCTATAATTGTCTTGAAGGTCAAAACCCTTCGGAACCCTGTCTCGTCATACAGCCTGGTATCGCAACTCGATTGCTCGGGCTTTCATTCAACCAGGGCAGGTGCTTATGGCAAAAATGCTGCTCATTGAGGCAATCCTCGTCTGTCTGATCGCTTTCCCGGTGGGCTGGTGGGTGCGCCGTGCGCGCGCGAGCGGACATGCCGCGGGTTGGCGCGATCCCATTCTCTTCGCCCTGACCATCATCCTTGCCGTAGCCATCCTGGGCCTCGGCATTTGGTTCTTCGCTGCCAGGGACATTCTGCCCCTTCAGCATCTCCCCGCCGCAACCCTGCGCTACGACCTGGATTGCCTGGGAGGTGTGCTGCTCGTCTCAGAAATCCTGCTGGCGCTGGTCGTCCCTGTGGCGGCGCTGGCATACCTGATTGGGGGCTTGCCCTCGATGACGTTCGCCGTGGCAACCTTGGCATTGCTGGAAGCTGCGGCTCTATGTCTTGCCGCTATAGCGCGCAAAATCCCCTTGACGGGTCTGGATGTCTTGATCTTTGGGTTGGGGGTCTGGGCGGTGGGCTTTGCGGGCGCCTGTGGTATCGCCTGGCGCGGGCGCGCTCGAACCAGAGCGCCGCTCATCGTGGGCTGGACGGGGTTCTTCCTGCTCTGCCTGCTAATTGCCTTCACCATTGGCAGGTCAGGCGTGCTCTTCATCCTGCTGCCGGCGGTGCTGGTCTTTCTGGCGACGCTCTACGTCCTCGGCGCGGCAGCGTTGCCGGTGGAATCGCCAGCGGAGCGCTGGAATGCTTTCCGCAGCCTGCTGACCTTTGCGCTGGGCACGAATTACCCCTTTTACGTGATCGAAGATTGGCACACGCGCGAGCGCCGGGATGACGCATTGCCCGCTCCGCGTGTGCCCGGCAACCCCTTTAGCCGCTTCTTCTCCGGACCCGGCATTGTGCTCAACGACGC
>JAKJAC010000188.1 GCA_022707705.1 Chloroflexota bacterium
CATGGAACGACGCCAGGCTGGTTTTATGACACAGGGCACATCGACCAATCGCCTGATTCGCGTCCCAACCTCATTACCGCCGTTGATCATAGATGCCGACGGACTCAATATCCTTAGCCGCTTGCAAGATTGGTCCCAGCGCCTACCACCAGAGAGTATTCTGACACCGCACCCGGGTGAGATGGCGCGCCTGACCGGACAAGAGACTACCACCCCTGAACCTGAGCGTCAGGCATTGGCTCGCCGGTATGCCGAGGAATGGGGGCATGTCATTGTACTCAAGGGCGCTTTTACCGTCATCGCTGCCCCAGATGGGCGTACAGTGTTGTTGCCATTCGCCAATCCAGCACTAGCCTCAGCGGGTACGGGTGACATTCTGGCAGGCGCCATCACAGCATTGCGCGCGCAAGGCGTGGGCGCTTTTGAGGCAGCAGCTGCCGGCGCCTATCTCCACGGTCTTGCGGGTGAACTCGTTCGTGAGCAGCTCGGCGATGCAGGGGTAGCAGCAAGTGATGTAGCGCGTGCCCTACCCGAAGCGCTCCGGCGTCTCAAACAAGGAGTATAATGGTCGAAGGAACCGACTGGACCAAGATAGGTTGGATCATTCTTGGAATCATGGCGCTGGCGCTAATACTGGCGCTCACTCTGCTCGCCCTCACCTATCGCAGCCTCAAGCGCATCCAGATACCCCAAGACGCAGGTTTCTTTACCACATTGCGCCATGTGCCACTCACACTGGTCATCATCCTGGATTTGCTGGACCTGGCGCTGGACTTTCTCTCCGCACCGGTTGGGTGGCTCATCCTCAGTTATTTCGGATTGGAGCGTCTGCGCATGTTGACCGTGGTCGAGAGTCTTATTCCGGGTACGCAGTTTATCCCCACCCTCACGGGCGCCTGGTTACTGGCGAAGGCAGGGGTGCGCTTGCCAGAACCCACGCAATTGCGTCGCAATAGCAGATAAGTTCGTAAGGTCTGCAACCACAAAGAGAATGGGGAAGATTCGATGAAAAGGTGAAAACACACCTTCCTCAAATCTCCCCCACGCGATTCTGGCAACGTTTCGAAATTAACCGCAAATCACAGCAGCGACTCTGCGAAACGCGTGCCAAATGCTACACCTTCGCGCAGCAACTCCGGCGTAGGCGCCCCCTTGAACTCCCAGACCTCGGTCGGATTCCACCGCAGCGTCTCACACAAGGTATTGAAATCGCGACGGGCACCACCACTCCAACCATAGCTCCCGAAATATGCCGTTTGTCGATTGAAGATGCGCTTATGCTCCGCCATATGTAACATATCCACCATCGGCGGAAACAACCCACCCTCATACGTCGGCGCCCCTACCAATACACCGCGTCGGGTATAGAGATACGGGAGAATGTAGCTCGAATGTGTGTGCCGAACGTCGAAGATTTCAAGTGGCAAACCCGTGCGCGCCACACCCTCGGCCACTGCTTCCACCATCAACTCAGTGAGACCATACATGGTCCCATAAAGCAGGGTCACAGCAGGGTCGCCCGGGGCATCAGCATACTCTGCCCACTTCTTGTAGAGGCTAATAATACGCTCAGGCTGACCACGCCAAATCAAACCATGCGAAGGCGCCACGATATCAACCGGAACACCTGCAAGGCGGTCAATCGCTTTTAGCACCGGTTTGGGATAAAGGGCGACGATGTTGACGTAATAGCGCAATGCCTCCTGCTCATAGAAATCAAGGTTAGGGTATTGATCATCGAAGATTGCGCCCTGCAATGCACCATAACCCCCAAAGGCATCGCAAGAAAACAACACGCGGTGATTGACCTCATACGTAGACATCGTCTCGGGCCAGTGAACAAATGGCATTGATACGAACTGCAGCTTGTGATTAGATCCCAGTTCCAGAACCTCACCGTCTTTGACCTCACGAACCCCCTCGGTAATATGGTAATAACCCGCGACCATCTCCAGCGCCTTCTTCGTACCGAGGATTTGCGCATTTGGGGCTATCCGGTGGAGAGTTGTCAGCACTCCGGTGTGATCAGGCTCCATGTGGTTAAGAATCACATAATCCAGCGCCGCCGGATCTACAATCTGTGCTATCTGGTTCAACAAATCCCCGGTCTTGATATCGCGCGCCAGATCAATCAGCGCCTTCTTTTCACCGTCGATTACATAGGCGTTATAGGAGACTCCCTCGCGGGTGATGGGCCACAATCCCTCAAAGAGGTCCGTAGTACGATCATTGACACCAATCCAGTATATTCCCGGTTTTACTTCAATCGCAGGCATGGAGCATCCCTCCTTCAAAATATGGATACCAAGATCCCGTAAATACACCACAGAAAAATGTCTAGGGGCACATAGAACGGCAGAACACCACATCAAAACAAACCACGAAAGACATGCCACCAGACACACTATCCTCAAGTGGCTAGAGTATGGTGCAGATTCGCCGCAATGTCAAGTTCAATTTACTTCAATGTGAGCACAACAATGCCACTAATGGTCAGTAACATTCCGATGATTGTCTTGGGAGTGAAAGACTCAGTCCCAGCCGCCAGGCCCATTAACGCACCAAAAAGTGGCGATGTGAATGCAATCGGCATCACTGAACCCAATGGCGCACCCTTGATAGCTGCGTAGAAACATAACATCCCCACGGCACCAGCCACAACGCCGCCACCCAAGATCATCATTAACAACGCTTTGGAGCCCGCCTGAGGTAATGTCTTCCACTCAGAGTAGCTAACCAGCCCCAAAATGAGAAATGCCACCGCCGTGCGAATGGTGATCCCCATTTGCGGGGAGAGATTGCCCAGATGCAATCCCTTCTTTTCGAAGAAGCCACCGATACCCCATGCCATCGCCGTAAAAAGCGCCAACAATTGTGGGTTAATCTTCATATTGCCTTCCTATTTCTATCAGTCATAGTGTAATAACTCAAAGCCGCCTCGAATGCGGGCGGCTTTGGGAACTCATCGAATCTCCATCTCGAATTGCTAATATCGAACTGAAGCCAACCAGAGAAAACGCTGTACACCGCCACGCTCACGTGACCACGTAAAGCACTCTTTGGCGCTGCCTTAGCTCAATCGCGTAGCAACCGGCTAAAACTAGTGGGTAAGTTACAGCTTCAACATCGAGTTTTCCAGGAATCTAGTCCGAAATCGTCCAGGTAATCTCCTCCGTGATCTCCACTTCAGTTTCAGTTACGAGATCATTACCGTCGCAATCCTGTGCCAACAGATCGTAGGTATCAGGATTGATGAAGAAGACCCGTCCGCCTTCCTGCGATGGAATGGATTCCGATTGCCCCAACCAATCCTCTCCCCAGCTATCACTGGAAGAAGGAGCGAGGTAGATAAAGCAAATTTCAGTCGCACTCTCGTTTTTCACCACCAAAGGAACCAAACCCCTTCCCCCTACCGTCACAGTAGTGTCGCTGCTGATACCCCAGAACGTCGCCAACGTAGACTGGTCACAAGTCATCACTTTCACATCATAGGTCCCAGAGGCTGGGGAGAAAGTCATCGAGTCACCCGCAGCAATTGTTCCCTCACTACTCAACCAATCATCACCCCAGTCTTCCTCGTCACTTCCCGAGATCTGAACATAACAAATCTCATAGGGGCTCTCATTAGCGATCTCGATATCTATTTCGCCCTGGGTTGATTTGGTGGTAGGTTGCGGGATCACTTGCGTTGGTTCTGGAGTATTGGAGCCACCGCCACAGGCAAGCGAGAACACCAGCAACCCGACAATCAAACCGGCAATGACATTGCGTTTCATAATCATGCTCCTTAGCTGAAATGAGAATCACTGCAAGACAATAGTGAAACGTCTTCGACACGCCTATTATACTGGACTTTGAGAGATGAGACAAGTTGTGCGTAGCTACAAATTTGTGCCGGGTTGCCATCCATGATATAATAGGATTTGAAGCCAGAGCCAAACGAGGACCAACATGCCCACAGAATCTCTCCAATTTCTGCCACCAACCCAGGCACGGCAGCTCGCTGAACTTGCCGACCGTGCCAGGCTCAGTCTTTCGCGGTTCGCCTCAGTAGATGTGATGTTCGATGCAGTGGGACTGCAAATGCTGGATGAGTGGATTGACCGGCATCTCCACCAATTTCCACAGCCCTCGCGTGATATCGTGACCGTATGGGGAGCGTTCCTCGGCGAAGTATTCCGGCGCCGTTTCCATGGCGAATGGGCAATTGATGCCTCCCAACGCAAGCCCAGGCTTGGCGTCGTCTGCCCACGTGATCAACGCGGACTGCTATTCATAGATGTAATGGAGCAAGTACAGCGCCGTATCAAGCACGACATGCAAGAATCTCTGGCATTCTATTATGCCGAGAAAAGCGTCGAAATCCGCGAGGTCGAGCTCTAGTTAAAGAGCACAGAACACACAAGCGCCTCCCGAGGATTTCGGGAGGCGCTTGTGTTGCGCGTCCTGCAATGTGTAGAGTCGTCTAGTAATTTACTACACGTGGCAGTTCTTTCGCCTGTTCCACCCAATTCACTACCTGCGCCAGAGTAGGTGGACGTCGTACCAGCTTGCGTTCCGCATTGACCTCCAGCATCTTGGCGTAGAGATTCTCAGGATTGCGTTGCGCCAGCTCGGGCACGGTATCTACACCGGAGAATTCCAGCAAATCGGAATATTCCTCCCCCACACCCTTAATCCGGAACAGATCAACCCGATTCACCCATTCGAGGATCAACTTGGGTGACAATCCCGATGCCTCAGCCATTTCCTTGCGGCCCTTGGGTGTCGCTCCCATCTCCAGCAATGATTGTGTGGTTGTCACGCCAGCCGCCTTCAGTTTCTCCGCATAAGCCTCGCCAACACCCTCAATTGTCGTCAATTTCGCCATCGAAAACCTCCTTAGTAGTTAATGCGATTGTAGTAGAACCGGTTCACCTGATCATCAAAACTCAACGCTGTCCCAGATGCATCGGCATAACCACATGCGTGAAAGCATCCTCATCACCCACCGCTTTGATGACGCCAGGGTTTGTGGGCGCATTCACCTCAAGGGCCACCTGGGGAACATCCAAAGCACTCAGCACATCAATCAGGAAACGAACGTTGAAGGCAATTTCAAGTCCATCACCCTCAACATTGGCACTGAGTGCAGTTGAACCCTCACCAAATTCAGCGGAAGCCGCTGAAACCACCACCTCACCGGGGTTGATACTCAATCGAACGATATTTGCCACATCGCGTGCAAAAATGGCCGCACGCTTGCACGCTTGCAGCCATTCCTCCCGCCCCAGCACCACGCGTGTGCGATAAGACTGCGGGATAATGCGGCGATAATCCGGGAATGTGCCATCAATCAGCCGTGAATTGAGCACGGTATCCTGAAGCTTGAACACAATCTGGTTATGGCGCGCCGTGGTAGAGATGGCCACAGGCTCCTCATGTCCACCAAGAATCCGCAATAACTCTCCAAGCGCCCGGGCAGGCACAATCACACTGAAAGGATGCGTGATCGGCTGAAGCAATGGTACGTGGCGAACCGAAAGCCGGAAGCCATCCGCAGAGGCTAAGGTCAATGACTGAGATCCAAACTCCAACAACACACCTGTCAACACAGGGTGGCTATCGTCCGTCGAAGCTGCAAACGTAACGTGTTCCAACCCTTGTCGCAGATCGCCTGCCTCTGCTGCCATACCAGCGCCATCCTCAGGTTCCGGTACCAATGGGAATTCTTCATCGGAGATGCCCCTGAACGAGGCATTGACGGCATTGCAGGAAAGCGCCAGAGAAAGACGATGCGGGTCCATCTCCATGGTGACTTGATCTGGCGGCAGGGAATTCACCAGGTCAATAAAGTTACGCGCCGGCACCGTGATCGCGCCATCTGTTTCCACCCGTGCACCGACCCAATGCACAATGCTCAATTCCAGATTGGTAGCTGCAAGTTTAAGTTGCCCGCTATCAGTCGCCAGTAACACATTGCTCAGGATTGGCATCGTAGTCCGCGATGGAACCGCACGCCCCACCACACCCAATCCCTTAGCGAGGTTCTCCTGAAGGCAAGAGAGTTTCATCTAGGGCCTCCTATGGTCAGTTGAATTGTGCCCAGCCTCACAGTTCGCGCACCTGTGTCGACTTCGATTGCAGATAGTATAAGTATACTCTAAGCCCTCAGAATTGACAAATGCAAGTGATGTAGGGCATTCGTAGCAGTTCAAGGGGCTTCTGCGTCCCTTGTAGAGCCCGCTGCACGAGATGGCTGCTTCGTCAACGGGTTGACGCGTCAACCCCGGACCGAATGCCTTGCTCCCGCTTCAGATGTTGCACAAGGGGCATAGCACGTTTGGGTCAGCAACCTGCTTCGAAAGCCCATGTAGTAACTGACCACGCCAGCGTTGCCCGATTTCCAACCAAGAGTACAATGGAACTGGATGCCACGCCACTGAAACCAGCTGCACCTAGAAAGGAATCACTCTCAAAGATGGACGACTACTTCGCGATTTTGACTGATGCAGAGCGAAGGATGTTTTTAGCTATTGCTGAAAGCGCACACCAACTGGGATACCGTGCTAAACGCGATAAAACCCGTTCAGTCAGTTACACCTTTACCCACCGCAAGATCAAGAAAACGCTGCTCAGGTTTGCATTCAACCGAGATAAGCCCATCCTCAAAATCCGATTCTGTGCCACACAACAATACTCCATCTTTTTCCACGAGGCTATACGAAGGACAATCGAAGAATACAATTTCAAGTACACCGGTTGCTATGGATGCGGAAAATGTGATGGAACCGAAGGCTACTGGTACGAATATCCTGATGGCAGTAAGTACTTCCGGTGCGGCACCGAGTTGATTGAGATAGACGACATCCTCCACTTGCCCCTGGAGGAACTACTGACGATGTTCAGAAATCAGCACAATAGCTATCTCGCTGACCCTCAGGTCTCGTAGGATGATGACAAGATAGTATGAGTGACGAAATCATTGAATGTGTCAAGTGCAGGCGCGACTTCATCTGGACTGAGGGTGAACAGCGTTTCTTCGAAGAACACAATCTGAACCGCCCCAAACTTTGCCAGGAATGCCGTACACAGCGTAACAGTGATCGCCGACCAGGAATGCGTGACAGCAAGACGTCGCCTTTTCCTACAGACCAATTCCAGGTAGCGAAACCACCACCAAAGTCCAGGAAACCGCCTCAAAAGCACCGAACACACCACATGACGCAACCGGTCTTTCTTTTCGGGGTGCCCGCAGTGATCCTGGCACTCATACTGACTATGGTTCTTGCCCAGGCGTTCTCGTTCAACACATTGACCGTCTGGTTTATCGCCATCAACGGCACAGCCTTTCTATGCTACGGTTGTGACAAACTCCTGGCGAAATTGGGAACCCTCCGGATACCGGAGAGCGTACTGTTAGCAGTTGAGGTAATCGGGGGAACGCTCGGCGCCTTTGCCGGGATGCGGATTTTCCGCCACAAGACCGCAAAACCCGAATTCCAGCGCCGCTTCTGGATCATTGCAGCGATTCAACTCATTCTCGTTTTAGGATACGTATTGCTGGTCAAGCCTTAAACGGCAAACTCATCTCTCCACACCACCGATATCCAGATTATTCCTGTGCAAACTCCGTTATTGAGTCATCATTCTCCCCATGCAGGCGCTGCTGTGTCCGGAAACCGCTGCAGCAGCTGCCCCGTCACTGCATCCCATACCCATACCTCAGGTCGCGGATCCGGGATGCCCATCGGCAACCGTACTGCTGCCAACCGGCGCCCATCCGGAGACCACACCGGACGCGCAAAACTGGCGCCGCCATCACCCGGCAACGGAGTAAAATCACCTTCCTTAAGTGCAAACAACCACGGCTGCGAACCCAAAGCATCAGCGCCAGAACTCTCCTCGTGGAATTCATTACCATCTTCACCGGCATGGCTTTCCTCGGGTGGGAAAAAACGCCGCCGGAGCAACGCTACCTGCTCTCCAGTTGGACTCCATGCCAGTTCCGAGGTCTGCGCCAGAACCTCATCTTCCGCAAGGGGTTGCAGAAACGTCATCTCGGAATCGAGGTCCAACGACTGCGGCACTAGGGAAACCGCTACACCCGCCATTGTGATCACTGCGATCCGATCGCCTGTCTTTGCCCATGAAGGTTGCGCCGCCAAAAGCTGCAGCTCCAGGTTCGCGAGTCGTTCACCTGCCGCCGACCAAAGCGCAAGACCTTCAGGAGTAATTGCCGCTAACTGATCCCCCGTGGGATTCCAGGCAGGGCGGCTTGACAATGCTCCCAGCGATGTCACAGCGCCATCTGCAAACGCAAGCACCCAACCCTCGTACTTGCCGTCTACCTCCTCGATCCAAGCCAGGCTTCTCCCATCAGGAGAGAGTAGTGGGTCACGGCACAAGCCAACACAATCCCTCAATGGATGTAACCGTTCCTGATCCCAAAGCGCAAGGGTATGCCCTTCGTTCTGCACCACAACAAAGCCTTCTGGCGCCGGGGTAAAACCGTTGACGTTTTCCAGCAACGGCGCGAGCTCACCCGTCGCGATATCCGCTGCAGCAAGCGTCCACCCCCGCTCTGAGAACGCCATCAAATACAACCATGACTTAGAGGAAGATGTATCTGTTGCATCAAAATGCTCCGGTGTACACGCTGTCAGAAG
>JAKJAC010000189.1 GCA_022707705.1 Chloroflexota bacterium
GTAGAGTTCGGGCTCCAGACTTTTCCGTAAAATCGGTGATTTCGGTGATCGAAAAACCGCCAAACCGAACACCGAAAACCACCGAAACACACCGAAACACACCGAAACGCCACTGCTGCTGTGGTACAATAGCTGCAGGCACAAGCAACTGCCGGAGCTTTTTCAACAAGTGAGGCTCACGATGGACATCCGCGAAATGACGCCACAGGATTATGATGCCGTCTACGCTCTATGGGAGCAGACGGAGGGGGTGGGCTTGAGCGCCGCAGACTCCCGCGAACGCATCACGCGTTATCTGGAGCGCAACCCGGGGCACAGCTTTATCGCCGTGGAGGACGCAACGGTGGTCGGGGCGGTGCTCTGCGGGCACGATGGGCGGCGCGCCTATCTGCACCACCTGGCGGTGGTTCCGGCGTACCGCCGGCAGGGGGTGGGCAGGCAGCTGGTCGAGCGCGTCCTCGCAGCGCTGCAGAAAGCGGGGATAGATAAGTGCCATTTGTTTGTGTTCAGGACCAATGCGCCGGCGCTGGCGTTCTGGCAGGCGAATGGTTGGCAGGTGCGCACGGATATTCAGCTGCTATCGAGGAATCTGCCGGGGTAATGCCGTGCAGATGAACTTTCAGGAGTTAGTCTGGTAATAAAGTGCGTTCAAGTGGCACAGGGGAGACCCAGGGCTAAAACCACAGGGCCAAACACACGAAGCCCCCTCAAGGGGGCTGAGAGCGGCACATCCATGGCGGAGGTGGTTGCAGGGAGCAGCGGGGCGCCGCTTCTGCGGCGACGCAAACTGAAGTTTGCGCTACATTCGCGGCAACTGAGGTTGCGATGGTGTGAGGTTCCAGCGGCGTTATACCCAGTTAATTTTTGAAAGTTCATAAGTGCCTGCCTACTTTCAGCCGTCCCTACGGGACGAGGGGCAGCAGGCAGAGTGCCGCGACTGCGGGACAAGCCGATCTGGGGCATGGCACTCCCGGTAACAACGACTCGTGCAGGGTGAGGAGCAGCGCAAAGATACACCGAAGTAAAAACTGAAAGTTCATAAACGCCTGCCTACTTTCAGATGTCCCTACAGGACGCGGGAGAGGGAAACTCCAGAGGTTTTTTGGCGACGCGGTGTCCCGTGTCGCCAAAAAACCTCTAAAACCGACCCCCTGCCCCGCGCAGACGCGCGGGGCAGGGGGTTAGTGGGTCTGGTCTGCCAGCTCCCACCACAGAAATGTGCCGGCTAAGCCGAGTATTCCGGTGAGGATGACGATGATGATGCTGGCGGGTCCCAGGTTTTCGCCCTGGGCGTACAGCGCCGGCACAGACCACGGGAAGTATTCGCCCCATCCGGCGGCGTTCGTGAGTTGCCCGATGCCCATGGCAAGGATCATCACGCCGATGGGCGGCAGATAGCCGTGCCACGCGCTGGCGGCGAAAGCGATTGGGGTGGTGAGGATGATGGTTAGGATGGCTGCTACGGTTATCGTGATGCCGCTGCGCCAAAACACCTGCGGCGCTACCGGCGGCAGCGCCAGCGCCGCGCCAACGCCGAGGGTGATGAGGCAGGTCATGACGGTCAATGCGGCTGACCAAACCGCAATCACGATGCACTTGCTCAGCACGATTGCGGAACGCGAGGTGGGCAAAGCCAGCAAATCTTTCAGCGTGCGATCGGAGTACTCGCGACCGAATACCCAACTGGCGATGAGACCGAAAAGGATGATGCCGCCCGCGCCCACAGCCAGGGTTAGGAAGCGCAGGTAGGTGGGCCAATCGGCGGCGCCCATCGCGAGCTGCGCTTTGGCGCTAATCAGCCCAACCCGGCGCGCCATTTCGGGGTCTTTCAGGACAAGCATAAAGAAACCGCCACCCAGCGGAACCATCGCAAATCCAAGCGCGGTGAAGAGGGGCATTTTGGAACGGCGTGCTTTGAGAAATTCGACCCAGATGGCTTGCGCCAGGTTGTTCATTTTGAGTTTCCTCCATCCATGCCGACGAGCCGCAGGAAATACTGCTCCAGGTCCTCTTCCTCGACATTGAGCAGGGTCAGCGCGTGACCCGCCTGGACCAGGCGAGCGGCAATAGCCTCGGGATGCTCGATGGCGGCAAGGTCTGTGATTCTGATGGCGGCGTTCGGCGTGGTCTCGGCGGAGAAGCCCGCGTCGCGCAGCATGGAGCACGCCGCCTGGCAGTCTCGCGTGCGCACCAAGAGCCAACGCCGCCGGTTGCGTTCAAGCTCATCCAACTCCAGTTCTTGCAGCAGGCGCCCCTGGTGGAGGATGCCGATGCGTTGGGCTAACCGCGACACTTCAGCCAGGATATGGCTCGACATGAAGATGGTGACGCCCTGGTCGCGCGCCAATTCGATGAGGAGGTTGCGGATTTCGACAATTCCGGCAGGGTCCAAGCCGTTAGCCGGTTCATCCAGGATGAGCAGCTCGGGGGCGTGCAGTAGCGCTTTGGCAAGTCCCAGCCGTTGCGCATTGCCATGGGATAAGTTGCCCGCTCGCCGGTCCGCATAGGGGCCCAAGCCCAGCCGTTCGATGGCGCGGTCAACGGCTTGTGGGGCGGTTCCAGGTCGAAGCCGCCGCATGGCTTCCAGATTCTGGCGCACCGTCAGTTGTGGATAGGCGTCCGCCGTCTCCACCAGGTATCCGACCGCATCCCAGGGCTTCTTGCTGCCCACGCGAATCTCCGTCCCCAACACGCGCGCTCTGCCGGCGGTCGGCTTGACCATCCCCAGCAGCAGGCGAATGGTCGTGGTCTTGCCCGCGCCATTGAGGCCGAGGAACGCGTAGATGGCGCCCTGGGCGACCCGCAACGATAGACCGTCAACGGCGGTGACATCGCCGTAGCGTTTCACCAGATTGTCGGTTTCGATGACTGTGTTCATGTAGTTTCCTGAAGGGTAGCTGGTTTAGCCGGAAGGCTGAGCGCGCCCCAACGCGAACTGCGCTCGCAGTCTCCACTGACCGCTGGTATTATCCAGCAATGAGACCATGTCTACTTGTGCCTGGATGGGAAGGCTGGTCGAGGCGACTTCGCGGAATTTGGCGGCGATTTCATCGAGCGGTTGCGCTGCACCGGCTTGCGCGAGGGTGAGGTGGGGGATGATTTCGGTGAATGCGCCACCATAGGGCGGCGTTTCGGGGTACCGGTTGGCGAGGAGTTCCGTGAGCTGCCGGAAGGGTTCGGCAGGGCTAGGCGCAAGGTAGAGGACATCGGGAAATTCCTGGAAGTCCTGAAACGTGACGGTGAAGCCGGGTTGCTGTGAGAACAGGTCCCGCAATGTTGCGAGGACCTCGGCGGTCAGTTCATACGGCGGCTTGAAGGGGTAGAGCAGGGTCACGTGGGCGGGCACGCCGGCCGCGGCAGAGGGGTCATAGTGGTCGCGGAAAGCCTTGACCAGGCTTTCTACTTCAGGGATGAGAATGACCAGCGCTGATTGGGCGGGCACAGGCATGGTGGTTGCGTTCATGGTTTTGCCTCCCTTTGGATGCCAAACAAGCCCAATGGGTCGGTGCGCAGCGCCTCCTCGTAGATCCCCACCACGGCCCTGGCTTCGAAGAGACTACACTCGGCGTTGCCGATTCGATGTCTCCGGATGAGTCCTCGGCGTTCGGCTTCAGCCGCTACTTTGCCCCACGCATCATCCGGCGTGCTGCCATAGGAGATGTAGAACTCTTCGGTGTAGTCGCGACGGATCTCATCGGGCAGTTTGAAGCACTCGGTAACCTCAGGCGGTAGACCCACCTTCTCAGCCTGGTGCATGCTGGAGCAGCGATCAATGCCCACTCCAAGAAGCGCCACCAGCCCGCCGACCTCCAGCAGGACTTGATAGCCCTGGCGGTGCCGTTCGGCGTCGCGCCCCCAGGCGCATACGCGATGAATCCCGGTTCCCAGCAGCGTTCCGGGCCGGCGACGGAATTCGTCGGCGATGGCGCCCATTCCTGTAGGACCGCTGTAATCCTCGCCATAGATTTGGACTTTGGCTAAGATTCCCCGGGCTTTTTCCGCTTGCGTGAGGGGGAGCGGCTTGCTCACAGGGTAAGCCGACATCACCAGGGTCCCTTCCTCGCCGACGACGGCCATCAGAGCATCTACTACTGGTGCAGCTCCGCCCTTGACCCGGCCGAAGCTGCTGAGGGAGCTGTGGACTTCCACCACAGCGCCGCGCGTGAGGCCCAGGCGTCGCAGACCGGCTTCAATCTCGGTTTGGGTAAGCCAGGTTGATGCTGCGGGTGAATTCATGGTTGCTCCTAAAGATTTTGCGCGTGGTTGGACGCGGATAAGGCTTGGCGCTACCTGCTGTCTAGCGGCGTGGACGGTGTTTGGAAGCAGAGTCCTGCCGGTCAGGTGCAGGTTTTGTCAGCGCTTTGCCCTTATCGAAGGTCATCTTTGAAGATAAGCCTCTCGATGGCGCCGCTCACTCGCAAGGACACCGCGGCAAGCAAAAATGCGACCAGTAAGAAGCTTTGTTCCCGTTCAACGATGATTGACCGAGATTGTAGTACTGCTCCAATGATAGCACCAACACCGAAACCCAAAAGCAGGGTAACCACAGGGCTTAGATAGTACGTTCTCGCCTTGTGCGAGATTTCAGGATCTGGCAACTCTGAGATTTCGGCATTATAACCAAGTAGCCCTATTCCATTGAAGAACAAACTTAGCATCACGCTTGAGATCATGATGTAGTAGACCACGGTCGCATTGGCAAACCCTGACGCTTTCAAGGTTTCCGATCCTCTCTGAAATAAGAAAGTAAGCGGAACCAAAAAAGGAAGGACACCCGAATAGTAAAGACCAATCGTGCCTACCTTTTGGAAGGTCCTTGTGCTACTGGTATTCTCGGCGATAAGTTCCAGGGTGTGGCTGTTGGGAACGTATTTTGCAATGTCTTTGAGCAAATCGCTGGTTGCTAAATCATCAATATAAGGCGAGAGTTGAATCGTTCTGTCGTAGGCAAAGGGTCGAAGTAACGCATTGACGAGTTTGCTCTTGTAAAGCGATTCCTTGAAGAACAGATTGACGAAGCCAAAAGGGTTTATGTCTACTCTTTCGACTTTGTCCCATGTTGCCTGTAACCTTATTCCAAACGCCACTGTTTCAATGCCTGCTGGCGAAGTGATTATTTTGCTGGTAAGTTCTCCGTAAGCATAAGCGCCATAAACGCCACCAACTATTAGCGTCGCCCAGACAAGGTCTGATGCCTTTCCAGAGAAATTCACACTAAGAATCGGCGAGAGGAAAGTCGTAACCAATCCAACCGCCAAGACGATAAGCAGATAGCGCCAGATTCGAGCAAGAGGGTAAATGTTCTTCATTGATTTTCCATTGTGTAGGACAGGGACCTGTCTGTGTAGGTTGCGGAAGCTGCTCTGTGACAACGTCTGATTTTTCGCCCGCAATAGATTGCGTCCGGGAATCTTTGCTATTGAGTCTAGCACGATTCGAGGAAACGCGAAAGTGGGTTGGGAGGGGAGAGGGAGAGGGGGGAGTGGGGGATGCGCGCGTGCAGGTGCGACCTACCTGCGCGGGGGGCTTGTCGGCGGGCGCTTTAGTGCTGTTCTGCGCGGGCGCCCGCGCTGATGGATTTTCAGAATTCAATTCGGTAACAGAGTGTGCTCGAGTGGCACAATCTTTTTTCAGCCGTCCCTACAGGACGGGGTTGGTTACCACCACGGTTGTACAGGCACTAAAGTGCCTGCCTACTATCAGACGTCCCTACGGGACGAGGGAGGCAGCAGAACGCGGCAGGATGCCGCGGCAGGATGCCGCGGCAGGATGCCGCGGCTACATGGTCACTCGCCAGGATGCGAGTTATTGCCGAAGTTAATTTTGAAAGCGCATAAGCGCGTGACTACGAGCGTTCGCGCTCAAAAACCTTATGTTCCGCGGGTTTGCGCAGATAATCAATCGGGTTTATACTGAATCCATTAGCTGCCAGCCTAACACGCCCCGACAGCACGAAAGCCAGCAAAACCCTTGACCCTTGACCCTATCTCGCCCCAATCGGTATAGGGCAAGACAGAGTTCATGCCTGTTATCTGTACCAGACTGTGTGAGTCGACTCAATACCGATCTGATCGGAGATTTATCATGAGACACACTTCATGGGTTAGTGCGCCGGTTATGGTGTGCGCCATGCTGACGCTGCCGGTACAGCCCGCTCTCACGGGCTAGATCATCGAGGGCTGTGTTGGAAGTACGGGTATGCGTTGTGTGCCTCTACTTCGCGTTGTTTTGTGTGGACTTGTGAGGTAACCGTTGACTAGGAGGGAAAGTATGGCATTTAGGCGTATCGCTCTCACTTTGGGGTTTTGTTTGGCGCTTGCCGCGCTTTTGGGGGTGGCATTGATGCCTGTCGCCGCGTTCCCGCAGGAGCCGCCGCGCCGTCTGGAGACGCCTCTCGGTGGGGTAATCACCCAATCCATGACTCTGGATTTGGCGGGCAGCCCGTATGTGCTCAACACGTCGGTGGTCGTGACGCGCGGCGTCACGTTGACGATCGAGCCGGGGGTGGTCGTGCAGGGCACGGCCTGGCGGGAACTGCGCGTGCTGGGAACGCTGAATGCGATCGGGACGATGACCCAGCCGATCACGTTCACCGGCTCTGCCTGGCTTGGGCTCGTCGTCGACAGCGGAACTGCGCGACTGCGGCACGCCACCATCGAATATGCCTGCTATTCTGCGCCCACAGGCGGGGGCTATACACATCCAATATTCTGGTGATCAACGCCGGTCTTCTCGATATGGCTGACAGCACGGTGCAACACTGCGATTATGGCGGCGGCACAGCAGAGATGATGGTGCGCGTGCTCGATGCTCGCGCTGCCATTCACGCGACGACGTTCAGCGACAGCCAGTGGTATCCATTCGAGGTAGCGGGCGCGAGCAGCGTGATCACTCTGACGGATAACATCATCACCGGCAATGCACTCAATCGCATCCGCGTCGAGGCGGACGCGTTGATGAATGCGGATACGACTTTATATCCACAAGCCGTGTGGGAGGGTTATGAATTTCGAGCAGGCTTCAGTGTTCCGTCCACCCGCGCCTTGACCCTACAACCGGGTGTGATCATAGCGAATATGCACGATGCCGAACTGCGCGTGTATGGACGACTCCACGCCAGCGGCACGACGACACAGCCGATCACGTTGACGGCGGCGAGCGAGAGCGCAGTTTATGGCTGGCCGGGACTGCTCTTCGACGGCCCATCCGCAGCGGGTGAATTGCAGTATGTCAACGTGCAGACGGCTTCCTCAAACTACGGGAATGCGTCGGGGATGTGCAACTCGCTTGATGCGCGCAATGTGCTGACTCACGAAGTTCACCTGGCACATAGCCAGATTACGGACTTTGGCGGCTGGTGCGACAATTCCGGGTTGTATGTTGAAAACAGTCACGTCGTCGTTGAAGACACGGTCTTCGCCAGCAAACCCAACGATGCCCAGCAAGCGCTACGCGTGATAGGCAACAGTACGGTGCTCGTGTCACGCAGCCAGATCGAAAGCAATAGCGGTCGCGCGCTGCTGGTCGAGGGCGATACTGCCTTCGTGAAGGTCGTCAACTCTACGATTATCGGCAATGGCACCGTGGGTCAAGTGTTCGACGCGGTGCGCAATACCGGAGCAGCCAGTGTCATTCTCGGCGGCGAAGCGGATGCGGGTAACGCCATCTACGCCAATCAGGAGTATGGCGTGCACCAGGTCGCCCTGAACGGGATTGTCTTCGCTACCCATAACTGGTGGGGCGATCCGACCGGTCCGACGCACGCGAGCAACCCTGGCGGACAGGGAGAGGAAATCAGCGACCGGGTGCTATACACGCCCTGGCTCACGACGACCCCTGAACTGCCCACAAGCGCGGGGGTTCCCGTCAGGATTTACGGTCCACTGAGCGCCAGCCCTGGCGAGAGCATCCATTTGGGAATCCACGCTTATAATCCCTTCACCCAAACACTGCACGATGCTGTCCTCATCGTCACGCTGCCGCAGCAGGCGAATTACATTCTACGCCCGCCGATGGTCTTCTTCGTGCCAGGCAACGTCAGCGATGCACCGTCGCAAGCATTTGATGAAATCAGCAGCGGCGGCGGGTTACGGTGGCCACAGAAGAATCAAGTGATATGGAAACTGGGTGAGTTTGCGCCGGGTCAATCCTTCGATGCCTACACAAACGCCACGTACCGTTGGGGTCTGCCCGCACATTTGATGACCGACGTGACCGCGCGTCTGGTCGCGCGCAACCTCCCTGATCCCGCTATTGACCTCGATGTTTACTGGAATTACACGCCGACCGTGATCCTGGCTCAGCACGCTTTGAATGAGGCGCAGGTTACGGCGGCTCTGGCAAGCGACACTGTCCTGACCGGCTTGTATCAAGACGCGCTAGCACAGGGTTTTCACTTCTACGGTACGGCTTATACGCAGACTTTGAACACCGGCGTCCATAGCCTCGATGTCGTGCTGCTGGATCCACAACGCATCAGTGAGGTGGTGCTGGTACGGCGCGTGGATCAGCAGCGGTACATTCTACACACTACACCCACCCAGGTCTCCGTGACTTCGCCTACTGGCGGATGGTCGCGAGATCTCGAAACGGGCACGGTAAATTTCTGGGGCGATTTGAACGCGGAAGATGCACCCCC
>JAKJAC010000018.1:0-4741 GCA_022707705.1 Chloroflexota bacterium
CCGAGAACCGCCGCATGCAACCCATACCACAACGGTTCCAGTCGGGGCAACGCGCAGGCTACTGCCCGTCGCTTCCAAAACCGAAAGAATAGAATCGCGCAGATCAACAAAAAGGCACCCAAACCCACCAGGCCCATTTGTTCCGCAATAATCAGATAGACATTGGCGACGCCAATATAAGTATCAATATCCGGCGAACCGGCGAAACCTACACCCAGCAAGGGATAGCGCCCGATAAGGATAAGAGCATCTTTATACTCGCCAAAGCGCATCTTCGTGGAGAGGTCTTCGCCCTGTACACCTTCCGAGAAGTGAGTCACAAAATCCTGTGTCCAGGGTAGCAACAACACCAATAACAACGCAACCAACAACAGCAGCAAAAGTTTGCGATAGCGCACAACGCCCAAAGCCAGCAACGCGCCTGCCGCACCCGCGATGGCGCCGCGGGAGATAGTCAACCCCAGGCAAGCCACCAGGACGGCTAGCACTGGCAGCAGCACAACACGCTTGAAAATGGGACGTCGCGCAAAGAGTTGTGGCGCCGCCAGAACCAACGCCACGTTAAGCAAGCTACCCAAAGCATTCGGGTCCACCGAAGTGGAAGTCGCGCGCTGCATCAGCTCAGGATCATCCCGGATATAACGCAACACACCCGAACCCGTAGGGTAACCAAACCGGCCCAAGGCTGAAAGCAAACGAATTGCCAACTCATCGGGGAGAAAATAGAGCACGATACCTAAGACTGCGGCGCCAGCAGATAGCAGCAGGAACACACGCAACAATCGCTCCAGTCGCTCAAGATCTCTCACCAGATTGACCACGACGTAGAATATCGCGATGCTGAGCAAGATCTCCGCAAAGTGCCGGATCAGATAACTCGTAAGCGCACCATGCGAAAGACCTGCGACAAATGAGCCGATTGCTAGAAGCATAAAAGCCAGCACCGGTCCATCCAACGGGGTAACGCGCCAATCTGGATCGCGCCCCAACATGATCGGCACGAACCACAATCCGAAAAGTGCCAGCAATGCCAGATCGAGAAAGGTAGGTGTGAAGCCAATCTTGAAAGGCAATGAGCCAAAAGGCAACAGCGCGATGATGCCAATCACGCCCCAGAACGCGACCTCGATGTTGCGCAACATCCACAGCCCTACGCCGAAGCCGATCGCCAACACCACCAGAGGCAGCGGACCAAACTCCCCCAAGAGCCATCCAGCAGCTACAGCAACCAGTGCTGTAACCAGAAATCCGACCGCTACCCCAAGCCAGGTATGTCGCGTGTGAAATACCCGGCGCAACAGCGTCGCTTCGACAACATCGTGCGCATAACCACGCCAATCATCAAACATGCAATTCCTACCTCCAGGCGTATTATACCCGCGACTCACCGCCGGGCAATCCCAAGAGGCTGGTGACTACCCCTACGCCGTCTTCCTGAAAACAATATTCGCGGGAAGAGCAAAACCCTTCCCGCGAATATCGAGGACAATACTCAAATCAACCAACACGCATGCACGGGGAAACTCACTAACACCTCATCGCCCACGCGCGGCAAATTGAGACTGCGAGCATTGAATAGATCCGCCGAAATCAATACGCCATCACCGATGTCAACTCGCACTCTAATGATAGCGCCTAAGAAAATCAGCGTCTCCACCCGTCCTCGCAACAGGTTGCGACCCTGCCCATCACCCAACCAGAACTCCTCTGGTCGAATCGCAAGCCGCGGTGTATCGCTGATCGGACGATCCGTGCTGTGCTCGAAATGTACAGGTTGCCCAGCAAGGGTGCAGGACCGTGCAGTGCGATCCAGATTGGCAATCGGCAACAGATTAAGCTGCCCCACAAAGGATGCCACAAACTCCGTCGTAGGATAGTTATAGATTTCGTAAGGCGTTCCCACCTGCTCCATGTGTCCACGGCTCATCACCACCACACGATCCGAGAGCGAGAGCGCTTCCTCTTGATCATGCGTGACATACACAGTAGTAATGCCCAAGGTTTGCTGGATACGGCGAATCTCGAGGCGTAGCTCAACACGGATCTTGGCATCTAGCGCCGATAGCGGCTCATCGAGCAGCAACACACGTGGCTGAATCGCCAACGCCCGCGCCAATGCCACACGCTGTTGCTGCCCACCAGACATCTGGTAGGGATAACGACTGGCAAACTCCTCCAGGTGAATGAGTGCCAGCATCTCCTCCACGCGCTTTTGGATTTCCGCCGGCGGTGTCTTGCGCACCTGCAAGCCAAATCCGATGTTCTGCGCTACTGTCATGTTAGGGAAAAGCGCGTATGCCTGGAACACCATCCCCACGTTACGCTGATTCGGCGGCTGATAAGTGATGTCCATGTCATCAAGAGTGATGATACCCGTCGAAGGCATTTCAAAGCCCGCAATCATGCGCAACGTCGTTGTTTTGCCACAACCGCTGGGACCGAGAAAGGAAACAAACTCACCTTTCTCAATATTCAGGTTGAAATCCGCAACTGCTACAGTCGCGCCGAAAGTCTTGGAAATATTCGCCAGAGTCAGAAAGCTCATTTTTGTCATCCAGTGTGATTTAACGCGCGCCTGCCAAATGCCCTTCAGCGCGCCCGCGATTGAATATCTGGATCAGGCCCATAAAGGCCCACGTCAACAGGAAACTAATGATTGCCAGCGAAGAGGACTCATAGGTTCGATTCTGGCCGATCAACGACATGTAGGGACCGAAAGCCTTGTTACCCACAATGAAAGTGGCAAGAGTATATTCACCAATGACCGTTGCCAACGTCAAGAAAGCGCCGCTCAGAATCGCGACTCGCAGATTAGGGAAGATGATCTTGAACATGATTGTGCCCCATCCAGCCCCCAGGCTTTGCGCCGCCTCGGTCAGGGTGCGGACGTCAATCGCGCCCAAGCCAGTGTCCACGGCGCGGTACGTGTACGGCAGTGCCAAAACTACATACCCCGCAACCAACAATACATTGGTGCCCGCAAAGGTATTGGTCAACCTAAAGGGAGGCCCGCTGAAAACCCGGATCAAGCCAAAGACCAACACAATCGCCGGAACCACAAAGGGTAACATGGAGACAAACTCGACCATAGGGCGCAACCGTGGTAATTTCAGCCGAATCCAGTAGGCGGTTGGTACGACCAAAAGAATACTCACCACAATGGCGAAAAACGCCATTTGCAGGGAAAACGAGAATGTGCGCCAGAATGCAGCATCGGTGAAAATCCGCCCGTAAGCCAGAAATGTCAGTACATCTTTCTTGGCGCGCAACGAAAAATCAAAAGTTGCGATCAGGGGTACGACAAAATACAACACGCCAAGCACGATCCAGAGCCAGGACCACAGAGTCTGCACATGCCGACGCGCGCTTGGAGCCGGTGCCTTCATTGCCGCAACCACCTTTCACTACGCCGCCGCAGCGCGAAATAAATCATCATGGCCATCGCCATCACCACCACCATCCCCACCGCCAACGCGTAACCCAGACCAGGATTGTAGAGGATATCGCCCTTGATCTGCGAACCAATTACGATAGTGACCAGGTTGATGAAACCACCGGTCAACGAAAGGGCTGTAGCATAAGCGCCGAAAGAGTTGCCGAAGAGCAAAATCATCGCACCCAGGATGGGCGGCATCAGGATAGGCAAAGCCACCCGGGTCCAATACTGGAAAGTCGAAGCACCAAGGTTCTCCGCTGCCTCCCGCCACTCACGCTTCAAGCCATCAAGCGCGGGCGTGATAGTCAAGACCATTAACGGAAATTGAAAATAGAGATAAGTAAAGCTCAGACCCCAGAAAGAATACAAACTGAAACCCTGATCATAGAGATCAAGCCCCAGTATGGTCTTGAGAAATACTGTAACCATGCCGGTGCGTCCCAACGTGGCGATAAAGGCAAAAGCCAAGGGTACGCCCGCAAAGTTTGCGGCAACACCCGAGAAAGTCAGTAGCGTGGTGCGCACCCAGCGTGGCAACCCGCCCACCGTTACCGCGTAAGCCATCATAAAACCCAACAACCCGCCACCCAATGCCGTCACAGCGCTGATGCGAATGGTCACCCAATAAGCGCTGAGAATCTCAGGCGTGAACAAGCCTAGGAAATTGCCTAAGGTGAACTGCCCGGTGGAGTTGTTGCGAAATGCGCCCACAAGCAAATAAGCAGAGGGTAAAACAATGAAGAGAAAGGTAAACAAGAAAAACGGTGTGACGCCCAACCAATTGCGCCAACGCGATGAGTCGGGACGCGCCTGAGGCGCGTCCCGCTTAATCCCCACAGTTTCGGTGTTGAGCCTACTTGACATCGGCGCCAACAACACCCATCCACTTCTCCGCGATCACAGCTTTAGCATTGTTGATCTGGTCAATGGACGGGAATACGGCTTTGGCATACGCCTCGGCAGGAGGCAATTTCGCGGAAATCTCCTCCGGGATAGCATTGCGCGACGCCAGGTCGTTGTAGCGAATGGGGTGACAACCACCCTTGAGCCAGATTAACTGCCCCTCATCCGAATAGAGGAATTCCATCCACAGTTTTGCGGCATTGGGATGCGGCGCATAAGCTGAGATAGCCTGGATGTACACACCAGCGATGACGCCAGTCTTGGGAATGACCACCTCGATTTCGGGATTGCCCGCCAGCGCTTCCTTATCCGCCAGCGCATTGTAGTCCCAGCGCATGATTACTGGGGTCTCGCCCTTTGCTACAGTCGCCTGCTTGGCAATGACTGGCACAAAGTTGCCCG
>JAKJAC010000018.1:4751-33884 GCA_022707705.1 Chloroflexota bacterium
AAAATTCCAAACCGGGCTCCACATTGTCCAGTGTTCCGCCATTGGCAAGCGCCGCCGCGTAAACGCTCATCTGTGCCTGCGCCGACGCACGAGGGTCGCCAGATAACGCTACCTGCCCCTTGTACTCAGGCTTCAACAGGTCTGCCCAATCCTGCGGCACGTTCTGCACCACATCCTTGTTCACCTCGAATGCCAACACACCATAATAATCGCCGTACCAGTACCCCTCAGGATCCTTGGCATCAGCGGGGATGGTATCCCAAGTGGACACTTTGTAGGGCATGACCAGCTTCTCCTCAATCAGCTGCGGACCAAAACCATAGCCCACATCAATGACATCCGGTGCCTGCGGACCCGTGTTGCCCTGATTGGCTTTGATGGCCTCGATCTCATCCGCCGACCCACCATCAGGATTCAGCTCGTTGACCTCAATGCCGTACTTGGTTTTGAAGGTCTCAATGGCTTCGCCATAGTTGCACCAGTCATGCGGTAGCGCAATTGTCGTCAGCATGCCTTCTTCTTTGGCAGCTGCAACAAGATCATCATCCACACCAGCACCGCCACCTTTGTTAGAGGTGCAAGACAACAACAGGGTCACCAACATCAACAGGGAAATTACACGGAATAACAAGCCTTTGGTACGCATAGATCCTCCTCACTAAGATAATAAAGAGATGCGGCTAACGAAGCAAATGCTTCTATACAGAATTATAATGCCACTTCCTAACTTGTAAAGAAACAAGTCTTTCAGGCGTCAATCAGCTCTTGTCATTCTCCTGTAACGAGAAAAGGCGCTTGGATTTCTTGTTCCTGCTGCGAAATGCACTCTACTTTGCAATTGACTTGCAAAATCAACAAGGTTGTGGTATTGTATATATTAGGTTTTTCTAACTATCTGCTTGAAACTATGGCAAGGGGGCTTAGCGATGTTAACCATTCTGAAAATCCTTGAAAAACACGGCAAAACCATTCGCCTCATGGTGGGTGTGCTTATCGGACTAGTCCTCGGTTTCATTATAGCATGGGGAATCTGGCCCGTTCAATGGAAAGACGCCACACCCGGGCAATTGCATCCTGCCTACCAGGGCTATTACATCAACGCAATCGCCAAGGAATATCAACAAACGGGCAACATTGAAATTGCCAGGCATCAGCTCGGGCTTGATTTAGAAGAGAAAGCCAATCCGTGGCTCAAGGAAAAGGAAACACTTGAAGCAGGTTTTGCTCAGGCGCTGGAACAGACCACATCCCGAGAAGATGTCATCACCTTGGGACGGTTAGCACAAGACCTGCAGGTGAATTTCCGCCCCGAAGCGGCACCTGCGATAACCCCCGCCCCTGAAACTGAGGAAGAGACCCCTGTACGCCGAAGCACCTTGGGTAACATACTCAGAGCCTTTGGATACCTCATCATCGCGCTAGCACTCGGCGTGCTCGGATACCTTCTGTATAGTCGCTTTGTAGAAAAACGCCGTGCGGAAGAAGGGGAGCAGGAGCCTGGGCTTGCAGGCGCTTACGGCAGAGTTATTGAAGATGTCGCTGTAGAAGGCGAGGTAGCGCCGGCGTTGCGCACGACCAGTGCAACCTATCGCGAGGGTGATGACTTCTTCAATCCCTCCTTTAGCATCGAGGACGGCGCAGAGTTCCTTGGCGAATGCGGTGTGGATATCTCGCACACCATCGGCGCTGGCGACCACAAAAAGGTGACCGCCCTGGAAATCTGGCTCTTCGACAAGAGCGATATCAAGACGGTAACTACTGTTCTCGCCAGTGAGTACACCTTCCAGGATCCCACTTTCCAAGAGGAATTGCTCTCAAAAGTTGCTGGAGGTGGTGAACTGCGTCAAATCATCCCGAATGAGGAGATTATCCTGGAAACCACTGCCTTGCGGGTGCGGGCATTGGTCAAGGCTGTGGAGTACGCAAGTGATGATTTACCGGCCAATAGCTATTTCAAGGAAGCTAACATCGAACTGCGCGCTTATCGCCGCTGAGATGCCAGTGTAACAACGCATTGCGATTGCCTCTTAAGAATGCCCGCGAAAAGAAATCGCGGGCATTCTTACATTGCCACAACTGACAGAAAGGTAGTCACGAGATGGCTGGCAATTCAGATTCGCTTTGCCGAATACCTACCAATCCACCAACTCATGGTTGCCCGATGACCTGAGCATCGGGTGGCGGAACAAACCCCGGCCCAAAACGATAGCGCGCGGACCAGGGCACAAAGCGGCTCACAAATCGGTCTTTTATCAATACCTCCCCCTCAGCGTCTCTCACCACGCGCTCCAGCACCGCAGTTAAGCCATCATGAGGACTTTCCACAAGCACATAGGTCCCAGAGGGTAAGGAAGCATCGTACTCATACACGGGTTGACCTGGGCGCTCTGGAGGTCCCGCAACGGGACCAATCTGCTCGACTTGCCGTCCCATTGAAGTGCTGTAGAAGAGAAATCGCGACCGCATTGCCACGGAATCAACTTCAGTTTGGATCAGCAGGTGATAAGGCGTATCATTGGTGAAGCGTAGGTCCACCAGGGGCGAGTAGATAGTCGCATCGAAACCTGGACCATATCCCCCGAGCTCGTAATAGCCCACGCGATATGCATGTGGCCACCGTTCAATGATAGGATATCCAGCGAAAAATGCAGCCCGAAAAGCCGTGGTTGCCACCTGGCAAATCCCTCCACCGATACCAGGGACTGTGCGGTTGCCCACAATCACGTAAGACTCATCGTAACCCTCGGCCTGTGTCACCTCACCCAGAAAGGTATTAAACGAAAAAGTCTCTCCTGGTGCAACCAAGATCCCATCGAATTTAGAGGATCCCACGCGAATATTGTGGTCGCGGGCAGAAGAAGACCCGGCAAAATAAGACTCGCCCACTGCAATCAGCTCAACGATGCCCAGTTCCTCAGCTGTGGTGGTATCTGCGTAACGTGGGGGTATAGACTCCAAAACCAGCGGCACCAGATGCTGCCCGGCTTGCAGATACGCCGCAATCTGAGCCATCGTCGCTTCTACATTGAGCGCACGCCCCTCTTTGCTTGAGGAACGCACAACCAGTTGCTTTGACACAGGGTCATAACGATACTGCGCATTCACAGCATCACGATGTAATCCTAAGGCGAGAGGGTCAAGATATTGCCGCAACGCCATCTCATCAAAGCCCACCGTCACCTGCCCTTCAATAACCTGGATTGCCAACATCGCTGCCAACGAGTCAGGCGAGAGTGTCCAGGGTCCCGGATCACCTTCCAAAGGATTGGGTACCAGCAGTTGCCCAGGTTCCGCCAGGACCCGGCGCGCCACCTCAAGAGCCTGTGCGGCTTGGGCGTCACTCAATTGAGGCGACACTGGTTCAACCACGAGCGCTATCTCCGCAATGCCGGGGACACGCAGATAAGGCTCTAAAAGTGTCATGGTCGTTGAAATGTCCAAACGCCGCCCCATGGCTGAGGGTTCCCAGCGTACCTCAGCGCCATCGAGGTAAACCTGTGCATCTTGCGCAGGTTTGTCAATCTGCTGAGCGAGTGAATGTAGCTGTCCTAAAGTGCGCGAGTGTTCCCACACCAATACCGGTGCCACCGTTTTCGGCTTTTGCAATGCCTGCCAGCGCTCGCGGAAGATAGCAAAAAACTGCTTCTGGCTATGCCCAGGTTCATACACGCGCGCCAGGGTTGCTGCCATATCCACGCTCACACCAAGGTCCGCAGCGGAGTAAATCCAACGCTGCCCATCGGGGCCCAACACCACCAAACGCGGCACATCCAACCCTAACTCGCGCAATACCTGCTGCTGCGCTTCTTCAACCGTAGACCCACCCAATGGCATACGCCAGAGCCACACACCGGGCAGAATCCGCCCATCCAGCATGGGTCCAACCAACCAATACACTCCCCCAATGGCGCCTAGCAGCACGATTAGGGTGATCACTACAAAACTCGCATTACGCATCTCTCACCTCACAGGTGCGTCCAAGAAACCCCCATACCTTCATTATTCCCACTCGATTGTTGCAGGTGGTTTACTGCTAATATCATAAACCACACGATTCACCCCGCGCACCTCATTGACGATGCGGTTTGAAACTCGCGCCAGCAAATCATACGGCAGTTGCGCCCAATCGGCAGTCATAAAGTCATCCGTTGTGACCGCACGCAATGCTACCACATCCGCATAGGTACGATAATCCCCCATCACCCCGACACTCTGCACAGGCAAGAGCACCGCAAAAGCCTGCGCGGTCTGATGATAGCATCCAGCGGCATGCAATTCCTCGAGGAAAATCGCATCTGCCACCTGCAAGGTTGCAACACGCTCACGAGTCACCTCGCCCAGAATGCGCACAGCTAGCCCAGGTCCGGGAAAGGGATGCCGCCAAATCTGAACATCCGGAAGCCCCAAAGCCAATCCCACGGCGCGAACCTCATCCTTGAAAAGCTCCCGCAATGGCTCAACCAACTCCAGCGCCATTTGCTCTGGCAAACCACCCACGTTATGATGGCTCTTGATGCGATGCGTTGAAGGTCCGCCTGCACTTTCAATAACATCAGGATAAATGGTACCTTGTGCCAGGAAACGAATACTAGGGAGTTGCTGCGCTGTGGATTCAAACACACGAATGAATGACTCCCCAATGATCCGTCGTTTCTGCTCCGGCTCCATGACGCCGGCAAGCGCTGTGAAAAAACGCTCCGAAGCATCCACCACAATCAGACGCATCCCCAATGCGCGTTGAAAAGTAGCCTCGACCTGCGCCACCTCATCCCGTCGCAGCAATCCTGTATCCACAAAGATGCAGGTCAACTGATCCCCAATGGCGCGATGCACAAGCGCTGCAGTGACCGCACTATCCACGCCGCCGCTCAAGCCACAGACCACACCGTTCTGCCCAACCTGCTGATGGATGCGAGCTACAGTGGTCGCAATAAAAGCTTCAGAAGTCCAATCGCCGGCACAACCACATACATCAAACAAAAAGCGTCGCAACACCTCAGCGCCTAAAGGCGTATGTATCACTTCCGGATGAAACTGCAATCCGAAAAGCCGTCGTGCCTCATCTGCGATGGCAGCACGGACACCGCTCTGACTACGCGCAATCTCCACAAAACCCTCTGGCAGAACTGCAACCTGGTCACCATGACTCATCCATACCATCAATGATGAAGGTGAGCCCATAAAAAGCAGACTGGAGGGCTGTGTAACGGTGACCTGTGTCGCGCCGTATTCATGCAGCGACCCTGAGCGCACCTCTCCACCTAAAGCACGCGCCAACACCTGCATGCCATAGCAAATACCCAATACCGGCACACCAAGTGAGAGCACGATTTCCGGCAAACCTGGCGCGCCAGCAGCATAGACACTGTTGGGCCCGCCTGAAAGGATGATTCCCACCGGAGCGAGCGCCAAAAGACGCTCCGGTGTTACGTTCCAGGGCAAAATCTCCGCGTAGACATGGTTCTCGCGCACCCGTCGCGCGATGAGTTGAGTATACTGGGAACCATAGTCAAGAATGACAAGGGTTTCGCGTGTTGTCACAGCCTACTCCGCAAAGACAATCGTGCCATCGTCGCGCAACGCTTCAATGATGACCAGGGATTCGATAGGCACCCCCAGGGGTTCGAGTAACGCTCGCCCACCCTCAAAACGCTTTTCAACCAGAGTACCAATTCCCACAAGCGTCGCATTGGCATCTTGCACCAGTCGCGCCAGAGCATCAATCGTCTGCCCTGTCGCTAAAAAGTCATCAATAATCAGCACCCGGTCGGTAGGTAGCAGGAACTCAGACGATACCATCAATGAGACTTCGCCACCTTTGGTGTGGGAAGGCGCAAATTCCACAAAAGCGGGGTCTTTCATCGTAATCGGCTTGTGTTTTCGGGCAAAAACCAACGGCAGTCCCAAGGCATAAGCGGTGGTCAGTGCTGGAATGATGCCCGATACTTCAGCAGTAAGAATGCGGGTCGGTTCGTAGCCACCAAAGCGGCGAGCGAATTCCGCTCCTGCTTCCAACATAACTGTAGCATCAACCTGATGGTTGATGACGCTATCAACTTTGAGAATACCGCGCCCCAGATAGACCCCCTCACGCTGAATCAGATCTTGTAGAGATTTCATAAATCAAATCCTCCTTCGCGAATACGGTCTTGCGCCCTGGTGTTCCACACAAGCGAACGATTGAGGTATCCGATTGAAAAGGGTATTTTACCACAAAGGCTAACAAAGGCACGAAAACATAGTAAAATAGAGAGTACCGGAGGTAGCACCATGGCACAATCAAAAACACAACAAGAAATCACAGAGTCCTTGCCCTTGCTGACCCCCCAAGGGGGTCTCACCAAGGCCGGCTGGGCGCGGCAACCATTCTGGGACTGCAACCTTGAGGCCGCGCGATTTTATCCACCGCTCACGCGCCCGCTCCAACATTTCCGCGTCAAGCGCTGGGATTATTATGGCGTAACCACCCCCACGCACTTTTACTCCTTCACACTTGC
Organism: Chloroflexota bacterium; assembly: GCA_022707705.1. GTDB lineage: Bacteria > Chloroflexota > Anaerolineae > B4-G1 > SLSP01 > JAAZNO01. The sequence goes on from JAKJAC010000018.1 coordinate 11,249, forward strand.
AGACCTGGGATACGCGGGGCAGGTCTTCGCCTATATCGTTGACTTCGCCGGGCGTTCTCACCATGAAGAGACGCTTACCATCCCATTCGCCCGCGGAATTCAGTTACCCCGCAACAGTACTGAAGGCGCGAGCTGCTATGAGGGAAAATCGGTGCGCATCGCTTTCCAGACCGAAACAACAGGTCGTCGCCTCTCAGTCAATTGGGGTGGTTTTGGCGGCAGCAACCTCGCTGCCGAAGTGTTTTTTCGCCTTCCACCGGAACACGAATCGCTCGTCATCACTATCCCCATCAAGGACAACCGTTTCTACTACAACCGCAAAATCAACTGCCTTCAGGCAGAAGGCTGGATTGAAACCGGCGGACAGAAACTCGAGCTATCGCCGGAGACTCACCTGGGCAACCTCGACTGGGGACGTGGGGTATGGGAGTACAAATCCTTCTGGGTCTGGGCAAGCGCGTCGGGATTCCTACCAGATCGGCGCCGTGTGGGCTTGAATCTGGGATTTGGTTTCGGTGATACCTCAGCAGCTACCGAGAATGCCATCATCCTCAATGGGCGAATCCACAAGCTCGGACAGGTAGACTTCACCTATGATTCAGGAAACTTTATGCGCCCCTGGCGCATGGTTGCGCCCGATGGACGCCTGGACCTGACCTTCACACCATTCCTGGATCGTACAGCGGCGACCAATCTTCTCCTTATCACCAGCGAGGTGCATCAAATGTTCGGGCACTACAGCGGGGCAGCGATCACCGACGATGGCGAAACACTGAAGTTGGAGGGCTTGCTGGGCTTTGCAGAAGAACATCATGCAAAATGGTAAGTATCAGGCGGGAGGCAAACCCATGCTAAAGCGTCTTTCAGCGGCACTGCATCACTTCTCCACGGGTCGCGTAGCCCTGATTACACTTCTAGTGTTCGTGGTGTTCACCGCACTCGTGTTGCCCTGGCAAGCTGCCGAAGCAGACCGTGTCTCCAAAGGAGCAGGTTCGCCGGATACCTCCCTGTGGTATACCCCTGCCGAGCTTTATGCCATGGCGGGAACCTATGGTCCTGAAGGCCGGCAAGCCTATCTCCTGGCCCGTTGGACCTTTGATGTGATTTGGCCTCTGGTATACACAGCTTTTCTCGTCGCCGGGACCAGCTGGCTTACAAGGCGCGTTTTCAATGCCCAAAGCCCCTGGCAGTATCTCAACCTCGTGCCAGTGCTGGCGATGATCCTTGATCTCCTGGAAAATACCACCGCCTCGATTGTACTGGCGCGGTACCCGAATCCCACCCCACTCATTGCAGCACTCGCGCCAGTCTTTACCTTGCTTAAGTGGATTTTTGTCGGCGGAAGTTTCCTGCTGCTGATTGGTCTGGCGTTCACCGCTCTCCTGCAAACACGCAACCGGCGCGCACGAACTCCGAGCCAACAAGATTACCGCTGAATTGAGAAAACCATATGAGCCTAGTTAAACAACTCTCTTCGCAAGCTGGTGACCGCACCGAACAATCCAATCTGCGAGTTGCGGAGCAATGCTTAATCGAACCGCGATTCATTGGGGAGATTGTTGAGAGTTTGACCCAAAAGGATGCAGCGCTGGTAGGGGATTGCGCTGAAGTGCTGACGATGATTGCTGCGGAAGCCCCCAACCTGGTCGCTCCACACGCGCAGGCATTGGTTGTGCTCTTGGGACACAAAAACACCCGTGTCCGTTGGGAAGCCATGCACGCCCTGGCATTAACCGCCACGCTTATTCCAGAAGTTTTGGTGCCACTCCTGCCTCGTCTGGAAGAGACAATCCTTAACGATACCAGCGTCATTGTGCGCGACTATGCTGTGGATGCCGCAGGCAATGTCGCCCTGACAAATGTCAGCGCAGCGCGAACAGCATATCCCATCCTTGTGCATAGCTTGAGCGCTTGGGAAGGCAAACATGCCTCCCATGCCCTCAATGGTCTGCGTCACGTGGCATCAGTGGAGCCTGACTTGCGCGAAGAGATTGCCGCCATTGGCATTCGGTATCAAGGACACGAACGTCCCGTTATCCGTAAGGCAGCGAAGGCTTTGCTTGGGGATCTGAAACCTTGACTACGCCGCCGGCAGATTCGCAAATAAAAACGACCCGGTTTGATACCGGGTCGTTGAGTATTGTCCAGTGGCGAGGACTAGATTCGAACTAGCGACCAAGGGCTTATGAGTCCCCTGCTCTACCACTGAGCTACCTCGCCGCTCCAAGAAGAGTAGCGGGGGACGGATTCGAACCGCCGACCTTCGGGTTATGAGCCCGACGAGCTGCCACTGCTCCACCCCGCATCAGTAAAGAGTATTATACACAGCTCCCCGAATTAGTCAAGCCAGATAACCATCATAACTGTTCAACAGTCTCCCGCTTGCCAACACAAAGAGCGGCTGAAGCCGCGGTTTTTGGCGGTGATTTTTGGCGCCGCGCGCGGCGCCAAAAATCACCTTCCTCAACGAACCATACATTGACGCTTTCCGAAACCTGGAATATACTCTAAACATAGAACCTCTGAAATACAAGTGCAGCGCGAGGCTCCAAAGAGCAGGCAAATCTTCACGGATACCGGCGGAGTACGCTGAAACTAGCTGAGAAGGTGTCACATGACAGACATAGAGCAAAGCGGAGCATCCACGCTAACTGGCTCGAAGCAGACAATGGCTTCATGGGCAAGGATCATCGAATCCCTCGAAGCCATTCCACCGGTTTATCGAGCTGCATACGCTGCATTCACCAAAGGCGTACAAAGTTTTCCCACGCTCATTCTCACGCCCGCCAGTCGTGAGCTATCGCGGAAGATCAGTGAGAAACTATTGTGGATCGCCGGCAACACCCTTACTGTTCTCGAACGCGATGGGAACCAAATCACTGGTCGTGAATTTAACCTTGACGCACTTCGTGACGTGGAAGTCGGCACAATCTTGTTGTACTCCTGGATCACAATCAGCGGGATAACGCAAACCGGGGAGTTTGTCTCTTCAACATTTGCCTTCAATACCGCAACTCTGCGGCATTTCACAACCTTACTGGAGCAAGCGCGCGGTTTTCCGGCAAAGATGCCTTCAGCGGCGTTACACTCCGAACAAGCCAAATTAGACTATCTGCAAAAGATTGCCTACAAGTTCATGAACTTCGCCAAAAGTAGCATACGACCAGATGCAAAGGTGATTACCAGCCTGTGGCAGCCCGAAATTCGGGTCAAATCCTTCGACTTCCTGGGAATTCAACTTTTCCGCACCATCTCCACCGCGCACCTCCTCATCGTTACCGATAAAGAGGTCATCCTCATCCGCGATGACCCACGCATCAAGAGTGTTCGCGGAGCCCGGCATGGCGGCGTCTGGCGCTACATTCCACGCCGCAGCCTGGTCGCTGCCGAAATTGGTGAATCTACCGGCAACTTATTGACTATGACCTTGCTTCTGACGGACAATGGGCATCTAGATATTTTGTTCGCAACGGAACAGCAGCATGCCCTTTCCGAAACCCAGAAACTGTTACCCTGAAACGACTATCGCCGGAACAATAGACATTGGTCGGTTGCCCTCAATCCTCTTCAACGTCCCCCATCAATACATGGGGGAACAAATCACTGGCATGCGGGAAAACCAACGCATCCGCAAAGCGTTCCTGAAAATCCGCTTTCTGCGATATCGGCACATGTTCCATCCAGCGCGCTAACCGTGCAGCTTCCTGACGTTGAGCGCGGTTCAACAGCGCCACACACGCCCCCGCACCCGCGGCATTCCCCACAGAAACAACCCGCCCTAGATCACAATCGGGAATCATCCCAATCATCATTGCCCGTCTTTTGTCAATCAATGAACCGAAAGCACCCGCCAGCACAATGCGCGAGACAGATTCCACCCCATAATCCTGCATCAAATAGCGTACGCCGGTATAGAGTGCCGCTTTAGCCAGCTGCACCGCGCGCACATCGCTCTGCGTAATCACAATGGGCTTGCCTGTTGCACTCTGTGCTGAACTAGCCAGAATGAAAGCCTGTCTTCCATAAATTCGAGTGAGGTTAGGATGGTTAAGCTTAGGGTCAAAACGTCCGCTTGCGGTTATGATGCCTGCCGAAAACAGCTCCGCTACCGCTTCAATGATCCCGGAGCCACAGATACCCCTGGCACGGATAGCCTCTGACGCTAATGCGTCACTCCACGTTGACTGACCGATAACTCGAAAGTGCGGCTCCAATGTTACCGGATCAATGCGCACGCGTTCGATAGCGCCTGCCGCGGCACGCATCCCATGCGTGATTTGTGCCCCCTCGAAAGCCGGACCAGTTGCCGCCGAGGTGCAGAGGAGACGTGAGCGATTGCCCAAGATAATCTCGCCATTGGTACCCACATCAATCAACAAGATAACCTCATCCTGGCGCTGCGGCGTTTCCGACAGCAGCACCCCTACTGCATCCGCCCCCACAAACCCCGCAACTAACGGCAATACGTGGGCCCGTGCGCCGGGATTCAGCTTCAAGCCCAAATCCGCTGCACGAACATCCACCGGTTCGCGTACCACCGGCAAAAAAGGCAGGCGCCCCAACGGGCCTGGATCGAGGTTCAACAGCAGATGGTGCATCACGCTATTGCCCACAAGCACCACATCCACAATATCCTCTGGCGCTGCATCAATCCCTGCTACAACTCGCCTTGCCAACGCATTGATCTCCGCCATGAGTACTTCGTGAAGTCGCTCGCACCCGTGGGGCTGTTCTGTCGCATACGAGATTCGCGACATGATATCATCACCATAGGCCACCTGGGGATTAATCCCAGCAACCGTCGCAAGCAATTCACCATTTTCAAGATCGCAGAGATATTCTGCTAACGTTGTCGAACCAATATCGACTGCCAGACCCAAGGCGCGGGCGCGGTGCCCTGGTTGCACCCGAATGATAAAAGTACGATTCCATACAGTCGCCGTCAATGCACCATTGCCTTCACGCACAGCTTCTGGCAATGCCTGTAACGCAGCACAGTCAAAACCCTCTACCATGCTCGAAGTCTCACGCAAAGCGGCCAAAACCTGCTCCTGTTTCGAGCCTTCGCCCGCTCGCGACTTAACCAGAGTCAGGTGTGCTAACTGAATAGCAGGGTCCACTCGGTGCACCTGCTGTACAAGCGTTTTGCGAACTACCTGCAGCTGTGCCTGGCTTTCCGGTGGCACCGTGATGAGCACATCTCCCAGAACTCGTGCCCGACACGCAAGCCGCGCGGTTTCCGGCGCTCCCTGCCGAAGAAGCAGTCTCTGCTCATCCCTATCCGGTGGTGACAGATGTTCTGCGGCGGACCTGACCTCATGGCTAGCAAATGCATCTTCCTCCACCAACACCAGGCACTTGCCGCAGCTTGCCTGCCCACCGCATACAGAGATGATACTCTCTCCCAATTGGCGCGCAGCTTCAAGCACCGACGTACCTGTTGTCACTAAGCCGGATAGTCCTGAAGGTTGAAAGATCACTTTGCAGGTTTGCACATCAGGAGTCGCGGAGGATCGTTCAGCCATTGTCGTTCCCTCAGAATGTGACATGATACCCCCAGAATAGCGCAAAACGCTCCTCGTGCAACCCTTTCACCGCGGAAGGTCTTTCCCACACCCGCAGGGACAGTTGAGAGCGTCGCTCTCGGCATGAAATACACCCAATGTAGTTGCTCACTTTGTCATACCCGGCAAAACGAATACAATAAACGGGTAATGCCCGATAAGGAAAACTATGGAAAAACCCAGACGGCTCAAAGTCATCGCTTGTGAAATCCTGTTTCGGGAACTCTGCTACTGTGCGGCACATGCCCAGCAATGCGTGGATCTCACCTTCCTACCCAAAGCGCTGCACGATATCGGGGCGCGCCAAATGTCCGAGCGTCTTCAACAAGCAGTGGATGCCACAGATCTCGGTGCCTACGACGCCATTCTGCTGGCGTATGGGTTATGTAACAACGGCATCTGCAATCTACGTTCGCCATTGCCACTCGTTATCCCCAGAGCGCATGATTGTATTACACTGCTCCTCGGCTCCCGTGAGCGCTACCAGGAGCTCTTCAGTCGCTATCCGGGAACATACTACCAATCCACAGGTTGGATCGAACGCGCAGTTGACTCCAACAGCCAACCCAACAGCGTCACGGTGCAGCTGGGCATCAGTTGCGATTATCAGGCTTATGTCGCCAAGTATGGCGAGGAGAATGCCCGCTATCTGATGGAAATGCTTGGTGATTGGACTAAGCACTACAGCCGCCTCGTGTACATTGATACGGGTTTTGGCGATTTTGGAACCTATGCCCAAGCCACACAACGCGAAGCTGAGGAACGAGGTTGGGCTTACGAGTGGGTGCAGGGCAATACAGGTTTGCTACAACGCCTGCTCGATGGTGATTGGAACACTCAGGATTTTCTAGTGATACCGCCGAACACTCCCATCGAACCCACCTATGATGACAGAATCATTTGCTGTGGGAAAATCTGCCAGGAACACTGCCCAGATCCGGTGTAAAACGCACTCAATACGACTTTTGTCAGAGATGAACCCACAAATCCATGCTATGATTACGAATGTTTGCGAAGCATGCTGTACGCTTGCTCAGAGCTGTTGTGCGTGATTCGAAAGACATCATTCATTTCCAGGAGGCGTTATGTCAATGTTCTGTTATCAATGTCAAGAAGCAGCTAAGAATGAAGGCTGTACCGCTCGTGGTGTCTGCGGCAAATCTCCGGAAGTAGCGCAGCTGCAGGATTTACTGATCTGGTTGCTCAAGGGAATCTCCTTTTGGGGCGTGCGCGCACGCCCAATGGGGGTTGTCGAACCTGATACCGATATCTTTGTCGCCAAAGCTCTATTCGCCACAATCACCAATGCCAACTTTGACCCAGAACGCTTTGTGAGCCTGATCAAAGAGGCAGTAGAGCGTCGTGAGGCACTGCGGTTACGTGCACAAGCTACCTGCCGCGCAACACACGGCAGCGATTGCAATGGAGCGCCGCCAGACCATCGCGGTTGGATTCCCGCAGACTACGATGTAGCGACACTTATCACAAAGGGTCAGGAAGTAGGCATTATGGCAAATCCCGACCTGCACCCGGATATTCGCTCTCTGCGTGAGCTGTCGATCTATGGGTTGAAAGGACTCGCCGCCTATACCGAACATGCCTACGTGCTAGAGCATACCAACGATACCTTACTTGCCTTCATGCAAGAGGTTCTCGACGCCACCACAAATGACGAGCTTGGCGCCGATGCTCTCGTCTCCCTGGTGCTCCGCACGGGCGAAATGGGCGTAGAATCCATGCGCCTGCTCGACGAGGCAAACACCAGCACCTATGGGCATCCCGAGCCCACACAGGTCGCACTAGGGGTACGCCCCGGACCTGGCATCCTCATCAGCGGACACGATTTGCGCGATCTCGATGAGTTGTTGCAGCAGACCGAGGGCACGGGCATCAATATCTACACCCACGGTGAGATGTTGCCCGCCAACGCCTACCCTGCCTTCAAAAAATACGCGCACTTTGCAGGCAACTATGGCGGCTCATGGTGGCACCAGCAAACAGAATTCGAGTCTTTCGGCGGTCCCATTTTGATGACTACCAACTGCATCGTGCCCGTAAAGGCAAGCTATCAGGACCGCATCTTCACGACTGGCATGGCAGGTTGGCCCGGTAGTACCCATATTCCCGACCGTAAACCTGGAATGCAGAAGGATTTCAGCGCCATCATCGCCAAAGCCAAAACCTGCGCCGAACCCAAGCAACTAGAGGAAGGCACAATTCCCATCGGCTTTGCCCACAACACAGTGATGAGTGTCGCAGACAAGGTCATTGCGGCGGTGCAAGCAGGCGATATCAAGCGCTTCGTGGTAATGGGTGGTTGCGATGGACGTCACAAGTCCCGGGATTATTTCACCCATGTCGCCGAGACGCTCCCGAAAGATCATGTCATCCTCACCGCAGGCTGCGCCAAGTACCGCTACAACAAACTGGATTTGGGGACTATCACCGGCGCCGATGGCGCTTTCGCCCTACCGCGGATCCTTGATGCCGGGCAGTGTAACGATTCCTACTCGCTGGCATACATCGCCCTGCAACTCAAGGCTGCATTGGGCCTGGACGATATTAACGATCTACCTATCTCCTACGATATTGCCTGGTACGAACAGAAAGCCGTCATCGTACTACTCGCTCTACTCTACCTCGGCGTCAAGCATATCCGCCTGGGACCCACCCTGCCGGCATTTGTCTCGCCGGGTGTATTGGATGTGCTCGTCAAGCACTTCGACCTCAGACCCATAGGGACAGCCGAGGCAGACGCTGCCGCTATCGCTCTGGGGCAGTAAGGCAACTCAAATCACTGATGGCGGGCTAAGCCCGCCATCAGTTTTTCTCAGCAGAATCGCGATTTTACCGCGCTCAGCACGTGAGGTGAAACAAGCCAATCGCCTTGCCTTTGGCTTCATTCCAACATTTGATAGCCTCGCCAGTTGGCGCCAAGATGATACGCACGCCCTTCTTCTCAAAGTACCGCCGCGCTTCATCTGAGAGCTGCGCTTTTTCGAAACGTCCCGTGCCAAGAATCAGCAAATCCGCACCCTTCTTGTAGACCTGTTTTGCTTCATCAAGTGACACTTTGTGGGCTGTGCCAAATACCTTCTTGGAAAGCCGACTCTTCCGCTTGCGCACCTTCCCGTCCCAACGCAACAGCACATCGTGCTCATAGGTCTCCCCGGCAATACGAATCACACCGAATTTGTATTTCTCAATCGTGGGCTCCATTGTTCCCTCATCCCACACGCATCAGTGAAAGCGCTACACTAACCCCTCTTCGCGCAGCAACGCCTCCAACCCATCCAGCAGCGCATGCGCAGAGGGAAGCACAGCATCACTATTCCCGCCCGCAGCAGTGAGCACGGCATCTAGTTGTACCAGCATCCCTTCCGGAAGCCTCAGGCAATTCCGTTGTGCAAACTGCACTAAGCGCTTTTCTCCAGGATGCGGCAAACGATTCACAGCACAGAGGATATCAAAATAACTGGCGAGAAGCGCTGCTATCCGGTGATTGATACTCACCCGGTCGTTGCGGTCCACAGCGGATGTAAGTTGATACACGTAAGATGAAAACGTATTCCGCAAAATGGGCCAGTTTTTTGCCACAATTGCCCGTCGCAACGCCTCAGGATAGGGCACGTCAGCCCGCGCCTGGAGGTTCCTAAACCACCCCTCGCGATCGAAAAGAATGCGAGAGACCCGCACGTTATACCAAAAACAGGTCGAGTAGCCTACTGAAGCTTCATTTTGCTCCAGAACGCGCGTCAGTTGCGCCTCAATCCATTCGGGAGAGCGATACATAATATCCACGTGGAGGCCCGTCGCGGAATCCCGCCATTCATCGCCCGGTTCCCAAAAGCGGTTATCAATCTCCAGGCAATCCGCAAAGGCTAACGCCAACTCGCGCCGCGCCTCTGGGTCAATCTCCTCCGTGGCATACACGTAGAGGTCGTAATCGGAACTTGCGTCTGTAGTAGCCACTGTCCGTGACCCCGCCAGCACTACTGCTGTAACCGTGTCAAGCGCAGAAAAGCGCTCCGCAATCGCCAGCGCTACATCCTGAACATCAAGTTGTGCTTTCATTTTCGCTTTCCGCAGCCTCTATGGCGCCTGAATCATCCATAAGCAGGAACCGGTTCAGCGCCCGCAACACAGCTTTGACGATCATCTCACCCAAGGGGACCATGTGAATGTCAATAAAGAGATTCTCTTCAGGAATCTCCTCATCGAGCTTACGGAGCTCATCATGAAAAATCACCATCAAGCGATCTTCATGGTCAATGAGGAATTGCGCCAGATCACGGCGAGCCAAACGGAACGCAGTCTCGCGCATTGCGCGTCGGAACATGAACACCCCCACTACATTCACAGTTTAGGGAAAGTGCTATGGGTTGCCGAATGCCATTTGGCAACCCATAGCAATCTTGCAAGGCGAAATCTATTAGCCACTCGCTGGTTCAGGTGAGCAGGAACGAACCGAACAACACCCGCATCAGCCGGACTAGAGAACAATTTTTGCTCCTAGCACTTTCAGGAAAGCTGCCAACCATGCCGGATGCGCGGGCCATGCCGGCGCCGAAACCAAATTCCCATCCACGTGCGCCTGGTCTACGGGCGTTGGGACGAAAACACCCCCGGCGTTCGTGACATCAGGACCGACTGCAGGGTAAGCCGTGCATTCCCTGCCTTTAAGCACCCCCGCCGCCGCCAAAATCTGTGGTCCGTGGCAGATTGCTGCAATGAGCTTGTTGGCGCCCGCGAAGTACTGCACAATCTTGATGACATCCGGATTAAGACGAATGTATTCCGGCGCCCGCCCACCAGGAATCAGGAGCGCATCATAATCCTCAGCTTTGATCCCCGCAAACGTAGCGTTGAGCGCGAAATTGTGCCCAGGCTTCTCGCTGTAGGTCTGATCGCCCTCGAAATCGTGAATGGCAGTACGAATCTTATCGCCTGCTTTCTTGTCGGGGCAGACCACGGCTACTTCATAGCCCACCATCAGCAGCGCCTGGAATGGCACCATGAGTTCGTAATCCTCAACAAAGTCGCCCGCCAAAATCAAGATTTTCTTAGCTCCCATATGTGGTCCTCCTGAGAATGATGATAGGAATACTATGCCGCAACAATCGTGTCACACTGTTCTGCGACGACCAAAATCTATTATAGAGCAGCCTTTTTACGCCGTCAAGACAAATATGGAGGCTGATAGAGGGTGCATTCCATACCAGGGACGGCAATCTCAAGTCCCTCTATGGAGCAGCAAAGAAAGGCGGCTTTTCGTGATAGGTCTCGTCCCGCCGCGAAAAAACACCTAAAGAAAAACATTATTGACGATTGTGCCGCCCACAGTATACTTGAAATCGAACAACATCCGGAGCACACGCAGGGCTACAGTATTCTCCAATAGCCTGTTGACAAGATTCGGTCCAAAACATGACGGTGGTCCCGTGAATTAACTCACAAGGAGCATCACACTATGCACGTACAGCTCTTCATCACCTGTCTCGGCGAGAATTTTTTCCCAGAGATGCTTGAGAGCATGACCACTCTCCTGGAACGCCTCGGGATAACGCCCTGTTTCCCATCCGAGCAAACGTGCTGCGGACAGCCCCAATACAACAGCGGCTTCGAGGCGGAAGCCCGATCCATGGCGCGCCGTTGGATGCGGACCTTTAGTCATAGCGATGCTCCGATTATCTCCCCTTCTGGTTCATGTGTGGAGATGGTCCGGCACTATCCCCATCTTTTCCCAGAAGGCAGCGAAGAACACACCCTTGCCATTGAACTTGCCGCGCGCACCTTCGAATTCACTGAGTTTCTCGTACGCCAGTTGGGCGTAACTGATGTAGGAGCGCACTTTCCTCATCGCGTCACCTACCACGCCTCATGCCACCTGCTGCGCGGGTTAGGGCTGCGCGATGAAGCAAAACGTCTTCTAGCCGCCGTCCGCGACCTGGAGTTCATTACCCTCACCGAAGAGGAAACTTGCTGTGGCTTCGGCGGCATTTTCAGCGTGCTCTATCCTGAGGTCAGCGGGGCAATGCTGGAGAACAAAGTGCGCCACATCATCGCCAGCGGCGCAGAGTACGTTGTTGTCGGTGAGGCAGGTTGCCTGATGAATATTGCAGGTGGTTTGCACAAAGCGGGCTCTGCAATTCATCCTATTCACCTGATTGAAGTGCTCGCAGCTCAAGGAGGCGCGTGATGAGCGATACGCCCACAACACCCATTGAATTCAGGCGCTATACCCAGAACCTTTCGCCTGCAATCCCTATCGCCATCCAACAAGCCACCGGTCAATTCTTCGAAAAACGGAATGCCCGCGTTGCCGAATTGCCCGAATGGGAGCTGCTACGCGATGTCGGTCACAGACTCCGCCTCCACACACTCGAACACCTGGATGCCTATCTGGAACAAGCCGCCACAAGCCTCTCTGCGGCAGGCGTACAAGTACATTGGGCCATGAATGGCGCCGAAGCGAATGCGGTGGTTCTCGATATCGCCCGACAACACAACGTCAAAACGATTGCCAAGGTCAAATCCATGGCAACTGAGGAAATCGCCCTCAACACGGCACTCCAGGCAGCAGGATTTCAGATTACGGAAACCGATCTGGGGGAATTCATCATCCAACTCGCCGGACTCGGACCATCCCACATCGTCGTTCCTGCCGTACATCTCAAAAAGGAAGAAATCGCCCAACTCTTTAAGGAGAAACTGGGCGTAGAAGCCCCACCCGACCCCGAACAACTCACGGCTATTGCACGCGCCCGGCTCCGCGAGGTCTTTCTCGCCGCGGATATGGGCATCTCGGGAGCAAACTTTCTCGTTGCAGAAACCGGCACCCTGGTGATGGTCACCAACGAGGGCAATGGACGCATGTGTACTACCCTGCCCGATTTGCATGTCGCCGTTGTCGCCATTGACAAAGTCGTGCCAGATTGGGAAAGCCTTGCCACCTTGTTGAAGCTACTCGCCCGTAGCGCCACGGGACAAAAACTCTCCACCTACACCAACTTCATCACCGGTCCACGCAAGACGAAGGGTGAGCACGGTCCGCGCGAGCTGCACGTGGTACTATTGGATAACGGACGCAGTCGCATGCTCGCCTCCCCCCTTACCCGAGAAACCCTCAAGTGCATCCGCTGCGGAAGTTGCCTCAATGTTTGCCCTGTGTACAAGCAAGTTGGCGGCTACGCCTATGGATGGTTCATTTCAGGTCCCATCGGCGCGGTGCTAACCCCGCAGCTCTTGGGAACGAAGATCGCCGCAGAACTCCCCTACGCCTCCACCCTCTGCGGTGCCTGTGCAGAAGTCTGCCCCGTAAAAGTACCGCTGCTTGACCTGCTACGCCATCTGCGTCGCCGCGTCGCTGAAGGGGATGCCACCACCACCCCAATCGTCTCACCCGTGCTGAGAGGAGTCGCCCGTGGTAGTGCCATAGCCTTAGGAACACCATGGCTCTACCGCCTTGGCGCACGATTGATGCCGTTACTGCAAGTGCCCGTGCGCCGTGGTAATTGGATCCCCTCTCTGCCCGCACCACTCAACCGCTGGACCATGGTGCGCCCCTTTATGCCTTTCCGGGCGCGCTTTCGTCGCTGGTGGAAACATCACAAAAAGAACGAATGATGGGACTCACGAATGACAGAGGTATATCCATGACCCAAAACAGATTTCCCAATCCGGTTCTTGATGCAGTACGACACTCGCTGGGGTACGAGTCGGGTGCCCCACTCCCACCCCACCCGTTGTTACCTTCGGCGCGCGCGGCAGGAACGCCACAAGCCGAGATTGCACTCCTGCTACAGGAAATAGACAAGGTTTCCGGACACACCCAACAACTCACAACACACAACCTTGATACAGCCCTCGGGGCTCTCGTGGAGACAGAGAACATCCGCACCGCAACTGTCTGGAATACCCCGACTCTGCAATGCCTGGATATCGCCGGACGGCTAAAACATCTCGGTGTAACCCTTGTGCCGCCTGATGCAGAGAAACACACATTGGCGCAGTGCGACCTTGGCGTCACCGAAGCAGATTTTGCCATCCCCGATTCAGGAACGCTAGGATTACTCTCCGGACCGGAAAAACCCCGCGCTGTTTCGCTGCTGCCCGCCGTTCATCTGGCACTTCTGACACCCGCGGCGCTTCGCCCCGACCTGCACCAAGTCTTCGCCGAGGCACAACATCACGGCTATTTGATTCTCATCACCGGACCGAGTCGGACCGCAGACATCGAACTCACCCTCACCCTGGGCGTCCACGGACCACGAGAACTCTACGTGTGGATATTTGAATCACCTGGCGAATAAAGGCTGAGACATCTCTCGCGCACGCTTGACCCCATTCAAGAAGGATTAACCATGGAACTGAACCTCAACAAAATGCGCACCCCGGAATACCGCACCATGCTCGCTCAGTGCATTCACTGCGGGCTATGCCTGGAAGCCTGTCCCACCTACGCCATTTTCGGCACCGAGATGGATGCACCGCGCGGGCGTATCGTGCTCATGAAAGCTGCCATAGAAGGCACACTTTCCGTCGAGGATTTCCTCGGTCCCTATGCTGAACATCTGCTGCTCTGCCTGGAATGCCGCGCCTGCGAGACAGCCTGCCCTTCCGGGGTCCGCTACGGCGCCCTCATTGAAGGCGCGCGCATTGACCTGGAGCAACAACGTCGCTCCAGTGGGAGCGCAGGACCTATCGAGCGTTTTGCCACCTGGATCGGTCTTTACCAGATGATGCCCCATACAGGTCGCCTCAAAGCGATAGCTCGACTGATGACTCTCTACGAGAAAAGCGGTCTGCAAAAAGCCGTGCGTGCGCTCAACTTCCTACCGCAACCCCTCAAGGGTATGGAAGCTATCCTCCCCTCCCTTAACACACACTTCCTCAAAACCGGCGCGCCCGCTCCTGCCATCGGTGAATGCAGAGGCAAGGTGGCTTTTTTCACAGGCTGCATCCAGGAAGCCTTTCTCACCACCATGAACGCCGCCAGTGTTCGCGTCTTGCAGCGCAATGGCTACGAAGTGCATTTCCCTAAAGCGCAAACCTGCTGCGGGGCAGCGCAACTTCACACCGGGCACGAAGCCCTCGCTCTGGACCTGGCGCGGCGCAATATTGATGTCTTCCTCACCGGAGATTATGACGCCATAATCAACAACGCCGGCGGTTGCGGGGCGCAGCTCAAAGAATACGACCACATGCTCAAAGACGACCCTGACTATGCTGAACGCGCCCAACGCTTCGTTGCACTGGTGCAGGACTTCAATGAATTCATGGCATCACATCTGAACATGCTCCCCCAAGGCGCATTAGCCATTCGTGTGACTTACGCCGATTCCTGCCATCTGCGCCACGGTCAAAAGGTCATTGCTCAACCCCGCGACCTGCTGCGCGCTATTCCGGCGCTGGAACTGGTGGAACTCGCCAAACCTGATCAATGCTGCGGCAGCGCCGGTATCTATAACATCATTCACGCTGAAACGGCTAATGCCATCCTCGATGTGAAAATCGCCGACGTTGCCACCACCGGCGCGGACGTTCTTGCCGTAACCAACACGGGTTGCGCCATGCAACTGATTTCCGGTGTTCGTCGTGCACAGCTCCCCATCAAGGTACTACACGTCGCAGAGCTGCTGGAACTCTCGTATCGCGCGGCAGCGGTTGAGAACCTGCGCGCAGCCCGCCCCCTCCCCCAACCTCGTCGCATCAATCAGAAAGCGCTGCTGCCCCACGTGCGCTCCCCAAAACAACCGCAACTGCGAGCATTGGCACAACGCCTCGGTCCCGGAAGAGTCATCAGCCATGATGTCGAGATTCGCGTCTACGAGCGCGATGCCGCGCTCGAGCATGGACGCCCCAACGCCGTCATTCTCCCCCAAAACATCGCTGAGGTACAGGCAACAGTCATCTGGGCGCAGGAGAATACTGTGCCTATCATCGCCCGGGGCGCGGGCACGGGCCTTGCGGGTGGAGCGGTAGCTGAAAGAGGCGGCATCATCTTGGAGCTCTCGCGTATGAAGGCTATCACTGACCTGGACATAGTGGGGCGCAGCGCTGTGGTGCAAACGGGCATGATCAATCTTGCCTTTGATGAACTTGTCAAAACACATGGTCTCTACTTTCCAGCCGATCCCGCCAGTGGGCGCACCGCGACACTCGGTGGCAACATTGCCGCTAACGCCGGCGGTCCACACTGTTTCAAATACGGCGTTACCACCAACTACATCACCGGACTGGAAGTTGTCCTCGCTGATGGGCGCGCCGTACACCTTGGTGGACGCGCCTTCGATACGCCCGAGTATGACTTTGTGGGACTCTTCAATGGGAGCGAGGGGACGCTGGGCATAGTGACCCAAACGGATATTCGGCTTGTGGGCAACCCTCCAGCGCTGCGCACATTGCGCGCCGCCTTCAAATCCATCGAGGTTGCCGGCGATGCGGTTTCCGCTATCATCGCTCAGGGATTGATTCCGGCGACGCTAGAGCTCATGGATCAGAAGATCGTGCAGATCATCGAGGATTATCTCCATCTGGGACTCCCGACCACTGCAGGCGCAATCATGATTGTCGAAGTAGATGGCTATCCAGAAAGCCTTGAGCCGCAGATGGCAGAAGTTATGTCCGTGCTGGAACGTTTCGACGCCTTTGATCTGCAAATTGCGCGGAACGCTGAGGAACGCGATCGTCTCTGGTATGGACGCAAGAGCGCCCTTGGCGCGCTGGCAAGGCTTGCTCCTGCCTATTTCCTGGTGGATGGAACAGTGCCTCGCAGTCGTCTGGGGGAAACCATCGCTGGCGTCAACGAAATCTGCGCCGATTTGGAGCTGCAGGTCGCCTACGTCATGCACGCGGGCGACGGTAATCTGCACCCCTTCATACTCATCCAGGAACCGGATAGCCCCGCATTTATGGCGCGCATCCACGAAGCGGGGCGGCGCATTTTGACGCTGTGCGTAGAATTTGGCGGCACAATCACCGGAGAGCATGGTGTGGGCATCGAAAAACGCGCCTTCATGCCACTGCTGTACAGCGCGGCAGAGCTCGCCGCCATGCGCGATATCAAGACAATTTTCGATCCTGATGACATGATGAACCCTGGCAAGGTGTTGCCAGAAGCATTACCTGCGGTGACCTTAGCTCAGAGCGTGTTGCCCAAAAGCAACCCCTTTGTTCCCAGAAGTGCGGAGGAAGCTGCTGCCGGGCTTGGCGCGTTAAGTGCTGCGCAACATTCCGTCGTTATCGGCAATACCCCAACGGCACACCACAATGCAGTACGCATCTCTAGCGCGGGCTTGCAGGGTGTAAGCAAAATCACCCTCGACGACCTCTATGTTACCGCCGGCGCCGGTACACCTCTCCGCCAGGTGCAAGCACAGCTACGTGAGATGGGTATGCAGGTAGCACTTGCAAGCCCATGGGAGACGGGAACGGTAGGGGGGCTGGTCGCCGCGAATGTCAATGGTCCCTTGCGCATGCGCTATGGTAGCATACGCGATCAGCTGCTTTGCGCCACAGTTGTTTTGCCGGACAGCAGACTAGTGCGTGCAGGGCGCCCCCTGGTGAAGAATGTCGCAGGCTATGATTTGCCCAAGCTGCTGGTAGGTTCTCATGGCACGTTGGGCTTCATCACCGACGCGACCTTCCGCATCATGCCGTTGCCCCGCACGCAGACAACGCTCATCTGGCGCGCCACGAGTATCCACGAGGCGCTCGGGTGGGCAGAGCGAGCTCGTTCGCTCGTTCTGGTCGCTTCCGCGCTCCTCGCCTGCCAGGATTGTCCGCTACCGCAAGGCGAAACCCTCTTTGCAGGGCTGCTCATCACCCTCGAGGGGCTTCCACAAGATATACAACGCGAATCTGAGCATCTGATAAGCGCATTGAGCGCAGCGGGCGCACCCGCCCCCCAGGATTACAAGGCTTTCACAGGCACGGAGATATGGGCGGATTTCGTTGGTGCCCCCCACGACTTGCTGCTCCGAACCGGCGTTCCAGTGAAAGCGCTCCGAGAGGTCTTTCAGGCACAGGCGTCAGCACTCAACGGTTTGCCCCTACTGGTGGATGCTGCCTCTGGCGCGTTCTATGTCGGATGCGCAGAGGAGAACATCCCCGCAATGGAGCCTGCTGCATGGCTAGCAACCCTACGGCAACATGCGTTGGATGCCAGAGGCTATACCATCGCCATGTCCCTTCCCGAATCACTGCAAGCAAAAGTGGATCAGTGGGGTTATCGCCCCGAGGCGCTGGACCTGATGCAAGCGCTCAAAGCACGCTGGGATCCGGCGAACATTCTGGTCAGCAGTTTTCTCGCAAGTTGAGTGCACAAACCTCACAAAAGAGCGCACAGGCAGTGATATGTCTGTGCGCTTTGCATTCAAGGAACCGCCATGGGTGGCGCTAACGCCTATCCATGGAAGTCCGGTTTCAACGCCAATGCAGTTTGAACCGATAGCAAGATAGCATCGTAGTCGAAGTTATACAACAAGGCGTCCAAAGCTGCGGCAGTTGCCGGGTCGCTAGATTCGACCTGGGCTATAGTCGCTCGGAGGTCAGTCAGGTCAGAATCTTCAGCCGCCTGCGCTAATCGAAGTAACAAAGGCGTCTGGAACTGCGCAAGCCTATCCACAAGCACCGGGTCAGCACACGCCACGGTAGGCTCGCTCATAGCCGTGACATCCTTCCCCGAGAGTGGTTCAGCAGCCATTAGCGTAAACCAGAAGCGGCACCCTTCCTCAGGCAGGCTTTCCATGCCCACCTCGCCACCCAATTTCTCGATCATCCGCTTGACGATGGACAACCCTAGCCCGTGTCCACCTCCACTGCTCCTATCGAGTCGCTCAAAAGGTGTGAACAAAAGAGACTGCTTGGCGATAGGAATGCCATGCCCATAATCACGCACCCAGAAACGTACCCAAACCGGATTTGGGCAAGCGGCGAATGAAGTCTCGCTGCCGTTTTTCGTTTTCACGGTTTCGCCTTGAAGATCGCAAAAATCCCACCCCAACTCCACACAAACCGGAGCCCCCTCACCTGGTCGTCCTCCATATTTGAGGGCATTACTGAGATAATTACTCCAAACTTCCTCGACCCATTGCGGATGCCCCACGACTGAGGGCCATTGACTCGGAAAAGTCACACAGGCGGAGGTTTGATCTATGAGGGATTGAAGATTATGCACCGATTCCTTAACGATGGTTGCCATTTCCAGCGGGCGCAACTGCAACTCTGCCTCGCGAACTCGCGAAAAAGTAAGAATGCCCTCAATCATCCGAATCATCTTGACACTAGCAGCAGAAATCCGGTTCAGGAACTCCTGCAACTCAGGTTCAGATTCCGGTGTGAAGGAGTCTTTGATCAAATCGCTATAACCGGTGATGAGCGTCAACGGAGTCTTCAAATCATGCGCTACGGTGTGAGAAAATGCTCTCAGGTCAGTGATGAGCTCCTCGCGGGTGGCAATTTCCGCACGGAGTTGCACATTCGCTTCATCCAACTCAGCCGTGCGATCCGCCACACCCTCCTCCAGCCCGCCAATGAGCGCCGCCAGCTGCGCCGCCAGGGTGTTGAAGGCGCGGGAAAGAAAGCCTATTTCATCGGAGTAACGCACCGGTATTTGCACGCCGTAATCTCCGTCCTGAATCTGACGCACGCCGTGCAACAACGCATTCAGCGGTTGCACCAGGTTCGTGCGAATCAGCAACGGGATGCCGGCGACGACCAGCACGCTAGCAATCACAATCAACCGCGCCAGGGGCAACAGAAACTCGTGCAGGTATTGCCGAAACTCCAGGTAGAAATCCTGGATCACACCGGAAGGTCCACTGGAGAAAGGCACGCTCGCCAGTGTCACCCGCTCTGGGTCCGCATTCGTAGCGCGTCCTGGCAACGCCCCGATGACCCACGGATTGGCGCCGGGATCGTCGTTGGGCTGGTAATCGAAGCTGTCCGGCACATCCAGGTAAGAGAGCTCGAACACACCATCACTGGTCAAAATCGCCTGGAATGTAAATTCGTTCTCCGGATGCCGGAAGGCTCGTTGCTGTTCCCAGGTCGCAATCAGGCGTCCCGGTTCCTGCCGCACGAAAATCGCCCCGGAGCTGATATCCGGGTGCAGATCGGTCAACAACGCCATGATGAGGGGCGCGCCGCTGCCCAGACGGTACTGGTAGCTCCGGTAGGGCAACGGTTGGCCCAAACCCACGGTTCCGTCGTTGCAGACAAAAATCTGTGAGTAAACCTTTCCATAAAAGGGAAAGGCAAAAGGCAACGGCTCACTGCAATAGATCGCGGACTCCCGATCCGCCTCGGTCCCCTCCTGAAGGCGCAAGTCAATGCCCCCCTCGAAATCGAAGATGAAAGGTACGGCAGCTACCTCATAACCACCGCGTGCGTTCGGAGTGAAGCGCAGAGTCTGGTTGACCGGTAACCAGGGCTGATACTGCTCGATATAAAGGGGCGACACCACCCATGCTACGCCTCCCAATCCAGCTAGAATCATCGCAAGCGCCACACCCGCGAGCCTGACCACAAATGAACTAATCTCTGGTTGCGCGTTGATGTACGTCAGCCCAAATGCGAACAATGCCACCAGAACTCCCAGCGAAATGCCCATGTTAGCGATGGATACCGTCAACACATACTGGGAGCGCAGAACGTCGAACACGCTCAGGCCTGCGACAAAGAGGAAAATCAGCGCGAAATTGCGCAGGGTCAAGGCGATACGCGTCGAGGGGTGAAACAAGGGATCGAACACGCGCAACCGGCGCCCTCCGCTTCCCTCCACCGTGCTGAGCTGGCGCAAAAACGCGATAGGTCCCCACAAGAAGGCCAATAGCAACAGAGTATCGCTCCATCCCCAGCGATACTCCACAATGCCACGGTGCAGTAGCACAAAGCGGTACACGGCAAACGCGGCTTCCCAAAGGGCGTAGCCACCGCTCAGCAACAGCGCCATCCGGGCTTCCCAGCGGCGTTCAGGCGCCAGCACAGGAAAGGCATAAGCGAACTGGATCAGACAGACCAGCGCAAGCGCCAAAACCGTATTCTGGCAATAGACGATGCTCAACCTCTGTGTAGGCAGCAAGGATACTTCCAGGAACAGCGTAGCGATGAATAGAAAAACGCCGATCAGAAAGGCGCTAAGCCAGAGCATGTGCTGCGGGCGCTTCGGTTTGCACGCCAAAAACAGTACGTAACCGCTAATCAAGCCTGCCAGAATCAGCTGGGTCAGGTAGCCCACCGCTGCTGGGGTCAGGTACAGGCGCAAGGTGCCCTCCTCAGTTTTGGATCAGCCGCGGGTTGAACACCCGCAATCACGTCAGTCTCTTGCTCAGGCGACAAGTCTCTTCACCTCGCGGAAACTCACCAATCTGCCCGCTTGCTCGTCCCACAGATTCAGAAATAGAGATCTGCGACTCGCCCACAGCGTTATCGGCTTAACCTCACGTAGTCCCGGGATCGCCTTATAAGCTTCTTCTAAGCGATAATTGGGAATACGCGCCCGCACATGGTGAATATGATGGAAGCCAATATTGCCGCTAATCCATTGCAGAACGCGCGGCAAGCGATAGAAGGAACTTCCATGCAACGCCGTATGGATCGGGCTCCATGCCTCATGGCGTGTCCAAACCACATCCTCATATTGATGCTGCACGTAGAATAACCAGATTCCCATAGCACCGGCAATCCACATCGCCACAATCTTGATCAGGAAATACGTCCGCAAACCAATCGTGAAATGCGCCACTACCAGAATGAACGCGAGCGCCACATTGGTGATGTGAATACTGATATGAGATTTACGCGGCATAGAGCTTTTAGGAAAGCGCTGTGCGATAAGGAATGTCGCCACAGGTCCAAAAAAGAGCAATGTGAAAGGATTGCGATAGAAGCGATAGACGAATTGCTGCCACTTCGAAGCAGCGCGATATTCCTCTAGCGTCATCGTCCACACGTCTCCCACGCCACGCCGGTCCAAATCGCCCGCGGTTGAATGATGAATGCCATGTGTCCGGCGCCATTCCTCAAATGGGGTGAACGTCAGGATGCCAGTGACATACCCAACAATAGTGTTCGCTTTTCGTGATGCGAAGAAGGATCCGTGTGTACAATCATGGAAGAATATGAAAATCCGCACCATCAAACAAGCGAGAATCACCACCAGTGGCAGCGTAACCCAATAAGAATAACCTGACTGCACCGTGCGGATCGCCAGGAACCACACTACACCATAGGGGACCAAAGTGTTGATCAACTGCCAGATTGCTTTGCCGAGAATGGGCTTCTCGAACACTTTCACCTCATCATACCATGCTGGTTTTGCCGCTCCCCGATCTCCTTGTTTTGTAGTCACCTTTGACACCGTTTCCATAGCCCCCCCTTGATAATCTATTCATTGAAACCCCAACAACGTCGTCCAAATAGTCCGATGTGAATAAGTATCAGAATAAAGAACACTTCGTTTCAATGACAAAGATATCGGGATGAGCAAACCAGGACAACGGGCGCGACCTTCATTTTACACAGATCACGGAGATTTACAACAGTCAGGTTGACTTCAAGTCGAACCCTGGTATGATACTTCTTTGGGCGGTTAGCTCAGTCGGTTAGAGCGCCTCCTTTACACGGAGGAGGTCACAGGTTCGAGTCCTGTACCGCCCACTCCACACAAAATCAAACCAAATCCAATTGCCTACGTGCTTAGCGCAAGTAGAAGAATCTGGTTTCACATGTTCAACGCTTGCCTCCAGTGCGGCGCTTACCGCGCGGATAAAACCATTGATCCTGATAACGCCGTTGCTATCTGCCCGGAATGCGGTCACCGGCATCCTTTCCTGCGTCTGCCGCTCCTGATTGTCTCCGGCGCCAGCGGCGCTGGCAAATCCACTATCAGCTATGCGCTCCTAGGCCACATTTCCCAGGTCGTCATCCTGGATTGCGATATCCTCTGGCGACCCGAGTTCGACACTCCCCAGGATAGCTACCGGGCTTTCTTCGAAACCTGGTTGCGGGTATGCAAAAACATCGCCCAATCCGGTCGACCTGTACTCCTTTTCGGGGCGGGCATGGGC
>JAKJAC010000018.1:33978-34212 GCA_022707705.1 Chloroflexota bacterium
CACGCCACCCCTCACCTTGCTGGATACAACAGACACATCCGTAGAAAGCACGGCTATGGCAGTGAGTGCATGGGTTCATACCACACTGAACACCGCTTGAGACAAACGGATTACCACTAACATTCAGAAAACCTCCTCTTTGGGCTTGACAGCTCTCCATAATCTTTTATACTCATTAAATAAGTAATCAGCCGATGAGTATACTTTGAGTCCATTAACCGCAGCACCCTTGAC
>JAKJAC010000190.1 GCA_022707705.1 Chloroflexota bacterium
TCCGGTAAATCCTGTCCAAAAATGCTTTTTGAAGCTATGCCAGAACCCGAGTGTTCAACATCTTGCTGATCATTACAAAAATTCGTGAAATTCGTGGCAAAAAAGACTTTCCGCTAGCTCGCCGTCAATTCCCCCCGCAAATCGCACTGCACCAGCTGTCGAATCTTATCCAGCGTGTAGCCCTGGCTGAACAGATAGAACAGCTTCGTCAGCGCCGCCTCGGTGGTCATATCATAGCCGCTGAGCACGCCCGCCTCCGCCAGCGCCGAACCGGTCGCGTAGCCGTGCAGGTTCACGCTGCCCTTCAGACATTGCGTGCAATCCACAATCACCATCCCGCGCGCGCTCGCTTCGCGTAGTGCATCCATGAACACCAAATCGCCGGTCGGACCGTTGCCCACGCCGTACGTCTCCAGCACCAGACCTTGCAGCGGCGCCTGCAACACCGCCTGCACGTACGCCTCCGACATACCCGGGAACAACCGCAGCACGCCCAGGCGCGCCGGGGCAATCGGGCGCACCTCGAGCGTATCTGGCATGGTCGGCGCGGGGCGGAGCGCTTTCCAGTTGATGGCGACCTCGATGCCCACCGTGCCCAGCGGCGGGTAATTCGGCGAGTCGAAAGCGTCGAAGCCCACCGCGTTGAGCTTCACCGCGCGGCAACCCCGCAGCAGCATATCGCCGAAATACAGGCACACCTCCGGAATGGGATAGTTCGCCGCCAGCAACAGCGCCGTGATGAGATTCTCGCGGGCGTCATTGCGCACCTCGAAGAGCGGAATCTGCGAACCGGTGAGGATGACGGGCTTCCGCAACCCCTGCAGCATAAAGGCGAGCGCCGAGGCGGTATACGCCATCGTATCCGTGCCGTGCAGCACAATGAAGCCGTCGTAGGCATCGTAATGCGCCGCGATATCCTGCGCAATCGTCATCCACTCCGCCGGCGTGATATTGGAGGAATCCAGCAGCGGGTTATATTCGTGGATATCGTATTCCGGGACCATCTCGGAGCGCAGCTCGGGCAGCGCCGCCAGCTGCGCCTCCAGAAATCCCGGCGCGGGCGCATAACCGTTCGCCGTGCCCTGCATGCCCATCGTGCCGCCCGTGTAGGCGATGTAGATGCGTTTCTTCATGGCTGTCACTCCTCCCCGTGTCTACTTCTTCTCTGCTCCCCATTCTACTACCAGTCTGGTGAAGCCTCAAATCCTGGCAGCGATTGACTCTCTGCGTCTCCCTCCGCCAGGGTGATTTTTTGCCGGCGCCAGTCGGCAAAAAATCACAAAAAACCTTCCCCTTTGCGCTTCAGCGAAATCGCATCAAGGACAAATACACAATCCTTCTGTTTTTGACCTATAATTATAGATATGAGCGCTCTCCAGCAATTCACCAAACATCAAAAAGGTGAGGCATATGTTGAGATTCGATGGACCACTGATCGTCGTCAATGACATCGCCAGGTCACGGCACTTCTATACGGTTGGGGTTCACCGCCAAAACCACCCGTAAATGGGAGAACCGCATGGTAGATAGTCAGGACTACAAGGTAGAAGACACCAGTTCCACCAAACTTGAAGCCAGTGCCGTTGGCGTCGCGCAATTCCAGCGGTCCGCCATCGGTCTCTCTGTCCACTGGGGACTCTATTCCCTCAGCACCAGAGGCACGGAGTGGATCTACTTCAACGAGCGCATTCCGTTCCCTGTCTATCGCGAACGCCTGCGCTCGTTCAATCCGCAACGGTTCTGTGCTGAGGAGTGGGCCGACTTGATCGTCGAAGCGGGGATGAAATTCCTGCTGATCACGTCCAAGCATCATGATGGATTCTGCCTGTGGGACACGGGCACCACCGATTTCAAAATCACCAACACCCCCTTTGGGCGCGATGTCCTTGCCGAACTCGCGCCGGCCTTGCACGAGAGAGAACTCGGTCTGCACTTCTACTACTCCCTCGTAGACTGGACCCACCCAGCCTATCGCGGAGATTGGCCAGCCTACGTGGACTATTACCAGAACCAGCTCCGAGAACTCTGCACGCACTTCGGCCCCATCAGCGGCATCATCTTCGACGGCTACTGGCCGCGAAACCTGCTCGATGCCGAGGGCATGCACGAATACTTCGCCGCGCGAGGGCCGTGGGATCTGGCAGGTGCATACGACCTTATCCATCAACTGCAGCCGCATGCCGTGATTGCCAATAACACCCACATTCCCCCGCTTCCAGGCGAAGATTACCAGGTGTGGGAGCTCGATTTGCCCGGCGAAAACACCATCGGTTTCAACTGCACGGAGGTCGGTGACAAACCCACCGCCTGTTGGTGGAACCTCAATGCCGGGTGGTCCTATCAACCGTGGAACCATCATGTCAAGAGCGCTGAAGAAATCCTGGAGACCTATCGGAAAGTGAGGGCGAAGCAGGCCGTCTTCTTCCTCAATGTCGGCCCGCGCCCCTTTGGCGATATCCATCCCGAGGAGCAGCAGGTCCTTCGCCAACTTGGAAAGGCCACTCACCAGAACCATGCGTGGAAGGGAGGTTGATGGTATGCCCAGCTGGCAATCCCGCCTGATCAAAACCTACTTTCAGCTGCGCCGTCTCCAGCATCCCCCATCGGGGATGCTGGATATCGAAAAGGAACGTGCGGAGACCGAAGCCCTGGCCGCGAATTTTGGGACCAAAATCACGCTAACCTGCACACCGGTAAACGCGAACGGAATCCCGGCAGAGTGGATCACGACCCCCACCACCGCAGCGAATAGGGTGATGCTCTATCTTCACGGTGGGAGTTACAACAGCGGCTCGATCGTGTCCCATCGTTCACTCGCAGCCAATATCGCCCACGCAGCCAACACACGCGCGTTGATCATCGCTTACCGCTTGGCCCCGGAGCATCGCTTCCCAGCCGCCGTTGAGGATGCCATGATCGCCTACCGGTGGCTGCTCGAAAACCAGTTCAGCCCCGAACAAATCATTGTTGCAGGCGATTCCTGCGGTGGCGGCTTAGCACTCGCGCTTCTGCTGAGTCTGCGTGAGACCGAGCTGCCCTTGCCAGCCGCAGCGGTGTGCTTGTCTCCCTGGACCGATCTGACCTGCACGGGGGCATCGTGGGAAACCAATCGAAAGACCGATGTCATGCTCGATCCCGGCACATTGCGAAAATCGGCTGAGTTGTACCTGGGGGAAGCAAATCCTCGCACGCCCTTGGCATCTCCGCTCTATGGGGACTACCACGGATTGCCGCCGCTGCTGATCCAGGTAGGCTCGGAAGAACTCCTTCTTACAGATGCCACAGCCTTTGCCGAACAGGCCAAAGCCGCTGGCGTCAGGGTCACGCTCCAGATTTGGGACGGCATGCAGCACGAGTGGCATTTTGCTGCCAATATCCTTCCAGAAAGCAGACAGGCCATCGAGCAAATTGGCCAATTCATCCAGGCCTGCCGCTGACTGGCAGGATTGAGTTGCGACGACACGTCAACGCGAACTGGCAAATTGGCCAGCGTGACCCTGTAACTGCACATTGGAGGTACCAAATGACAACGCAACCGGGTTCTTCTTTTCACCAGCGCCCCAAGACGCCACTGGCATGGTGGGCTGTTGGCTTCGCCCTTGCATTTTTCGTGATGCAGGGCCTCAATTCTGCGGTGTTCATGCGCCTGGCGGAGGATATCCCCTGGCGGCAGACCGTGTTACCTTTCTACGGCATTTTTATGATGCTGTGTGGCGTGGCAGCTGGCGTCGTGGGGTTGATTGCGTTGCTACGAAAGCACGAGCGTTCATGGATGGTTTGGCTAGCCATCCTCTCCGGTGCGTCGGCGCTACTCTTCGTTCTAGGCGAATTCCTGGCGCCGCATTAGCCACCCTTAAGTTGCTCCCTGCGCAGAGGCCCCGGTCTGCGGTTATCGGTTACCGGTCAGCGACTTCCCGCGAGAGGGAGAACGCGGCATCATAAACGAGAAAGGCAGAGAAAAAGCATGGCCACAATTTCAGAGCTAGAGTTGATCGGGCGCCTGGTCCTGGCCACATTGCTCGGTTTCTTGATTGGACTGGAAAGGGAGCTTGCGGGCCGGCCCGCCGGAGTGCGGACGCACGCCTTGGCTGCACTTGGCGCTGCCACCTTCGCGCTCATCTCCGTGGAGGCCTTTCCGGGCTCTGACCCCGCCCGGGTGGCAGCAGGCGTGGTCACCGGCTTGGGCTTCCTGGGAGCAGGCATGATCATGAAAGATGGCGGGCACCAGGGAGTCCAGGGATTGACGACCGCCGCAGGCATTTGGGCGGTGGGAGCGGTGGGCTTGGCGGTCGGGTCGGGGCTGTACCTGCTAGGCGTCAGCTCCGCGGTGCTGGTCGGCGTGCTGTTAGCCTCGGAGAGATTGTTGAACATCGCCGAACGCTTGGAACGCCGTAGACAAAAGCGAAGCAAGGAGTGAAGTCGATGACGCTATCACGAACCCCAATCACCCCGAATGGACCCTCCCAGGATGACGACCCCGAAACCTTTGGTAGGCGCGAACAGGATTGGCGCAATGGCGCCATCGTCTACCAGGTGCTTGTGGACCGCTTTGCGCCCTCAGCGCAGCTGGATGCCAAACGCGCGCTGTACCCGCCCCCCAAAGTGCTGCGCGAGTGGTCAGAAACGCCACAACGCGGCGTGTACCTGCGCGAGGCGAAAGTGAGCAGCCACGAATTGGAGTTCTGGGGCGGGGATTTCGCCAGCCTCCGTAGCCGGCTTGACCATATTCAGGCACTCGGCGCGACGGTGCTCTATCTCAACCCCATCCATCTGGCGACCACGAACCATAAATACGATGCGCTGGACTTTCTGCAAATCTCCCCGGAGTTTGGGACCCGGGAGGATTTCCTGCGTCTGGTCGCCGATGTGCACGCCCGCGGCATGAAGCTGGTGCTGGATGGCGTGTTCAACCACATGGGGCGCAACGCCCCGGTCTTTCAGGATGCGCTCGCCAACCCCAACAGCCCCTGGCGGGATTGGTTCGCCATTGGACCGCAGTATGCAGGTGGAGCGCGGGCGTGGGTGGGCTTCCAAAACCTGCCTGAACTCGCCCTTGAAAATCCGGCGGTGCGCGCCTATCTCTACGCGGATCCAGACTCTGTGGTGCGCCGTTACCTGCGCGATGGCGCGGATGGCTGGCGCCTGGATACGGCTTTCGAATTGGGTCCCGAATATCTGCGGGAGCTCACCCGCGCCGCGCACCAGGAAAAGCCCGGCTCCCTGGTCGTGGGCGAGATTGTCAATTACCCTGGGGCATGGCTCGATTCCATAGATGCGGTCATGAATTTCAACCTGCGCCAGATCGTGTTGGGCTTGGCTGCAGGGGATATCGCACCGTCACCGGCGTGCCGCATGTTGGAGCGCCAGGTCAATGAGGCTGGGAGCGCCGGCATCGAGGCGCTGCTCAAATCCTGGGTGGTGATTGATAATCACGATATCCCGCGGATCGCGACGCAGATTCCCAGGGAATCGCTGCGCCGGATGGTTCAGGTCTTGCAGTTTACCCTGCCCGGCGCTCCGAACATCTACTACGGCAGTGAGGTGGGCATGACCGGAGGAGACGATCCGGAAAATCGCGGACCCATGCGCTGGGACCTGGTGCGCGAGGATAACCCGGAGCTCCTCTGGATGCGGAAATTGATCGCGTTGCGGCAGCAGCGCCGGGCGCTGCGCGTGGGCAACTTTCGGCTCGCTGAAGCCAATCGCCTGCTCGCCTTCGAGCGCACTACCGACCGGGCGCTGGAGACCACTATCGTGCTGGCTAACCCGGCGGATCGCGCGATCACGGAGCGAGTGCTGCTTGCCAATGCCTTTCTGATGGACGACACGCCCCTGGTGGATGCCCTGGCGCCCGCTGAGCTGCCCCCCGTATGCAACGTCCAAGCCGGCTTCATCACGGTGACCGTACCGCCCGAATCCGCGCTGGTATTGCTTCCCCGCGAGCGTTCGCTTGGAGGCTACAGCCGCTACAAACGGGTGCGCTAGCACATCATGGTTACAACAGAGAAAGACCCACCCATAGCCCAACCGGCATACGATGCCCTGGCAGAAGCGTTTGCGGCGCTCGTGGATACCAAGCCCCACAACGCAGCCTACGAACGCCCCGCGACCCTCTCCTTGCTGCCGGAGGTGAAGGGCAAGCGGGTCCTGGATGCCGGCTGCGGTCCGGGCGTATATGCGGAATGGCTGGTCGAGCACGGCGCGGAAGTCGTAGCCCTCGATGCCAGCGAAAAAATGGTGGCGTTGGCGCGGCAGCGCTTGCGAGGCAGGGCTGAAATCCTGCACGCCAACCTGGAGCGCCCCCTGGACTTCCTGCCTGATGGCGCGTTTGACCTTGTGCTAAGCCCCCTGGTCATGGACTACGTGAAGGATTGGGTGCAGGCATTCGGGGAGTTCCACCGCGTGTTGCGGCAGGGCGGTCACCTGGTCTTCTCGATGGAGCACCCGCAGGCGATATACGATGCCCACCGCGCGAGCAGTAACTACTTCGCGGTGGAGGTCGTGGAGTGCGAATGGCGCGGCTTCGGTACGAAGGTGCAAATGCCCTCATACCGGCGTCCCTGGGGTGAGGTACTCAACCCCCTCATCGGCGCGGGCTTTGTTCTGGAGCGGATACTGGAACCGCTGCCCACGGAAGCCTTCCGCGAAAGCCTGCCCGAGGACTACGAGATGCTGATCCGGTCTCCGGGTTTCCTGTGCATCCGGGCAGTGAAAGGGTGAGAGGGCGCCGGAATGGAGGGAAATCCACCGGTGATCGCGCAGTCGGGGTGACATCACCCTGTCTCGTCGGGGCTTTCGAAGCAGGTCGCTGACCGAAACCGCGCCACGCCCCGCACACTGCCCTTGAAGCGCAAGCAAGGCATTCGGTCCGGGGTTGACGAAGCAGCCATATCGTGCAGCGGGTTCTGCAGGGGACGCAGAAGCCCTCCGAACTGCTACGAATGCCCCGTCGCTACATGATTGCAAGATTCCTAACACAGGAGGCTAAAATGGCTGAGGTAATGGAAGCTGTCGCTGCTCATTTGGTTAATCTCGCTGTGGAGAAGATTAAGGAAAGCATGCGCCTCAAGCCCCACTGCAAGCCGATGTATACCCCTGAGGGAAAACCGGTGATGTGGATGACTCGGGAGATAGAAACAGAGACCAGGCGAAAGGGCCGCAGGGTGGAAGAGCGCACACGGGAAACAAAAGTCCTCTATGCCCAATTTATGTGCAAGAAAGAAGTGAGGCTCGAACGCATTGGCAGTCTGGAAGCGGGCGAGTGGGGTCCCTGGGAAGCCGATTCTATTGGAATTGAGCTCCCTCGGCGAGAGGTGGTGTAGGGCATACGACAGAATATTGGGGGAAATAAGATTGCCATCTTGTAAATAACCTTTATTAGTGCTCAAACTATCTGCGCCTTCTTTCTGCAGGTGTGATTTTCGTGGACGGGTGAAACCCGAAGGGTTTCACCCGTCCACGAAAATCACCAATATGAACACCCTTCTATACCTTTGTGCAACCTTTTTCTCCCGAGGGGCGTATAATGTTTGTAAACACATACCCTGTTGGTTTGGAGGTTGGAAATGCGGAAAACAATGGGTGCGATCATCGCAGTTTTGATTTTAATGTCGGTGGGATGCGGGACGGTCAACGTCGACGTGGGTGTGGAGCGCGCGCAGGTGGGTGAGCTCCAACGCGAGTCGCAGGTCGTTGAACTGTCGAGCATCGATGACCTGGAGGATGGCGCCGACCTGCGGGTTCTGGTCACTCTGGGTGCTGGTGAGCTGGATGTGGACGGCGGCGCGGAGGAGTTGATGGAGGCGGAATTCTCCTACAACATCCTGGAATGGGCGCCCGAAGTCGAATATGAGAACGGTCGCCTGCGGGTGGCGCAGCCCTCTTCCCGCAACATGCCCTTCAATGAAAGCGTCCGTTATGAGTGGGACCTGAGTTTTAACGACACCGTGCCGATGCTCTTCCGCGCCGAGATTGGCGCCGGGAGCGGCAACCTCGATTTGGGTAGTCTGCTCGTGCGCACCGTGGACCTCAAACTCGGCGCCGGCGACATGACCGTAGACCTGAACGGCAACCGCACCCTCGAACGCCTGGACGCGGATTTGGGCGCGGGGCAGTTCGATCTGGACTTGCGCGGCGAGTGGGAGCAAGATGTGGATGCCAACATCCGCGGCGGTCTGGGCGAAACCACCATCCGGTTGCCCCAGAACATCGGTGTGCGGGTGCGCGTGGATAAGGGTTTGGGTAGCGTCAATACCCAGGGCTTGACCCGCGAGGGCAACGATTACGTGAACAGCCTCTACGGCGAATCCCCGGTCACCCTCTACGTCAACGTTCAAGCCGGTATTGGCGAAGTCTCCCTCATCGGCGAATAATCGCTCGCCGGATCGCTCTTGTCTTGCATCATTCGCGGCGCGGATTTCCCCGCGCCGCGAATGTCGTTCACACCCCCCATCGTCCCCCCCCATTGGAGCTCCCCTCGTAACCGCGATTCGCAATTGCGTTCTTTTCCTCACCCCATCCCGCAACCCATCATCACCATCACTACTTTCTTGCCGGTGATGGTCTCCGTAGCCGCGATTTCCAATCGCGCTCTGCCCCGCACCGAAGCCACTAGATCTCCCGCACTTAGAGC
>JAKJAC010000191.1 GCA_022707705.1 Chloroflexota bacterium
CGTGAAGTTGATGACGGGGCCATTGATGTTACGCCCATCAGCGCAATATTGCTCATCCCACGAACCGGTGCGGACGATTTTTGCCATGTAGGTTCCAGCTGTGGAAATCGTGGTCTTCAGCCAATAAAAACCATTGCCAACAGCGGTCATAGCGGTAGCGGGGTCGGGATTTGCCCAACCCTGCCAATCACCGACGGCGGTGAATCCCGTGGGAAGGTCATCCCCATAGGTATTGACGATGTGCTGGGCGGGGTAGAAGTCCGCACCGGCATCGGCGCTGTGATCGTTGGCATCGAAGGTGAACTTGATTGCCTGGTCGGCGGCGGTAGTAAAGAACCAGGCATTTTGGGAGGGATAAGCCGTGCCCCAATCGCCGCACGTTACCACCTTGTATTCATGTCGCCCAGCTGTGGCGACGGTGGTATCCAGACTGAAGATATTATCTGCGGCGAGAATGTCGCCGTTTGTGCCGTCATCATAGAGTGGCATGCTGGCATTGTTCCATCCCTGAAAACTACCAGCGATACACCAATTGCTAGGGGCGGCTGCCACGGGTTGTGGCGCCAGTGCTGCCGGCGCCAGGGGGGTGAACATCCCTGCCAGCAATACCATCGCCGTCATCAACGATATGGCTTTGTGGTTCATTGGACCTCCTGATAGAGTGATTCATTTTGGAAGAATTGGATTAATGATATACCAATTAAGCTGATATTTGCTGATTTTGAACTGGACACCTCCTTGGTCTCAATTTGAAAGAGTCAGGCAAACTCTTTATCAGCGTTCTGAGAGGCGCGTTTGACGCCCTGACACAGCTCTGGCACAGCTCGGGGAAGATGCGACCGCCCTACCTGTTTTTGCGGCATCCTGTTGCCACTATGCCCAGGCTCGCTGATGCGATAGCTGCGGTGATTTCCTGGGCTTTACGCCGCTCAACTAAGGCTGGCAGCGTTCAGGCGCCGGGTAGGGAATGCTTCCCTGCCAGCGTTCGATTTCCTCTCCCGAGACAACAATCAGCGTGAGAGGGAAATCTGTACAATGACGCCATTCAAAGCGCAGGGTGGCATCCGGGATTTCCGTATCGGCGCGGATCATGTCACGGTAGAAGCGGTAGTTACCTGAGCCACCTTCTGCAGCCAGTGAGAGGGTGCCCTGCCACATTTGAGCCGGAAGAGTTTCGGTCCATTCGCGCAATATTGGAGCAAGCGCCGTCAGTGGTTCCGTCGGGATAGGCGTTTCCGTCATTGAGGCAATGGGCACCGGCGTGAAGGTCGGCAAATCTCCGATCGTGATGGGAAAGGTGATGGCGCTGCTGATGGCTCGTCCATCCGGAAGCTGTACTTCCCACACTGAGTGGTACTCGCCAGGCGTTTCGGGCGCGCGGAAATAGAGCTGGAGCTGGAGCTGCGCTCCTGCCGCCAAGGCTTGTAACGCGATACTACTGTCACCGCCAAAACTTTCTCCGGAGGTTAGCGCAAGGCGTGTTTCTGCGGGCCATGCACACAGCTCTCCATTGCGGAGGGTGATATCTGCGCGCACTACGGTTTGGGGCGGCAGGGCGGCAGATTTAGGAGTGAGCTCTGCCCGCAATACTTCCGCCCGGTATGCGCAAGTTACCGTACCGGTTGGCGCAAGCCCTCCCACAGGCGTAGGTGTCCAGGTGGCGACACTTTGGCGGCGGGGAGTGGGGGTGATGGTAGCCTCTGTAAGGCTGAGCGCTTGTGGCGTAGAAGCCGCGCTCTGTGTTTCGGGGAGTAGCTGCTGCACCCAGGGTGGTAATTGCCCACTAGCGGCGCTCCAGCCGGCAAGTCCCAACGCACTCACCACAACCAATGCCAGCGCCCAGCGCAACACTCGCGCGAGAGGGCGGGTATGGCGTCCGGTGGTTTTGGTTTCGACGCCATCTGGCGGAGTCGCAGATTGCGGCGTGACCCGTCGCAGTAACGGTTGTTCTGGTTCCTCCGCTGCAGGCGGCGCCTGCGCCGCCTGCGCCGGCTCTGCCGCGGGCGTCATCATTCGTGCAGTCGTAGTTGTGTTGACCAGCGCCGCAGGGGGTGTTTCCCAACCCATGACGTTACGGAGGGCAGATGCTACCTCGCCAGCAGTCAGGAATCGTTTTTCCGGTTGCTTCATGAGCATCTTGAGGATGATGGTTTCCAATTCTGGGGGTAAATTCGTTACCAACCGTGAGGGCGCCGGGACCGGTTCGTTGATATGCTTCATCACCAGCGCCATGGGTACCTCTGCATCGAAAGGCAGCTGCCCGGTGATGAGCTGGTAGAGCACGACACCTAACGAGTAGATATCGGAGAGCGCGGTGCCAGGATGACCTATTCCAATTTCCGGCGCCATATAAGCAGGGGTTCCAACCATAGCGCCACTGGCGGTCAATCCGGTGAGGCTTAACATACGCGCGATGCCAAAGTCCGTCAAGACAGGCTGGTTTTCACCCGTGAACAGGATATTGGCGGGCTTGATGTCGCGGTGTACCATCTGCCGCCGGTGTGCATATTCCAGCGCATCCGCAATGGCTGCGGCGATGCGGACGCCCTCTTGCCGTGCAATCCCCCCTTTTTCGAGGCGCTCGCGCAGCGTTGGTCCTTCGATGTATTCCATCACCATGTAGTAGACCCCAAATTCCTCGTTCAGGTCGAAGTCATAAACCTGAACGATGTTGGGGTGCCGCAACGTGGCTACAATACGGGCTTCACGCTGGAACCGGTTTACGAAGCCGGTTTCCTCTGCAAGAAAAGGGTGCAGGATTTTAATGGCGACTTGCCGGTTAAGATGAATTTGCTCGCCCAGGAATACCTCAGCCATGCCGCCATGCCCCAGGTGCCGGACGATTTGATACTTGCCGAGTGTCTTGCCGATGAGGAAATATGCCGTATTCACACAGAACCCCAGCTCTTAACGTTTCTCAGACATCTGGTAATGCATGGCGCTATGGCCTGGACTTTGCGTTCAGCCATTGTTGTCTCATGGGTGCAAGTGTCAATCAGAGTCTGCCGCCTCTTCTGTCTGGCAGGTGCGGATACGCTGGCGCAGGGCTTCCCAGGCGCGTTCAAAATCCTCAGCGGGGACGAAGAAGTGGTCCCGGGAAAAAGCGGATACCGGATAGATGCTCACTCCGGCTTCCGCAACTGTCGCCGCCATGAGCGCTAAATACCCCACCAAGCCCAGGTCCAGGGGAAGGTCGAATGTAATCAGCCGGTACTCCGGGGATTCGTTGAGGATTTCGAAGCCAGGACGACACGATTCCCAGGTTTCGGCTGGCAGAATCAGGCTCAGCTCATCTTTATCCCAGGTCAAAGAAACCAGCGGCGAACGCAATTGTCTCACCAACAAAGCAGCTTCTGTGATTTGTGTAAGAGGTAAACGCACGATGATGTAGTTTCGCGCATCAGTGAACAGGCGTGTTTTAGCAACGACATGTCTCAATCCCGGTGGCAACGACATGGTAGCACCTCCTTTGGGCGCAGATTGAACTGTGGTTGGACATCTTCGGCATCCTTTGAATCAGTCTGGTGTCCTCATCACGGACCGATGCCTGGAAACAAAGGTCGTCACAACAGCAACTCTGTGTATCACTGCACGCTTTATCTCTATTATATCCACGAACAAGCGAAGTACAAGACGCGCCAGTGCTGCTACTCCAAATCGTAGCTGTTCAGCGTTCCCCCACTTGCACCAACAAGAGAGGCTAAAGCCGCGATGGCGAGTTTCGCCTTGCTGTGGCAAGCATGCCACCTGGCGGTGGCATGCTTGCCGATGGAAATCTAGACATGCACCAGGTGTGACCGCCCTGCACACCCAATCTCGCTACCCCCTGCACCCGCTGCTTCTTTCGGTGTGTTTCGGTGAATTTCGGTGAATTTCGGTGTTCGGTTTGGCGGTTTTTGGAACACCGAAATCACCGATTTTACGGAAAAGTCTTGAGCCCGAACTCTGCGCCCGGCGCTGGAAATCTGAACCGTTACGGTCCAACAGCGTATTGACGCGGTCCCATGTCTGACCATTTGTAAATACTTTTGCAATTATGATGCGACCACGAGTTTTATTTTTCAATCGCCAAGACCGGTTGATGAAGTTTAGGAAAACAGACAGACTTGTAATGGAAATCTGAACAGTTATTCCAAATCCTATTGTGGCGCTTTCTGGTATAATAGCTCGCGTTGCAATCCAAGTTATAGATTGTGCATCATGGCGCTTTTAACTGCATCAAACCTGAGCAAGTTTTATGGGGCAGATATGATTCTGTCCAGCGTCGCTTTTGAGGTCCATGCCGGCGACCGTATTGCGCTGGTGGGACTCAATGGCTGCGGCAAGAGCACGCTGCTCGAAATCGTCGCCGGACATCTCGAATCGGACTCCGGGGTGATTTCTCGCGCGAGGCATATACGCCTGGGCTATTTGCCCCAAAATCCCGATTTCGATAGTGCTGGGACACTATGGGAGGCGATGGAAGCCGTCTTCGAAGGCTTGCTGGAGCAGGCGCGCGAATTGCGCTTGCTGGAGCACCACATGGCCTTGGGTGATGAAGCGGCATTGGAACGCTATGGAGCGCTGCTAGAGGCTTTCGACACTGCCGGCGGTTTCACCTATGAGGCGCGCATTGGGCAGGTGCTGGGTGGATTGGGGTTCCCGAAAGCTGAGTTCGAGATACCGGTGGCGCATCTCAGCGGTGGGCAGAAGACCCGCGCACTATTAGCGCGCTTGCTGTTAGAGGAACCGGACCTCCTGTTGCTGGATGAACCGACGAATCACCTTGATATTGAAGGTATCGAATGGCTGGAGGAACAGCTGCGCAGCTGGAAAGGGGCTTTGATTGTGGTTGCCCACGACCGGGAATTCCTCGATGCCGTGGCGACGCGCGTATGGGAGCTAACGGCGGCACAAATAGAGACCTACAGGGGCAACTATACTGCCTATACCGGGCAGCGTAATGCGCGACGTCAACAACAGCAAACGGCTTTCGAGGCGCAGCAGGAGAGCCTTGCCAAGACTGAGGACTATATCCGCCGCTATATGGCAGGGCAGCGCAGCACGCAAGCCAAGGGTCGGCTCCGGCGTTTGGAACGTGTGGAACGCCTTGAACGCCCTCAGGATGCTCAACATATTCGGCTTGACCTGCACACGAATATCCGCAGCGGCAATCTGGTCCTGGGCCTTTACAACCTGCAATCGGGCTACGAAGCCGGTGCGCCGCTGGTGACGGTCGAAGAGGCCGAAATTCACCGGGGCGAGCGGGTAGCTTTGGTCGGTCCCAATGGCTCCGGTAAAACCACCCTGCTGCGGACCATCCTTCAAACGTTGCCTCCGCTTGCCGGGCGAGTGCGCATCGGTGCAGCAGTACGCCTGGGTTATTTCGCCCAGGTACAGGCAGATTTGAATCCCAATATCACAGTGCTGGAAACTCTCGGCGATGCGGGCGTAGATTTGCTCAGCGAGGGGCGCGCGTTCCTGGCGCGTTATGGTTTCCGCGGCGATGATGTTTTCAAGGAGGTTGGCGTGCTCTCCGGCGGCGAACGCGCGCGGGTGGCTTTGGCGTTGCTCGCCCTGGAGCGCGCGAATGTCTTGCTCTTGGATGAACCGACCAATCACCTGGACCTGCCCTCACAGGAGACGCTGCAGGAAGTGATTGCGCATTTCCCGGGCACCGTGTTGTTGGTAAGCCACGACCGTTATTTGATCCGGCAGCTCGCGACGCATGTATGGGCTATTGCGGATGGGATGTTGCATATCTTTGAGGGCTATCAGGCGTATGCTGAGTGGCATCAACTGCAGCGCGAAGGCGCTCCAGCGGCGCGCCAGATAGTGGATAAAGAGCGTGTGCAACGTGAAGCTGTGCGCCAGGCTGAACGCGAACAGCAACGCGCTCAGGCGCGTCAGCAACAACGCCTGGAAGCGCTTGAGGCAGTCATCCATGAGCAAGAGCAACGCCTGCATCAACTGACCGCTGCCCTCGACCTGGCAGGACGCGCGCAGGATATCAGCCGAGTCACCAAACTCGGCGCGGAATATCGCCAGGTCGAAGCACACTTGAATGCGTTGTTGGAGGAATGGGCTACAGTTGCCGGCGCCGTGCTGGATTACGAATCGGAGTCGAAGATCAAAGGATAAGGCTATGACTGAGGAACATCTATCAGAGGAAGAGCTGGAAACTTGCGACCCGTTGCCTGCCATCAACGTTCCGCATGCAGTTTCTAATGATTGTCTGCCTTATCGTATTGGTTTGACCGGCAACATTGCAACCGGGAAATCCAATGTGGGGCAGCTGCTCAAGGACCTGGGCGCCGCCTACATTGACGCCGACAAAGTAGCGCACGAAATGATGCTGCCCGGCGCAGCAGCCTATCAGGCTGTAGTGGCGCATTTTGGTGAAACCGTTCTCGCCCCTGATGGGAGTATTGATCGCCGCGCGTTGGGGGCTATCGTTTTCAGCGACCCGCAAGCGCTGCAACACCTTGAGCAATTGGTGCATCCGGCGACAATCGCTGAGGTGGAGCATCGCATTCAAGTCAGTGGTGCAGCTGTGGTGGTAGTCGAAGCGATTAAATTACTGGAAAGCGGCATGGCAGAGACTTACGATGCCATCTGGGTGACCACTTGCACTGAAGAAGAGCAAGTGTACCGGCTCGAGAACAGCCGGGGACTCAATCGCACCGAAGCCCTGCATCGCATTCATGCACAACCACCACAAGCGGAGAAATTGGCGCGCGCTGATGTCATCATAGACACAGGCGGCACGAAAGCCGAAACTCGCGCTCAGGTACTTGTGGCGTGGGGGAAAATTCCCCACTGTGATTCTTGATCTGGAAAGTTCTTCGTCGTTACCTGTGTAGGTCGTATTTAACCATCACGTCGTATAGCACATGACGCGCAAATTCCTGCTTACATCCGAGGTCGCTAAAGCTGCCGGGGTGCATCCCAACACTGTGCGGCTCTTTGAGGCCGCAGGCTACCTTCCGCCTGTACCGCGCACCACTAGCGGTTACCGCATGTTCACGGAGTTTCATCGCGACCAGATGATTCTCGCGCACTTACTGCTCCAATGGCCCTATCCCGGCGGCAAGAGCCTTGTCGAAGAAATCGT
This sequence comes from Chloroflexota bacterium, assembly GCA_022707705.1. Lineage (GTDB taxonomy): Bacteria > Chloroflexota > Anaerolineae > B4-G1 > SLSP01 > JAAZNO01. Next base: position 7,094 of record JAKJAC010000191.1, read on the forward strand.
GGCGCATTCAGCCCGTGGCGATTTGGGCGGGGCGTTGGAGCTCGCGTACACTTATCTGGCACGCGTCCATGCTGAGCAAGCGCATGCTGAGGCGGCAGCCAAACTCCTCGAGCGGTGGGCGCAAGGGGTAGCTGCTGAGCCTACCAAGGAGCCCCTGGCTATTAGTAAAACGGCGCAACTGTTGGGCGTCACCGTGGATGTGCTGCGTAATTGGGAACGTAATGGGCTTGTCACGATTCCCCGAGACCCTCACAATGGCTATCGCCGTTATGGAGCTGCCGAGATTGGACGATTGCGCGTGATTCGTACGCTCAGCCGCGCCGGTTATAGCCAGATGGCATTGCTGCGCACCCTCTTGCAGGTAGACCGTGGCGCATCTCCCGACCTGCGCCGCACTCTTGATACCCCCGGTCCCAATGAAGACGCCGCGGCTATCACGGACCAATGGTGTACTACCCTGGCACAAGTTGAACAGCGTGTCCTCGAAGCGCTCGCTTTTTTGGAACGGATGATTCAACACCCGTATCTGAAGCCCGGCATTCCGTAGCCCCCATTCCCAAACCCTCCATTAACACACCAGGGTTGTAGAATAATAATAGATTCACCCTTCCGCCAATGTGAGGGAGCGGCGTCAAACGTCATTCCATGAAAGACCTTGTGCGGCGCTTCACATCTCAGCTCTGAATACCTGGGTGAAATCTCTTACGGCTAAGGAGGCAGGATGGACCTTCCACGAATCACTGTTACGAACTTGATGAAGACTTACCGTGTACCGGAGCGAGACCCGGGCTTGAAAGCCGCGTTGCGCAGCCTGGTTCACCGCACTACTCGCGATGTAGAGGCTGTGCGGGGCATTACTTTTAGCGTGGAAGCCGGAGAAATGGTCGGCTTCATCGGACCTAACGGCGCCGGCAAAACCACCACCCTCAAGATGCTCTGCGGCCTTCTGTACCCCACCAGTGGGGAAGCCCGTGTACTGGGATATACTCCCTGGGAGCGCAAGGCTGCGTACCTGCGGCGCATCAGCATGGTGTTAGGGAATAAGAGCCAGATGCTTTGGGACATACCCCCACTTGATAGTTTCCGCGCGCTTAGCGAGATTTATCACGTACCGCCCACACAGTATCAACAAACACTGGATGAGCTGATTGCCCTGCTCGAAATGGAGGACTTGCTCACCAAACCCGTGCGCAACTTCTCTCTGGGCGAGCGGATGAAGTGCGAGCTGGTTGCCGGGTTACTGCACCGCCCCGAGGTTCTCTTTCTCGATGAGCCAACGCTTGGACTGGATGTTTCGATGCAGGGACGACTGCGGCGCTTCCTGGCGGAATATAACCGGCACAGCGGCGTGACGGTGCTTCTGACCAGTCACTACATGGCAGACGTAACCGCCCTCTGCCCGCGGGTTATCCTGATTCACCATGGGCAATTGCTCTACGATGGTGCGTTGCAGGGGCTGGCGCTGCGGCTTGCGCCGTTCAAACTTATTCGCGTGGCGTTACGCCAGGCTGGAATCGA
>JAKJAC010000192.1:0-6809 GCA_022707705.1 Chloroflexota bacterium
TTCGGTGTGTTTCGGTGATTTTCGGTGTTCGGTTGGGCGGTTTTTCGAACACCGAAATCACCGATTTCGCCGAGAAGTCTGGAGCCCGAAACTGGCGCCCGGCGCTGGAAATCTGAAGCGTTACGGTCCGACAGCATCTTGACACGATCAAATGTCTGACCGCCAGAAAAAACACTTGCAATAATTATATGATCATGATTTTTATTTTTCAATTACAAAGACCGGTAGCTGAAGTTTAAGAAAACAGACAGGCTGGTACTGGAAGGCTGAACAGTTGCCCTTTGACATGAGTTAACCCTAAACAACCGGTACAAATAAAGCCATTGTGGAGCAAGAGCTATGACTTTCAATAGGGTATCATCCTTATGAAAAGCCATATTTGGAATTGCTGATGATGAAGTGAGATACCTGAATTTGCTTTCCTCTAACCTGTTTGGATAACTACCATATGGACGATGAAGGCAATCAGGTATTGCTGGATGTTGCTAACCGAAGCCGGGGAGCGTGGAAGTGCGTCGTCGCTGTGGGTTCATGGTGGCAGATAACGTTACCTTCGTCGCTGCCGTTGAAGGAGCTTTACAGGCTCATCTTCTCAGCGTGACGACGATTACATTCCCGTCCTGTGCTTCAAGGGCGTGGTAATGCCCTGGTTCACTGCGCCAGCGCAGATTGAAGCCCCAACCGTGCCAGTCCCACACCGAAAGCGTGCGCTCAGATGTACCGGAAAAAACGCCGGGAGATGCTGACTCGAGTACAACCAGTTCCTGGATACCATCGCTATCCACATCCACCAACAGGAGTTCGTGGATTGGGCGTGTGACCGCTGAGCCTCCCCAAATCAGTTTCATCGTTCCGCCACGATGGGCGATGATGTACGGGTGGTTGAGGCGTTCATCCGCGTCATTCGGCTTCCAGAGCGCCGCAAGAATTTCGTAACGCCCATCATCGTTGGGGTCTCCAAGCGCCACATCCACTACCTGCCAGGCCGGATCACTGCGCCAGATTTCTGTGCCATTCTGCAAGACACGAATCTCATGCCCTTCAATCTGCACAATTTCGGGATCACCGTCGCCGGTGAGGTCAATGGCGCCTTCTGTGAAGGGTGTATCTATGTTCCCTGGGGGGGCAGTGATTTCGTGGCATGTTTCTGAGTCGCAGGTAAAACCCACCCGCTGCTCTTTGAGCGGCAGGTGGGTCAACCAGAGTGTTGTGGCGACCGTTATCAGCGCCAGGGCTGCTATGCCGATGCGCCGATGGCTAAATACCATCGGTTTCACTCGGGGCACGGTCTACTGCCACGCGGGACGTTGGTTGGTCATGACGATGCGAGTCACGATCCATCCGCCATTTGGATCGCGCTCCAAGGTGTAGGTGATATCCAGAGAATAAGGACCACGCTCCTTGATCTTCTGCATGTCATCTTCATCGCCCGTTTCCGCGGGATGCTGTGCGCCGTTGTAAGCGTAGAGGGCATCTTGCCACGTCTCACGTACGGTCACAACTGCCAGATTAGCAGATTGCCGGTCAAAGGAGCGGTAATCTGTGCTGACCCATTGCCGACCCTCAAAACGTTTCTGGCTTTGCAACGCGTTGACTTCAGCAACAATGAGGTCCAGGGCTGCCCCACGTGCCAACACCTGATAATCGGATGAGAGATATTCGGTGTCCAGGTAGAACACAGTGTTGACCCATGCACGTTGGAAGTTGTACAATGCGCTCTGCAAATCGTGATACTCACCCTCTGATGTGAAGAAGCTGCTGATCCATTCTGGTGGCGCTGGCGCTGTTCCGGCATCCAACATCGTCTGCCACTTCTCATCGGTGAGGCGATCCGCCGCGGGCCAAGGGAATTCATAATAGGAGAAGATACCGCCTTTGGCGACCTGCAGTCGGATGCTTCCATCTTCTTCGATGAGTGGAACTACGGCGTGTAGCTCGTTGATCCGCCCGACGGCGACTTCCAACACGACTGGTTCGGGTATCCCTAGTCCTTGCGGATCGGGATCGGTCGCGACATCGGCAATCACGGCGGCTTGCGGTTCTTCCTCCATATAGGGCGTCCCTCCCGGAGCATCTTCCGGGCTATCTGCGGAAGCCATGACCAGGTGTTCCAACTCACCGCCATAATAGCGGATGCGTTGGTGCTCTTCCTCGGTGAGCGGCATGCCAGTGAGCTCTTTCTCTGCCATTTGCTTGAGTTCCAGCGCGAGTTTCTCGATGTGCGTCAGGCTATCGGCATCCTGTTCCCCAAGCAAACTGCGCGCGGCAAGTCCATCGCGGGTCATTGCTGCCAGGGCGGCGAGCCGCGCGTAGAACTCTGGGACCGGCTCGACATAGCCGCGCGCGGGCAGTGGATCAGGTGGGGTGGGCATCCAACCGCCGCCCAACTCAGCATAGGTCTGTTTGGCGTAGAGGATTGTATCATGTTTCAGTTCAGCCCAACTGCCCAGACTGGTGTGCAGCTGCTTGTCGAGCCAGGCAGTGGACTGCATGAAGGTGGGAGTGCCTGCACCAGGCTCTTCCAGGAGGGGATAGAAGGTGTAGAGCCAGGTGTTGTAGACGGTTTCAGCCCAATCATCTACCGTCAGGTTACTCGTCCAGGTGCGCATCTTCTCCATCTGACTGATATAGTTTTCGTAGTGCGTCTCTCCCATGCTGTCAAGGATCTCGTAGGCGCGCTCGGATCCCATTGCAGCGAAGACATCGAGTCCTTTGGGCAATCCCCGACGGTCCGAATCGGTACCGACATTGCGGTAAATGAGTTGGCGGAAGATGTAAGCATCTGGTACAAAGCGTTGCCCCATGAAGCGGAGCCCCTTTGTTGCCTGGGTTTCATCATCGGTGACGGCGATGACCAGCCCAAGGATGCGTGGGGAGGGCAGCGCATCCGCAGCGCTGATGAAGCTCTGCAGCAGTGTGTCATTCGCGAGGGTTGCCGGCGGCGGATTCTCGCCGTAGACGAAGTCGATCACGGGAATATAGTCCAGCGCCGTGAGATCATCGCTGCGCCCAACAAGGAAAGCTGTGGGGTCATAGAGGTCAGCCCACGCATCCAATGCCGGGCGGCCCGCTACTTGTGTGTTACGCAGCGCTTGTACCAGCAGGAGCGCGGAGCGCGTTTCCGCTTCGCCAACGGCTGGATTCATGGTTTCCAACCGGAAAGTCATTCGCCCGTACCACATCATGCTCTTGAAATAGGCACGCAGGTCCTCGCTGCGGGTGTAGTGCCCACGGGGGATGTACTGTGTGTAGTCTTCACCAAATTCCAAACCCGGAAAGATGGGTGAGAGCAGAATACCATCTGCTGCTTCAATGAGCGCTAATTCCGCCCCGGCAAGGTCTGCTGCATAGCTGGGGATAGGAAAATCCACATCGGCTACTTTCCCTGCAACCGCGACGAAGGCAACGGTCCGCAGTGCCGCATCCTCCCATGGACCGCCACGTAATTGCTGGTATTGCGCATCTACTTGCTTGATGAGCGCACGGTTGAGTGATTTGAGCAGCGGGTAGAAGTACTCAACCTCTGCCGTGCGAAGCGTCTTATCGAACATGAGATGATAGGCATGGAGCAGAGAGTCGCTGGTGATGAAGATGGGGACATTGGCATAGCGGGCTTTTTCATACAGCATGAAGAATTCTCTCTCTTGCATTCCAGGACTGGCGACGACTCCATCGCGGGCAAGACGCGCGCGTTGTTCATCTGAGAGCACCATTGGCACATGGACGTTGCTCAGGTCCGGGGCGATTGCCGGTTGTACGAGTGTTGGCGCGCCGCTCACTGGTTGCGGAGAAAAAGGTGCAAAAAGCGATTTTGCACGTGGTTGGACAACGGGTGTTTCATGTGTCTCAGGTGTAGGTTCGGGCCTCTCGGACGTAGGTTCGGGCGTCTCGGGCGATTCGGTGGTGGGCGCCGGGGTCACAGGCATCTCTGTAGTAGGGGATGGTTCGACGGTCGGGGAAAAAATCTGGCACCCTCCCACAGCCAATATCAGGATGAGCAGGCACAATAGCAGGTGCGATAGGTTTTTTGTATAGGGCTTCATGGATCAACCTCCGTCAAAACTACTCATGGCTGCGGATACTCAGTTCAGAATGGGGTCTGGCGGGTATCCTTCTTATAAGACGTCAGAAACTGGAGAAAAGTTCACGTGTTTTGATCTGATTGTAAGCGCAAGTTCGCATTGCGTCAATTCTGGACGCAATTTGGGTGATTTTCACGTGAGGGCGAAAATTTCGAAGAAAAAAGTGATTTTTGTGGTGAAGCTTTGCCTCACCACAAAAATCACTCAAAGAAAAGGCATTTGTATGATAACGGGCTTGCTTTTTCCCCAAAGATGAAATGCACCCTAACGCTCACATTTTTCTTGACCTTCATCGCAATTGCATATATGATGGAGTTGTTCACTGAATGCGGGAGCAAGGAGGCATTACCATGCGCAAGATTTTCGGTGTATTGATTCTGGCTATGTTATTGTCCTGGATACCCTTGCTGGCGGTTACAGAGACCGCTATTGCTTCATGCGGTAGTACGATTCATGTGGTGCAGCCCGGCGAGAATCTGTACCGAATCGCCTTGAAATATGGTGTGAGCATGGCGGCAATTTCACAGGCTAATGGGATCACCAATCCAAATCATATCTATGTGGGGCAACGCCTGATTATTCCCACGGGAAGTGCGTGTCCCCCTCCGGCGACGCCGCCTTCTACGACGGGGTGCCCGGTCCATGTGGTCAAAGCTGGCGAAAACCTCACATTGATCGCCGCTCGCTATCGGGTTAGCGCCTGGGCTATCGCTCAAGCCAATGGTATTTATAACACAAACTTGCTGTATGTTGGTCAGCGCCTGAAGATCCCCTGCACGCCCGCGCCACAACCGACTCCTGTCCCTGTGCCTGCAGCTAGCGGCACCTGGCGCGGAGAGTATTTCCGCGGAACCACTCCAACCGGGGGACCGGTATTCGTGAAGAACAGCACCGCGCTCAACTTCCATTGGGGTTTGGGTGCGCCGGATTCGCGTTTATCGGCTGATGGTTTTTCTGCCCGCTGGGCGCGTACCTACACTTTCAAGGGTGGGCTATACCGGTTGACGCTTACGGTGGATGATGGTGCACGGATTTGGGTAGATGATTCATTGGTGCTGGATGTGTGGAAGGTGCAATCCGAGACGACCTATGTGGTGGATGTGCCAATTTCGGCTGGGAGGCACACTTTCACAGTGGAGTATTTTGATGAGGCAGGTGTTGCCACCGTGCAGTTTACCTTCAAATGGGTGGGCAAAGCTCCGGTGGAGCCTCAGCCTCCTGCGGGTGAGTCCGATTGGCAGGCGTTGTATTATGCCAACAAAGACCTCACGGATCCGGTTGCGCTCTCGGTGCGGCAGGCGAAGATCGATTTCAATTGGGGCGCTGGTGCACCTGTGCCAGGAATTCCGGCAGATAACTTCAGCGCTCGCTGGTCGCGTAACACGGGTTTTGCTGCTGGCACTTATGCCTTCTGTATCCGGGCTGATGATGGCATCCGGCTATGGGTGGATGACGTTCTGCTTCTGGACGAGTGGCGTATCTCCAACGGCGATTTGACCATCTGCCGCGATTACACACTGACTACAGGTCTGCATGCTATCCGTGTGGAATACTTTGAGGAGACCGGTAGCGCGCTCGTCAAAGCTTGGTGGCAAAAGCAATAATCAGTATCCTTGCGTTCATCATGCAGCCCATCGTAGAGAGACGGTGGGCTGCATGGTTTTGGACGAGAGTCAGCGCGGTTTGCCAAAGTCCGCGATGAAGTAGTAACCCCAGGAGGTTTTGGCTATCCCGATGCCAACCTCGGAAAGCCAGGTTGTGAGCAGGGTGCGGCGGTGTGGATCGTTGGGCGGAATTTCATCCATCCAGATATCAATAGCGCCTTGAGGTGTTTGGCGTTGCGCCCAGCACTCAGCCCAGCTGGCAGGATTGTAGCCTACTCGTAGAATGCGTTGTTTGATGTCGGAGCCATCCGAACCGGTATGGCTGCACCAACCGCGTTCAGCACAGTCATTCGCCTGGACCTGTGCCGCTTGTGCCAGTGTCTCATTGTAAACAAGCGGTGGCAGGTTATAACTGGCGCGAACTTCGTTCAAAATGCGCACAGTTTCGTGGGACCAGGCAGCAATATCCGCAGGTGGCGCTGTGGTGGGTGGGGACGTCAGCACGATGGTGGGCATGGGTGTGTTTTCCGTGATGGCAGTTGTAGGAACAGAGGTGGGTGTTTCGGGAGGCGGGGTGGGTTCGGGCGCGCGTGCTATCGCCAGATTTTGCAGGGGGAGCACTAACAGCTGCTCTGTGTAGATGGGATCAGCGGCGCTGAGACCGTTTGCGGCTTCGATATCAGCGATGGGAATATCGTATGCCTTGGCGATTGCGGTGAGTGTATCGCCAGCGTTCACCTGATAGAGAATCCAATAGGGTGATGCTCCCTCCCAGGCTGTGCTGGCGGGAATTTCCAGGCGTTCTCCCAGACGCACGGTCGTTGCGGCGCCTTTGTGATTCTGTAATTGAATCGCTGCCATGGGAAGCTTGTACAGCATTGCGATGCCGAGTAGTGTGTCGCCGGGTTGCACTGTGTGGATGGCAAGCGCCGCTACTGGCGCGCCGGTGGCATTCGGGTTAGCTGACGGGACAGGCTCTGGTGTGGCCTGGTAAGCGCTTTCTGGTGGCAAGGGTGCAGCGGTAATTGTCGGTAGAACCAACATGACTAAGGTTGGCGTGATTGCGGTGTTGGGTGTCTCGGGGGGAGTGGTTGGTGTTGTTTCACAGGCGGTCAGTGTGGCA
>JAKJAC010000192.1:6900-8603 GCA_022707705.1 Chloroflexota bacterium
TGATTGTATTATAACCGGGTTTCTTGTCGTCGAGTGTGACGATTCCCATCGCGAGGGTGCGTATTTCGGAAGAACCCCTTTTCTCCCTGCCCCGTGGGGACAGCTGTATCATCCCTGGCATGAAATGTCCGCCTGCCTGAGGGCTGTTCTGGATAGAATTGTTGTGCTACAATAACAGAATAAGGCCATCGCAAAGGAGGTCCCCACCGATGGAAACACGGGATTCATTCTTGCAGATATTGACTGTGGCGCGGGGTGATGCTCCCGCAACCCTCATTCTGCGTCATGGGCGCGTGTTCAACGTCTTCACCGGCGAGATTTTGGAAACGGATGTGGTCATTGCCAACGATCGGATTGCCGCCGTCGCGCCTGGTTATTCGGCACAAGAGGAGATAGATCTCTGCGGGCAGTTTATCGTACCCGGCTTGATTGATACGCATGTTCACGTCGAATCTTCGATGGTGTCGCCGCCTCAGTTTGCTCGCGCCATTGTCCCACATGGAGTCACTACGGTGATCTCCGACCCGCACGAAATCGCTAACGTTGCGGGCGCTGAGGGAATTCGCTATATGATTGCGGCTTCAGAAGGTTTGCCTCTGACTATCTTTATCAACCTGCCTTCCTGTGTGCCGGCAACTACCATGGGGACTGCTGGAGCGGACCTGGATGGCGAGGCGTTGCTGACGTTGCGTGGATTGCCTCGCGTGCTGGGTTTGGCAGAGTTCATGAACGTACCCGGTGCTGTGTTGGGTTTACCCGGTGCAGTGGAGAAGTTGTGGGCATTTCGCGATGGGCATATTGATGGGCACTCACCCTCGGTCACCGGGCCCTGGCTTCAGGCGTATGTCGCAGCTGGACCTTCGACCGATCATGAGAGCATGACGGTGGAAGAAGCGCTGGAAAAGGTTCGCGCAGGAATGTTTGTCCTCATCCGTGAAGCGACAGCGGCGAAGAATCTGCGCGCGCTGGTAGCAGCGGTGACGCCAGAAAATGCCCGCCGTTTCGCTTTTGCAACCGATGATCGACATCCGGCGGATTTGATCGTGGAGGGAAGCATTGACCACAATATCCGGCTTGCCATTGCTGCGGGTCTTGATCCGGTGATGGTATTGCGCATGGCGACGCTCAATGCAGCGGAAGCGTTTGGGTTGCGTGACCGGGGCGCGATTGCCCCAGGGCGTCGTGCAGATTTGGTGGTTACACCCTCACTGGAAGAGTTCAGAGCAGCTTTAGTTCTGGTTGCTGGAAAGGTTGTGGCGCGCGATGGGGTATTGGTTGGTACATGGTCCTCGCCGGAGGTGGATGAGAGTGGGGTGCGGGGTAGTGTGCACGTGGATGCCACGGCGCTCTCATTCCGGATTTCTGTTCCTTCTGGGTATGATGGGGCGTGCCTTCGTGTAGTCGGACTGGTGCCTGATCAAGTTGTGACTGAGCACCTGCTTATGGCTCCAACAATCGTAGAGGGTGAGGCGGTCGCCGATGTGAGCCGCGACCTGGTGAAGTTGGCGACGGTAGAACGGCATCGCGGTACGGGCAATGTGGGGTTGGGCTTTGTTCACGGTATGGGATTGCAGCGAGGCGCCATTGCTGGAAGCGTAGGGCACGATGCACACAACATTACCGTCGCTGGTGTCAACGATGCGGACATGCGCGCAGCAGTTCAGGCGGTCAAAGACCTTGGCGGTGGGTTGGTGGCGGTGTTG
>JAKJAC010000193.1 GCA_022707705.1 Chloroflexota bacterium
TTGCCATCCGCCGTACCGTGTTGAATCAGAAAAGCAGGCGCCGTGTCTGCCGTCATGGTGCCGATGTAGGTTGCAGGATTCGCCTGCTGTGTCAGTTCGGGGTCGCTGGTGATGAGCTGCCCGATGTATTGGCTCTCTGGAGAGCTTTCGCTACTGGTCGCACCCATAGCCGGCGTGATGCTCGACGCGGCAAATTGGGCGTCCATTTCCAGGAAATTCAGCGGTCCAAACCAATCCACCACCGCCTGCACGGCGGAGGAAGTGTCGAGATTTTCTTGATTGTCGCCGTCGAGGGTGGTGACGTTCCCTGTAGTTCCGACCATAGCCGCAAGGTTGCCGCCGGCGCTATCGCCCCAGACAGCGACGCGCTCCGGATCCAGATTGTAAGTGGAGGCATTGGCTTTGATGAAGCGAATCGCAGCTTTGCAGTCGTTGACCGCCGCGGGGAACGTCGCCTCGCCAGAAAGCCGGTAATTGATGCTGACCACCGCATAGCCGTAATTGACACCGTTCAGCATGGCTGCCACATCGCCGCCGGTGGCGTTGCCCATTTTGAAGGCACCGCCGTGAATGGCGACGATGACGGGAAAGGGACCTTCCCCCTCGTTGGGCAGATAGATGTTCAATGTCTGGCTACCTGACACGGTACCATAAGCGACATTCGTGTACTGTGTCTTGATAGCAGACGTATCAACCGAGCTATTGCCAAGTCCCCCACCTCTGGAGCCACTAGGAATGCTCGTTGCGGCGGTTTCCGCCAAGGCGGGCGTTGACTCTGCAACAGACGCGACGGTTGGCACTTCAGTGACCGAGTTGCTGCCACACGCGACCAGTGCCAGACTTAGGACCCATAAGCAAACCATTGACCAGATACTTCTCTTTTGCATTGCATTCTCCTTTAATTGTAAATTTCCTCATTTTGTCAGGATTCGAGTTACGAAATCCACCAACGCACTACCGACAAACATGCCAATCAGACCGACGATGCCGGCAAAATCGTGCGGCACCGGCACGGGCAAGCGAAGTAGTTTGAAAATCACCCCGATGGTCACGCCGACCAACAAAGCTATCAGCATCACAATCACTTTTGATTTTTTCCTTTCTGGTTCTGCTTGGACATCCATAGTCACATCGACCTTAGCCTTTGATGACGCCGTCAAGGAAATCCAGAACTTTTTCGACGTTGTGCGACGCCTCGAAGACCGGGTCAGCATGCCGCGCATTAAGTAGCAGTTCGTGATTCACTGATTGTAGACCATTCTGGGCAGCCAGTTTAGCGGCAAAGTTGAGCGATTGCTGATAGGGCACGGTATCATCAGCGGTGCCGTGCTGGATGAAAAAGGGCGGCAAACCAGGACGGATGTAGGTCTCCGGATTGGCTGCCCACACCACCTCTGGAATTTGCGTGATTTGCTGACCCAGAATCAGCGATTCGGGCGATTCCGGTCCGTTATGGGCGGATTCTGGGGTTTGCGGAAAGCCGGATGCCTCCAATTGAGCATCCATCAACAGGAAATTCGTGGGCGGGAACCACGCAACGACCGCCTGAACGCGAGTAGGTTGTCCCGGGTTTCCCAACGCCGCGTCCTCCAGTTCCGGAATACCGGCGGAGACGCCTGCCATCAGGGCGAGGTAGCCGCCAGCCGAGCCGCCCCACACGGCAATTCGGTCGCAGTCGAACAAGAATTGCTCTGCATTGGCGCGCACCCAGCGGATGGCCGCCTTCACATCGTGTACCAGCGCGGGGAAGCGCGCTTCGCCGCTCATGCGGTAATTGATGGATACCACCGCATAATCGCGTTTCAGACCTTCGAGCATCGGCATCAGCTGGATGTCGCGCTTGTCGCCGCCTTTGAAGGCGCCGCCATGGATGACCATGATGACCGGGAAGGGACCGTTACCAGCAGCGGGCCAGTAAAGGTCGAGTTTCTGAGCAGGCGATACCTGGGCATAAGCAATATCCAACATTTTACGCTCGATGTGATGGATTGGTGCAGGTGGAATCACAAATGGTCCTTGAGGGTGTTTTTCTTTCATTGTTGTCTCTCCTTCATTAGCGAAGCTCTTGATCATGCAGCCGGCGCAATTCTGCGAGCTCGGCCGCGATGGCTTTTCTGATATTCGTCAAAGGTGACCGCCCCGAGCAGGATCAACCCCTTAACGATGTACTGCGCATAGGTACCCAAGCCGGCTAATTGCATCCCGTTCCCCAGCACTGCCAGGATGAACACGCCGGTCACCAACCCCAGGATGTTGCCTTCACCTCCGACAAAACTGATTCCGCCGACGATAGCGGCGGTCAGACAAGTGAATTCTGTCCCCGGACCGAACATCGAACTGGTCGTATTCGCCTTGGCGATCATGACCAATGTTGCGATGGCGACAAAGAAACCGCAGATCGCATAGACGGAGATTTTCAGCGCCGTGGTCTTGATCCCCGCCAGACGGGATGCCTCCTCATTGCCCCCTAGGGCCAATACACTCCAGCCGAAGGAGGTCTTCGCATAAACGAAGGCCGCGAACAGCACCACCAACAAGGTGAGCCAGACATCATAGGATATGTTGAGGAACTTCCCCGTGGTAATGAGAAGAAACTCGGCGGGATAATTGCGGAAAGTATTAGCTTTGGAGACGATGTAAGAAATCCCTTGGAAGACGGTGCTGGTCGCGATGGTGACAATCAACGGGAAGACTCTGACCTTGGTCACAATGATGCCATTGAACAATCCCAGCAGGGTTCCCAACGAAATGCCAATCACGATGGCGAGCCAGACCGGCAAATGGTAGACCACCATACTCATCGCTGTCACCACCCCGACCAGGGACATCTGGTAGCCCACCGAAAGGTCAATGCCTCCGCCGATCATCACGAATGAAAGGCCAACAGCTGCAATGATGAAGTAAGTATTCTGCGTGATGATATTGGTCAGGTTGCGAAGCGTCAAGAAATAAGGGCTCGAAAAGGCAAAGAGCGCCATCAAAATGACCAGGATAAACATCACGGTGTATTTTTGGAGACCGCGCAAATCTATCTTTGGCATCGCATTCCTCTTTCTTCTAGTGGTGGCCTGAAGCCAGCTCAATAATGGTGCGTTGGTCGAACTTGTCTCTGGGCACTTCGCCCATGTATTTCCCTTCACATAAGACGATCAAACGATCAGACATGCCCAGTAATTCCTCCATATCAGAAGAGATCATCAGAATCGTCTTGCCCTGGTTGACCAGGTCAACCATCAAATGGTATATTTCCTGCTTTGAGCCTACGTCAATTCCCCGAGTTGGCTCATCAAAAATCAGAATGTTGGTGTCAGCCGCCAGCGTTTTTGCCAGCACGACTTTCTGTTGATTGCCGCCGGAGAGATTTCTGACACGCTGCTCCATGGACGGGGTTCGGATACTGAATTTCTCGGCATAATAGCGCGTGACCCGCTTTTGCGCTTTGGTGTCAATGACGCCAAACCTTGCGAGCTGGTTGAGAACGGATAGAGCGATGTTGAAGCGGATGCTGGCGTTCAGAATACAGCCGTGATGCTTGCGGTCCTCAGGAATGAGACCGATACCGTACGCAATGGCTTGAGCCGGCGAATGGATGTCCCGTTTGGTCCCATCAATCCAGACTTCACCGCTTTCCTTGGGTGCCGCGCCATAGACGAGACTCGCCAGCTCAGTTCTGCCGGAACCGACCAGACCGGCAACGCCCAGAATCTCACCCCGCTTCATTGAGAAAGAGATGTCCTCGTCACCCAGACCTGAGAGATGCCTAACCTCCAAAACGACTTCCCCGGGCGCCGCTGAGTGCCGGGGATAGTATTCCTTCAACTCTCGCCCTACCATCAGGTTGATCAATGCCTGACGCTGAGTCTGGTTGGTCACGAGCGTCTCGATGGTGCGCCCATCGCGCATCACCGTCACCCGGTCCGAAATGCGGAACAATTCCTCAAGCCGGTGGGAGATGTAGATGATGGTGACCCCTTTGGCCTTCAACTTCCCGATGATCTCGAACATCGTTTCCACTTCCGCTGCCGAGAGGGGTGCGCTGGGCTCATCCATGATCAGGATTCTGGCATTGCCCGAGACGGCCTTCGCAATTTCAACCAATTGCTTCTTGGCGGGACTCAACTTGCGCACCTGCATCGTGGGATCAAGCGAGACAGCCATCTCCGCGAAGATGCGCGCTGCCCGCCTGTTCACGTCGTCGCTGTTCACCAGGAGCCCACGATTCTCGCCAAGAAAGACGTTCTGCGCGACCGACAACGATTCGACGAGGCTGAATTCCTGATAGATCACCGCTATGCCGAGTTCCTTTGCCAGGGCGGGAGTCATTTTGGCATATTCCTGCGTGCCGAAAACGATGCTGCCTTGATCAGGTTCGATGGCGCCAGCGATGACCTTGATCAGCGTGGATTTGCCCGCCCCGTTTTCGCCCAGAAGCGCGTGAATCTCTCCCGAAGCGAACGTGACGGAAACATCATCGAGCGCCACCACACCGGGGTACGTCTTGGTAATGCGTTTGACCGTTAGGATTGGTTCTTGCATCAATACATCTCCGTTCTGACTATATCACGGGGCTGAGGGAGCCTGGAAATCATCCCACAGCCCCGGCGCTTGATTCACACCATGCGATCTATTGCGGCGGTCCCGGCAGCACCAGAGGCTGCGGCTCGGTGGTCGGCACCACGATCACACCGCTGCTCTCGGCCGCCGTCGCCATCAACTTCCCATCAGCGACGGTAACGAGGTCCAGAACATCCCAAATAATCTTCGACGATGGTTCCCCGCCCAACATTTTCCCGGCGTACTCCATGGTCCGGCCGATCAGGTCACCACCAAAACGCACGGTACCCCGGAAAACGCCCTTATCACTGGCAGAATCCAAAATCGCCGGGCCTTCACCGCCGATCATCCCGACCCCGAAAACTGCAACCTTACTGAGGTTGGAAATCACACTTAGGCCCGGACCCTTGCTATATTCATCCACCATCGCCTTGGAAGCGCCCATCGCCCCATCGCCGGCATAAGCGATAACGAGCTTGACCTGCGGATTGGTAGTCAAGATGTTCTGCATCGCCGTTTGGCCAGCCTGGAACATCTCGGCCTGTTGGACCTGAACGATTTTGACCGCCGGCGCATAGGTGGGATTGGCAACCCGGTCCGAGGCTGATTTCCCGGTCAGGTAGTTCCCGCTCGCATCCGAAATGGCGGCTCCGGTGGCATCGATATAGGCGCCAGCCGCATCTTTCAGATAGGGCTCCACGATCATCCGCAGTCCAGCCGAACGCGCGACCGCTTCCTCATTGAGCGTAGACTCAAACACCACTGTCTCGATCGAACCTGGAGCGGCGTCAGGATAGATGGTGTCCACCCATTGCTTGGCCATCAAGGCCGCATATTCGCCAGCGAGGAACTGGTCCATCTTCATCACCGCGTCGTAAGCATTTTCATCGCCCGGATCGCCGCCGGCAAACAGCACTTTTACCCCGGCTTGACGAGCCGCAACCAGCTTGGGCACCAGGCTGGTGGGTTCAACAGCCATCACAAACATGAACTTCACTTTCATGGCGGTGAAGTTCTCCACCTGTGTGCCCTGGGTGACGGCATTGCCATCGGCGCTGGCGACCTGAACATCGTATTGTGTGCCAAAGGCGCCTTTGAAAGCATCCTGAAAACCCAACATCAGTGGATTATCGAGAGACGGCAAAACGACAGCAATGATTTCTTTCTTCGCTGGCACAGTTGAAGACGTGGTTGTCTCTGGTGCTGGCGTTGATGAACAGGCCACCATCGATACGAGCAGAACTACCAACATGAGCATCGTGAGTGTTTTCATAACCCTACTCCTTCTTAGCAAATTAGAATGGCATGGCACACAACTTTGGGTTTCCGTCCAGGTGCGAAAACGGCCGTTGGTGCATTATGCTGGTCAGGCTGTAACTGATTCCATGGTTACAGTGTACGCTTTCGCCGGCCCGAAAGCAATTCAAATGGTGCTATAATCTATTCCAAAACAGAATAGGTCATGGGAGTGGGGAATGGAACTCAGACAGATCGCGTATTTCATCATGGTGGCGGAGACGGGCAATTTCTTGAGGGCAGCCGAGGAACTCTTCATTTCGCAATCGTCGCTATCCAAGCAGATTATCGCGTTGGAAAAGGAACTCGATTGCACACTGTTTGACCGCAGCCGGCGCAAAATCGCGCTAACACCTGCCGGGGAAGCCTTTCTGGGCTACGCGCGCCCCCTGCTTCAAAGCTATCAATCCATGCTTTCCGGCATGGCTCAATACAGGATCACACCCACCCTGAATATCGTTGCTATTCCGGTCATTGCTCAATATGGCATCCCGGCGTATTTGGCCCACTTCAAGCAAGCCTTCCCGGCAATTCACCTGATGCTGGAGGAACGCGAAGCGACGGCCGTTCTCTCCGCCCTGGATAGCCGCCAGTGCGATCTGGCAATCCTCCGCGATGCCTATCTGGACAAAACGCGGTACGCCTGCCTTGAACTATCCCATGATCAATTCCTGGCCGTACTTTCGCGGCAACACCGGTTCGCGGCACGTCCCATTCTCGCCCTCAACGAACTCGCCAATGAAAACTTCATCATGTTCGACAAAGGAACTGTGGTTCATGAACTGACATTGGAGGTATGCCGACGTGCCGGCTTCGAGCCATCGATTTTCTACGCCAGCCTGCGAGTAGAAAGCGTCCTCGGCCTGGTGGCATCGAATTCAGGCATTGCATTGATGATGGAGAAGGTCTATGCCTATCACCAAAATCCCCAGACGGTCGCAATTCCGCTCGCAGAGACTATTGAGAGCCGTTTGGTGCTGGCGTGGCTGAAGGGTAAAGAATTCTCGCATCCAGCGAGGATGTTTGTGGAGTTCGTGGGGAAAATGCTGGCTGCCGAACGAAGGAGTTGATGCAGAAGGGGTAAATCATCGGGGCGCCCCTGCTTTCGCAAAAGCGCCCCGAATCAACTCGGAACAAGAAAACCTACAGGGTGTTCAGCACGCGGACAAAGCGCTCCGCAAGTTCCTGTACGATAGTAACCGCCATGTCGGCGTCCTCTCGCATGAGGCTTAAGAAGTCCCAACGGGCCAGCACCAGGCAGGTCGTAGGCTCCGTGGTCACAACCGACGCAGTGCGAATGCCCTCTGAAAGGAGCGCCATCTCGCCAAAGAAATCGCCCGGCTCCAGCGGGTTGAGCACCGTCTTCTCGCCATCGGCGTGCTCGCGGATGGCTTCAGCGCGCCCGGAAACGACGACGAAAAAGCCCTCGCCGCCACGCCCCTGCGTGACGATGGTCTCCCCCGCATCAAATTTCCGCTCGACAAAGCGCTTCGCCACCCCCTCCAGCTGTCGCTTGTTCAAACCGCTGAACAGCGGCGTGCGCTGCAACAATTCAACCGTCATTTTCACATCCACGACCATACTACACCCCCTTCAGTTTGAGCTCTTCAGCGCGATGGCAAGCCACAAAGTGATCCGGTTTGAGCTCCCGATACTCCGGCGCCACCGTCTTGCACTTATCCACCGCATAACGACAGCGCGGATGGAAGTAACAGCCCGGCGGCGGGTTCGAAGGATCGGCCACGTCGCCCTGCATCACGATGCGCTCCGACTGGTACTTGGGATCCGGCTTGGGCACGGAGGACATCAACGCCTCAGTATACGGATGCAACGGATCGTTGTAGAGCGCATCCGAATGCGCCAGCTCCGCAACCTTGCCCACGTACATCACGGCCACGCGGTCGGAGATATGCTGCACCACGCTCAAGTCGTGCGCGACAAAGACATAGGATAGATTGAAGTCCGCCTGCAGGTCCTGCAGCAGGTTGAGTGTCTGTGCCTGGATAGAAACATCCAGCGCCGAGACAGGTTCATCACAGAAGATGATCTTGGGATTCATCGAAAGCGAACGCGCGATGCCGATGCGCTGCCGCTGCCCTCCGGAGAACTCATGGGGATAGCGACGGATATGCTCCTTGCGCAAGCCCACCCGCTCCAACAACGTGGTGACCGTCTCCTCCATCTCGGGACCCACCGGCACACCATGGATGACCATCGGCTCCGAAACAATATCGAAGACCGACATGCGCGGGTTGAGCGAGTTGATGGGATCCTGGAAGATCATCGAAACTTCGCGCCGGATGCGCTTCATCTGTTCCTTATCCAGGTCGAAGATGTTGACCATTTCAGGTTTGCCGTCAGCCGAAAACAGGCTGGTCTGGAAGTGCGCCGTGCCAGCAGTGGGTTCGTAAAGGCGAATGATGGTGCGACTCACGGTTGTCTTGCCGCAGCCGCTCTCGCCTACCAGACCCAGAGTTTCACCCTCACGGAGGTAGAAGCTCACGTCGTCAACGGCTTTTACATGCCCCACAACCTTCCTGAGCATGCCCTTCTGGATGGGGAACCATTTCTTCATCCCCTTCACATCCAGAATAATGTCCCTCTTGGTTGTTATGCGTTCAGC
>JAKJAC010000194.1:0-8086 GCA_022707705.1 Chloroflexota bacterium
CACCGGTCATCGTGTGGTCCCCTGTGCGGAGGCAGTTCTGTAACCGGTACGTTATCGGATCGCGGCCTAAACGGTGGGCAAGCTCGTCTATGGCGATTTCCACCGCTGCTGCTGCGGCAGTATTGCCAAAGCCCCGGAAGGCGCCTGAATAGCCGTTATTGGTATAGAGTACCTGTGTATCCACATGTACAGCTCGGTAGCGATAGGCGCCAGCTGCATGCATGGTGGCGCGCCACGCTGCCATGGGGGTCATTGAAGCGTAAGCGCCACTATCGGCAAGCAGTACGGCTTGTGCGGCTTGCAGATTACCTTGCTCATCGGCACCAAGTCGCAGGTGAATATCCATCGCCTGCCGCTTGTAGGAGGCGATCATGGACTCGGTGCGCTCGAAGATCAGCCGAACCGGACGCCCCGTCATCAATGCTAACCGGGCGACCTGTGCTGAGGTCTGGTAGAGCACATCATCCTTGCCGCCAAAGGTGCCTCCAATTGGAGGTTGGATTACCCGTACCTGCTCGGGGAGAAGTCCTGTCAGAGTGGCGACAATATCACGGTTGATAAAGGGACTTTGGTTGTTGGAGAAGACGGTGACACCGCCATCGGGTTCGGGGATGGCGAGCGCCCCTTCGGTTTCCAGGTAGACGTGTTCCTGGTGGGGTGTATGGTAATGTTCATCCAGGATGACCGGGCATTTCGCCAGAATGGGAGCAGGGTCACCATTGCGCAGAATAGAGACGTCGCACAGATTCCCTTTGCCGGTGGGTGAACCTTGTGGAATCACTGGCGCGTCAGGGTCGAGTGCGCGGTGCATATCACTGACGATGGGCAACGGTTCTAGCGTGAGTTCGATTGCGGCAACACCGGCGAGCGCAGCGGCTTCGGTTTCCGCGGCAACGACGGCGATAGCTTCACCCACGTGGCGCACGCGTTCATACGCTAGCGCATAGGCATCTTTGATGGGCCATCCGAAGTTGCTGTGCTCTTCGAAGTCGGCATGAGTAATGGCAGCTATGACACCCGGCACCTGCAGAGCGGGCGTCACATCGAGATGTGCAATGCGTGCATGGGGCAGGGGACTCCGTAGCGCTTTGGCGATGAGCATGCCCGGTATGCGCATATCGCAGACATAGCGGGCTTCGCCCATCGCGCGCGCCAACCCGTCTACATTTTGTGTCTCTTGCTTGCCGATGTAGGCCAACTCTGCCATGCTTACCCTCCTGCCTGGGCAGCGGCGCGCCGCTGTGCGGTGATTTCGATAGCATCTACAATCTGCTGATAACCTGTGCAGCGACAGAGATTGCCCATGATGGCTTTGCGAATTTCCTCACGTGAAGGGGTCGAGTTTTTGAGCAACAACGCTTCGGCGGCGATAATCATACCCGGTGTGCAAAAGCCGCATTGCACTGCTCCGAATTCCACGAAAGCCCTTTGCATGTCGTTTGGACCACCATGAAGGTCGCGTAGCCCTTCGATGGTGATGACATGGCACCCGGCGACTTTTGCTGCGGGCGTTCGGCAGGCGCGTGTGAGCTTGCCATCTACCAGCACTGCGCAGGCGCCGCAAGAACCGGTATCGCAACCACGTTTGGTGCCAGTGAGGCCCACAATCTCGCGTAACAGGTCCAGTAGCAGGAGCTCATCGGGCAGGTCTTCCAGCAACACGGATTTGTGATTTAGTGTAAATTCCAGTCTCATCGTTAACCTCAGGACATGAATCTCGTTTGAGTGGGCAATTAAGGGATTCTCGAAGCAATATACCGCAGGTTTCTCCGGTTCATTGATGGATAATGGTACGCCATCTGAGGGTATCTTCCTCGAAAAATGTCGCGTGATTTTTCGCAACTGTATGACTGTCTGAACTGTCTGACGTCTTGCGATACCTTAACTGGAGAATACTCTGCAATACATCATACAGTCATACTGGTAGACTCTTTGTACTCCTCAGTGAATTTTCATTCCTGGAGAGTATAGAACTGTGTATTTCCAAGCCCAGGTGGGTTTGTTTTTCTTGGGGAGAACCTTCGAGTCACCAGGTCATGTTTTCTTCTAAAGTGCGTTGGATGTCTGACAACCTTAGTATACTGGAAAAAGACAATTCTGGGTGGCGGAACTTCGCGCCGCCACCCAAAATGCCTCAAAGTAACTGCGAGCAGGATCAGGGTCCTGGTTCAACACCTAGCGCAGGGTCACCCAACACAAGGAATCCCCAGCGTACATCAGGCGCACCAGTCTCGGTCTGGATGGCTTTAAGCCAGGCGTCACCGATGCGGCGGTGTTGCGGCAACGCCTCATAGAAAGCCTGGGCTGTGGGGCGCTGCTCGAAGGTCGTCGTTTCCCCAACCGGACCCAGGAAGGCGACCGCGCTGCCATTCGGTGTGAGCAACCAGGCTTCGGCGATAGAGGCTTGCGTAGGATGGGCAAAATGCCCTGCCAGACAAGTCCAGGCAATCACAACTGAGGGTTGCTTCCAGTTCTGCCCGTCATTGATGGTGAGAATCTCCTCGTCGCAGAGCCGTGTCAAACTGCCGTGCCCGGTGTAATTGAACCACGTCGGTCCCTGATTGAGAGCTTCCAGCAATTGCTCGCGACTACGCTCTTCGCCGGAATCTATGCGCCTGGCAGTCTCTCCACCGGGTATCAGGGGTATGATTGCATCCAGCATATCGCTAAAACGGAGCTCATTATCGGTGACAAAAACCACTGCGGGATTGCTCTGTGAGGTTTCCCAGAGCAGAGTCTTCTCGACCAGAACTTTGATTCCCGCAACCGTTTCGGCTGGGAAGCGTCCCACGGCAATGCTGGGGAATCCTTCCGCGTTGACACTGTAGCGCCCGTCAGAAGGGGTTTCGCCCAGCACCGATGTGCGGGTGAACGGAGCAACCACGCGCAACCGCTCATCTTCGCCATCATAGCCTGCGGGATCGGCGACGGCATCGCCCGCAAGCAAAAGATAGCGCAGCGCTGGCAGGTTTTGCGCCAGGGCATTGATGGCTTCTGGAGCAGCGCGCCCCGCGCCGAAGGTGTCGTAGATGGCTTGCGGTGTGACCACAGCGGTCACCAGTCCTTCTGCTTGCCGGTGCGCCAGCAATGGCTCCAGGGCTGCGTGTGCGGCAGCAGGGGCGATGACCAGATAAGTTGTGTCGGTAAGTGAAGCCACATCCAGGCTCAGAGCAGGACGCACCCTCACGGGCGCAGCTGCTGCTTTGAAATCGCCAATCCAGTAGCGGTGCCCCGACTCAGCGCTGATGTTACCACTTGCAGAGGTCTCTCCCAGCTCAACCGGCGCCAGCGCTTCCGTCACATCGAGAACCACCAACCCCTCTTTCCCGGCGCTGAGTGTGGCGCCCTGCGCCTGTAACAATCCGTTTGGAGGCACAGACGCGCGTGGATAGGTGATATCCCATCCATCAATCCAGACGATGGCAATGCCAGCATCGCTGATGGCAGGCGTGCTCAGGGTGAGCGTATGATTGCCTTGGGGCGTGGTTTCATTCCAACTAGCGGTCAAGGCTTGCATTCCCTGCCCAGCCCATTCCCATCGCCCTTTGAGTTCCCCATCCCAATAGAGCTGTAACTGGTGATCTGGTGTAGGGGTGAAGCGGGTGTGGCTCCACAAGCGTACGGTCACGGTAACGGGACCTGTCACGGCATCGGTGAGGGTAAGCGTATGGGAGATTCCTCCCGGAGCATAGATGGGTTGCCACAGCCACGGAATTTCCGCGGTTGCCTGGGGCAAATAACGGCGATTTTCCTCCCAGGTGACCTGCGTCAGCCCCGGAAGGTCGGGTGTCGTTGCTGCCGTGGAGGTCTGTGTGGGAATCGGGGTTTCTGGCGCGTTGAGTTCCAAGAGGAAACTGGTCTCCTGCGTATAACGGGTATGGAAGGCAGGCGCAAAGAAGAAAAGTCCCCAACCCTGGTCATCTTTGAGACTGCGCGTGGGCACGGACTGTCCGCTCCAGGAGAGGCGCAATGCCGGCGCTTCAGGCTTATTCACATCTACGCCAAGCGCTTTGAGTGTGGTTGGCGCCAACCAGATGCCACCCTCTTGAGCGACATCAATGAAAAAAGCCTGATGTTCTCCCGGGACAAAATCACCCGAGAGGGGGGTGGGACCGGCGTTGCGATTACATGCCGGAATAATCCACAACACTACCAACAGTGTTAGCAAACTCAGACGTTTCATGAGTGTTTTCGCATCCACCAGATTCCAGCTCCCCCTAGAAGAATCAGCAACCCGCCGGCGCCGAGAGCTCCCCACAACCAGCCCGGTGATGATGTTGGCGACTCCTGCCCTCCGAGCGCCGGACGTAGGAGCGTCGGCGTCGCCGATATGGGTGTGGATTCCCCCATCTCTGGTGCCGTGGTGCTCAATTCGGGAGTCAGTTCCGTGTTTTCAGGGGCTGCTGAAGGCTCAACCTGTGGTGTGCCAGCGAGAGTCGGCGCCTGCAGCTGCACTGTGGGGGTAGGAGTCGGCGGAAAGGTATCCACAGTGGGCTGCGTCGTCTCATTGGGGCGCGGCGTAAGGGTTGGCGGCGGCGGGAAGGTCGGCGTCGCCGTGCTGCCAGGAGGCGCAGGTGTGCATACGCCTTGCACGGTGAGTGCGACGGTGAAGTCCTGGGTGGTTCCGTTCCGGTAAGAAATGCGAAGGGTGTAAGTCTGATTTTCACAAGGACAGACGGTCTTCGCGCTCACTCCTGGAACGCCCACTCCATCGAGAAAGGCGGTGTTGATTTCGCGCGTTTCCCATTGCAGGGTAACACATTGTCCAGCCTGCACGGTGGTCTGATCTGCCCAGAAGCGTACGAAAGGTTCAGGGGTTGCTGTGGGTTGCCCCGGTTGCGTCGTCGGTGTCGGGGTAGTGGGTGTGGGGGTCAGCGTTGGCGTTGGGCTGGGAGTAGGGGTATTGTTCTCTCCGGGCAGAGGGATGCGGGCTGAAACGGGTCCATGGAACTCGGATGAGCCATTGGTTTCAACCGCCTCTAATTTGTAGTAATAGGTTGTACCCGCCTCAACGTTCTCATCAATATATTCGTAGATAGCTCCGCCGAGGTCACCTTCTGCCGGAATGAAGTTGGAGATACGGTTATAGGTTCCTGCTTCGCTTGGCGCACGCAACACATAGAAGACTGACATGTTGACTTCGCTGGCAGTCTCCCAGAACACTTTGATCGAGTCGGTCTGGGCTAGAGCTCCAAATCCCGAGAGCGTTACTGCAGCAAGCAGGGGTTGTGACGCCAGACTGAGCCACAAAGCTATCAGAAGAAAGAGATATGGCGTGCCATGCCGGCGCGAACGCCGCTGTTGCCAGATGCCGGCTATGATTCGGTGAAACATGGTTTTCATCCTTTCCCTTAGGGAATTTGTGCGTACTGGCTTGATGTTGCCATTACGAACGACTGCAGTGACACGCCCCAATAGCGCGTCTCGGGACCAACGCGGATCCGGTGCGTGATGCGCATCTCCTTTGGTAAGCAGTCCCCCGTCGCGGGTGAATTTCAGAAAACGATGAACCAGGGGACCTGATGGTGCGCCGATGACGATCCAATCACCGGGATGCAGCGCTTGAACTTCAATCTTTTCGACGTGGACTTCATCATCTGGTTGCAAAGTGGGCCACATACTTCGCCCACGGACATGCAGGCGAAACTCATGTGTCGTCATTTCAGAGAGCATGTCGGGCCATTGGTCTGCGAATTCCTTGCCGTTTGCAGCCGCTCTGGATTGGGGAGCAACACTGTATTGCATCAGTGCAACCCTTGCATGACAACATCCTGAAGGCGCAACTGCATAGAAGGATCGCCCAACAGGGTATAAGTGCGGGCAAGGTATTTTCCAGAATTCAGGTTCCAGATAGCTAATCTCCCTGCCTGTGTCAGCTCTCCAACACGACGCTCCCCATGCTCGAAAGCTTCTTGCATCATCGCCCGCGCTAATTGCTCCTCAATGGACATATATCCCAAACCTGCGGGTCCGAAGACAGCTATTGCCCCACGGTCACCCCATCCAAGAACGGCGCGTTCACCGATTGAGATGGGGTCACGCCCCACACCCACGTTGACGTTATGGGGATACATCCAAAAACCATCCCAGCAATCCAAGGCGATGATAAAGGGTTGCCCGGTGGTCGGTTGGAGTGTCGCCAGTTGCGACCCGCGCAACAGCGGTTCGTTTGCCCATACACCCGGCGCGCCATGCCCCGCATAGAACAACAATGCCGCTCCCTGGCTCCAGGTTTGAGTCAGCGCGTGGGTTGCAGCAACACAGGGTGCGGTCCAGCTTGCTGGAGGTTTGGGGCAGTAATCCTGAATGTACACCTGGTCGGTCACAGCCCAGGCAGGGAAAAAATCGTTCTTGATCGCGTTCAGCCCGGTGGCAAAATAGGGTTCTTCTGTGGAGGCGCCATCGTCAGCGACCAGCAGCATCGTTTCCATCCAGGTTGCTGTGGGAAGGGTATCGTATGCCAGCAGTTTGTTGAGGTAGCTTTCGAGTTCGGCCTCAGAATTTGCGGGAATGCGTCCTACCATGAGCTCAGGCAAGCCGTCTCCATCTACATCGGCGTAACGAGCATCCACCGGCACTTCACCTTGGTCTGGATCGGCAAACTCCAGATATGGAGGAATCCAAATTCGTGCTGGTTCACCGAAAGTTGCCGGAGCGTAACCCTTAAAATTGAAGTGCCCGTCACCTACCAGCAGCAGGTATTTCGGCGCTGGCGTCCAGGTTGCATAGGCATGGGCAACGAAGCGGCGAATCGCCTCCGGGTGGTAGATGCCGCCGTTGAATAACGGATAGATATCTTGCTCTGCCGCCAGGGTTACTTGCAGACCTTGAGCCTGCCGGCGCTGAATCAAAGGCTGCAGCGCTGTGTGGAATTCGCTGGGGGCGATGATGAGGAGATCCGCTCCAGTTGTAGGAGTGATCAGGCTGACATCGGGATGGTACTCACTGATAGTCATTGTCTGCAAAGCGCCGCTGGTGTAATTCCCTTGTGCTGGAGTTGCCAGAGTATTCTGCGTGGCGCCCCCATTGGTGTTGTTAAGCACCAACGGTAGATAGATATTGAATGGTAGCAGTTCTGAGGTGGGCACGCCGCCGATGTACCGCGTTCCCGCGCTAACAGTGTCTTGAAAGGTGAAAGCCTGGTGACCTCTGAGTCTGATTGGATTTAGCGGGTCAGTGACGTCATAGAGGCGCGCTTCAGCGGGCAACCCGGAGAAGGCATAGGTGTGCGTGCCGGTTTCGGGCACCTTGCAAGTGAGTGCCCCTGCAGCGGCTACTGGCTCTCGTAAATAGCTGACCTCGGCGCGGTCGAAGTAAACATCCTGATTGACCGTCGTGCCTACCACTCCCAGGCTCAAGGTGTTATCTCCTGCCTGCAACAATGTGCTGGGAAGCTCCAAGAGCGCAACATACCCCACTTCGCCATCCCAAAAAACATCACCGAGCGGCGTCCCGTTGAGGGTCAGGCTGAGGTGATGGTCGGGATTGACGGAGACATCGTAGCTCCTTCCTGCTACTTCGATGAGCAGGGTGGCGGTGTGCGGCGTCGTGTGGAGATTGCTCAAGGAGATGGGGAAGTTGTAAGTGACAACCTGTCCTCGCGGCGCGATCATGCGCTTCCAGAACCAGGTGGTGGATGTGCCGGGATTGTTGTTCCATCGCGCAAAGTATTCCAGATTCTGCTCTGCAACAACCGTCGCGGTGCATATACCAGCTGCGGGAGCGCCAGTCGGGGGAACGGCGCGTGATGTCATGCGCTTGCCGGTGGCGCCGAGCTCCAGGCTCAGCCAATAGACATTTTCATCTGTGTACTTTTCATCTTGTGTGCTGCCGTGAAATTTCTCGCTATAGAAAACCAATGCATCGGTTGGGTCGAAAAGCCCATTGTTATTGGGATCATCCACCTCGATAGCGACTTCATTCCCCTGATGCCACAGCTGAAAACCTGCTATTGCCGCTCCGGTGACAGGCACGCCAGCGGTGATGAGGGTCTCATACGACAGAGCATAGAGCCCATCTTGCGTGATACCAACTCGCCATACGGGGTCAGGTAGCGCCCAAGGTGTTGTGGTTGAGGCGGGTGGCA
>JAKJAC010000194.1:8161-8471 GCA_022707705.1 Chloroflexota bacterium
AGCAAAGAAATCATCTGGCTTATCTGGCGCTGCAGATTGTGCGGTTACTTTAGCAGATGGGGGTTGGCTTAATGTGGCTCGTGTGGGGAAGTCCATGCTCAAGACCACCCAGAGTCCGGTTGCGACAAGCGCGAAGACCAGGCTCAACCGAAAAGCAATTTTCTCGTTCATCATTATCCTCAATCATTTTCAAGCACTATCTCGGAGCGGTTGTCCCGCTCCGCACGTTTTTCGGGGGCGCGTTGCGCCATTTACACCACTATAATCCGGGCAATCCGTGTGCTTGCCGCGATAGTAGTATGAATATACC
>JAKJAC010000195.1 GCA_022707705.1 Chloroflexota bacterium
GTGGACGTTTGTGCCGGATATGACCAGCGATACGCTCGACAGTCTGACGCTGTATTGGGGCGACCCGAATATCCAGGTGTTCCAGGCGGCGTACGGGCTGCTCGACGAGCTCAAAATCACTGCTGATGCAGGCGGTGCCGATGGTGTGACCATGAGCATCAGCGGGCACGCTCAGTTTCCAAGCAAGCAGGCGCCGAGCGAGGTGCCCGCGATGGCGCTTGGGTCGCTTATGCCCCCCCAGGGGATGCAGCTGTGGATAGATACGGCGACCATCGGGAGCACGGCAATCACCGGCAGGGTTATCAGTGCCGAAGTGACTATCCCGAGCGGCGTTACGTACAAGTACCAGGCGGCTGGTCCGACCGGCACGCTAACCTATACAGCCCACGGGCGCGGTGTCAGACACGCAGAGATGAAGCTTGTACTCGAAGTGCCGGACATGACTCAGTATGACCAGTGGGTTGCCGGAACCACGTTGAAGGCGCGGCTGCGCTTCAACGGTGCACTCATCGAGACCGGGTTCTACGAATATGTGGAAGTAGATATTTACGGACCCTTCGAAAGCCACGCCTGGGGCGAGTATGAGGGCAGCAACCGCACCATCGAGCTGACTATCCTGAGCGAATATGACGCTACTGCCGGACATGACTT
Organism: Chloroflexota bacterium; assembly: GCA_022707705.1. Taxonomy (GTDB): domain Bacteria; phylum Chloroflexota; class Anaerolineae; order B4-G1; family SLSP01; genus JAAZNO01. Next base: position 652 of record JAKJAC010000195.1, read on the forward strand.
TTGTGTGAGAGTCCAGAACGATAACGAGTCACTGTAAGCGATATGAGGAGGGGTACATGTTCGTAGACACCAAAGCCAAAGTTCCCGTCAGCCTTGGCGGGAACACAATCTACATCAAGTCTAAAATGGACTTTGGCACCGTGGCCGCGGTGCAGGATGAAATCAAGGCCACCGGCACCGAGTCGGCTGATATGCAATTTGAGCGGCTCGGTTCGTACCGCATGGCGCTTCTGACCAACAACATTGTGGGGTGGGAAGGTCCTGCGTTCCTTGATGAGAAGGGCAAAGTAATCCCATGCACGCGTGAGAACATCCGGCGGCTTGACCCACAGGATCCGCTTGTTGAGATGGTGGCTGCCGAGATTGGGGAGCGCAACCGCAAGCCGGAGGCGCAAGACCCAAACTGACCTACTCCGACTGGCTCTACCGGCGCTGGCGCTCAGCGCTGAGCGGAAGGCTAAGGGAGCCAGTCGGGCGGTATGACCTGCTGGTGGCGCTGGCAGCGGAGTATCACTGGACACCGGAACAGGTAGGCGTAATGGATCCGGATTATATCGAAGAGCTGATTGCCCGGCAGCGAGCGGTTGCGGACGAACGTAAAGCGCAAGAGGCGCGCGAGAGACGCCGGGCCGAACACGGGCACCGAGGCAGCGTTGTTGAGGCAGATATAGCGGAGATTGAATAGTGGCATCAAAAGCCGAATTGGAACTGCTGCTCAGCCTGACAGATGAAGTCAGCAAAGCTGCCAAAGATGTTAAGGGCAATCTGGAAGACGTCGGCAAGTCAGGCGCGAGCGCGAAGACAATCATCACCGACCTGGGCAACATTGGCAAGACGGTGCTGGCTGCTGGCTTTGCGGTTGGTGCTGCGGCCACGGCAGCCCTGACAGGCGCGCTTGTTTCGTGTGTCAAGGAAGCTGTTGAGTTCGAGAAAATCACCGCACAGACCGAGGCGGTGGTCAAGTCAACCGGCGGTGCTGCCGGCCTGACAGCGCAAGAGATTATTGACATGGCAGATGCACTGGAAGGCGCAACGGGCATCGGTGATGATGCCATCCTGCAGGGCCAGAACCTGCTGCTGACGTTTACCAACATCGGCAAAGACGTATTCCCATCGGCTACCCAGGCGATGCTGGATATGTCAGTCGCAATGGGCACCGATGCGTCAAGCCAGGCGATTGTGTTGGGCAAGGCGTTAAATGACCCAACAACGGGCTTGTCAGCCCTTACCCGCGTCGGCATCCAGTTTACCGACGAACAGAAAAAACTCATCCAGAGCCTGCAGGAATCCGGGGACATGGCCGGGGCGCAGACAATTATCCTGCAGGAGCTTGAACGGCAGTTTGGCGGCAGCGCGGTGGCGGCTGGTGATACATTCGCCGGCCAGATGGCAAAGCTGCAAAACACCTTTGGGGATGTAAAAAAGGAAATCGGCGAACAGTTTATGCCGATACTGTTGCAGCTGGCAACGGCGTTAAGCGAGTGGCTGGGAAAGCCCGAGATACAGGCTGCCATTGCTTCGCTTGTGGCTGGTATTGGTCAGTTTGCGTTAAAGGTTGGCGAGATAGTATCTCTGCTGCTCCAGGGGGATATTGCCGGGGCGCTTACGGCAGCCTTTGGGTCAGAGATAGCCGCCAAGATTATCGAAATCACTACGGCCATCAGCGGCTTTGTACAACAAATCGTCACATTCGTGACTGAACACTCCGAAGCGTTCAAGGGCGCTCTAATTGCCATTGGCGCGGTGCTGGCAGCGGCTACCATCGCCAGCGCAATCATGGGCATAGGGTCGGCAATCGCAACACTGGCAAGCCCCGTTGGGTTGATTATCGGCGCCGTCGCCCTCCTGGGGGCAGCCTGGGCTGGCAACTGGGGTGGGATACAAGAGAAAACCCAAGCGGTTATCGACTTTGTGAAGCCGTATATCGAAGCGGCGCTCGCTGCCATCCAGGGCTGGTGGGCTGAGAATGGTGAAACCATCATCTCATCGGTCAAGGCGGCGTGGGAGTGGATACAGACCGCTATCAAGGCGGTGATTGACTTTATCAGCCCGCTCATCCAGGGGGCGCTCGAAGCAATCAAGGGCTGGTGGGCCGCACACGGTGAGTCGGTCATGGCGGCGGTAAGCATGATTTGGGAAAAGATTCAAACCGTAATCAGTACGGTTATCGAGGTAATCAGCACGGTAATCAGCACCGCATTGGAGTGGATACAGGCGTTCTGGACCGCCCACGGTGAAACCATTATGGCTGTCGTACAGAACATGTGGGACATCATCAAGACGATTTTTGAAACAGTCATTGGGGTCATTACAGAAATATTTGAGTTCTGGGTGGCTGTGTTCAGCGGGGACTGGACGGCGGCTGGTGAGGCCGTGCGCGGGATAGTCGAGACACTGTGGAACGGCATTGTGACCATATTCACGGAAGCGGTCGACAACCTGAAGCTGATTGTTACCGACCTGGTAAACTCGATTGTCGGATTCTTTACCAGTATCGACTGGGCGGCCACTGGGCAGGCGATTATCGACGGTATAAAGACCGGTATAGTCAACGCGGCGTCAGCACTCGGTGAGGCAGCTAAGAATGCCGCCCAGGGTGCGCTTGACGCCGTTAAGGGGTTCCTGGGTATCAGCTCACCGTCATCGGTAACGGCAAAGCTGATTGGCAGGCCGTTCGTTGAGGGTATCGGCGCCGGCATCGATGCGGCCATGGGGAAACTAACGGGAGTGACCATCCCCGATATGGCGATGAATCTTGTGGGTGGCGCAGCCGGTCATGTGGCAGCACAAACCGCGGTGCACAACACTTACAATCTGCACATCAACACCAGCGCACCCGCCGAGCCGATTATAGCGGACTTTGGCATATTGGCAGCGATGGGAGCATAGCGGATGTGGTTTATTGAACTGCCTGATGGTACCGAGTATGAGCTTAGCGTTGCCCATGGCATCGCGCTGAGGGGCGTACAGGGCAACGGGATGCCGCCGGTGAATATTATCTCCAGCGAGTACGGGCTGGCCGACGGCGCGCTGTACCAGCGGACAAAGACCATGCCGCGCGTGATAACGTTTTTGATTGACGCGGTTGGTTCGAGCTGGACGAACTTGCACGCGGTGAGAGCAGCGTTGATTGAAGCCAGCAACCCGCACCGCGGCGTGTTGCCGGTGAGGATATGGTACCGCGCCGACAGCGACGCCGGCCACGGGCTGTACCTGGACGCCTACTACGAGGCTGGGCTGGAAGGCGGCAGGGTTGATGGCTTTGTCGAAGAGAGCATCGCGTTTCGGTTCCTGGCGCTTGACCCGTTCTGGAAGTATGAGACAGCGACCACGGGAGAACTTGGCGTACATTCTGTTATCGAAGAGGCGCACAACATCCTAGTATTGGATAAAGAGACAGGGACTTGGACTGAATTGGTAGATGATGCTCCACCTTACGGGTACTACGATAACACAGTTCGCTCACTGGTCTATTGGCCTGGGGACTCCTGGATAGCTGCATCTGGCGACTTTACTGAATACCTGGCTTTCTTTGGTATGAAAAATTGGATGTTTCGCCCAGAGCAGGCTGTATTCAACGGCGCTGTGAACGTTATGCAGGAATTGCCTGACTCCGACCAGTTACTTATCGGTGGTTCATTTACAACCATTGACGGCGTATCGGTTGCAAGAATAGCAAAGCGTACGGGCACCCCGGATTATGTGGGTCTTGGGTCTGGTCTTGATGATACCTGTTATGCTCTTTGGACGCCGGACGGCACTCGTGTTATTGCTGGCGGAGCTTTTGCCAACGCTGGTGGAAGTGCGGCGGCGAAAATAGCCAAGTGGTCTGGTTCCGCGTGGTCTTCCATTGGAACAGGCATGAATGGCAACACTTATGCCATCAAGGGGAGGTCTATAACTGCGCGCTCCTCTGGAGCATATGCCGATGTGGATTGCTACATCGGGGGCGCATTTACCACTGCGGACGGAGTGACCGTAAACCAGATTGCAAAGCTGAATGAGAGCGGGACTTCATTCACGGCGCTCGGTTCCGGCATGAACGGCACCGTCTATGCGCTGGAAATCCGTCCCAACGGCTGGGTGTATGCCGGTGGCGCATTCACCACCGCTGGCGGCAAAACCGTCAACAGGGTAGCTCGCTGGAATGGGTCAGCCTGGTTTGCTCTTGGGCAAGGCTTCGCCGATGGTGAGGTGCATTCGCTGTGGTGGGATACCGAGAATCTCACTCTTTATGCTGGCGGTACATTTACCGCAACCACGGAAGGTTCCCCAATCCCGGGTGGTGTTGCCAAGTTCGTCAGCGGCAGGTGGCAGGACGCCTCCGAAGGCAAGCTCACTCTCGGTGGGCATGACATCAAAGCCATCACCGGCGCAGCTGACCGGCTGATTATCGCCGGCGCGATTGACGGCGAGTGGGTGATGTCGGCTAGAACTACAATCACCAACGCCGGAACCGCGCGCGCGTACCCGGTCATCACCATCACCGGACCAGGCAGACTGTATTATCTCAAAAACAACACCACCGGACAGGAGCTCACGTTCGATTATGAGCTTGTGGCTGACGAAGTGGTGACGCTCAACTTCAGCCCGGGAGTGAAGAGCATCACGAGCTCGTGGCGCGGCAATATCCTGTACGCTGTTACTGGTGGCTCGATGGTCAACTGGTACCTGGCTCCGGGGGCGAATGACGTTACCTGCCGGGTTGATAACGCGTCTGCAACAGCAACCTATTCATTCAGGCCGACCTATTGGAGCAACGACGGGGCGGTGCCGAGTGAGTGAGCTGCAAACCTACATTGAGGTATCCACTCCCGCGGGTGTGCGAATCGCCCAGCTTGACCAGTATCTAAAGCTGGCATATGCGCGCGCGGTGAATGACGTAGGCGCACTGGTGTTGGAGTTAGACCCAGACTCTGACGCCAGCATGTTCCAACGCGATGCCCGCTTGGGTGTGTGGCGTAACGGCGCGCTGGATACTGAGTGTGTGTGGTTTGTGCGTAAAATCCGGCGTGTGTTGAGCAACTCGGGTGAGCGGCGGCTGCGCGTGACGGCCTACAGCGCAACCGACCTGTTGCGGCGGCGAATCGTGGCATACAACGCTGGCAGCGCGTATGCGGCAAAAAGCGATTATGCTGATGACATGATGAAAGCGATTGTGAGTGAAAACCTTGCCGGCGGCGCTACTGACGCCGACAGGGATTGGAGCGACTATCTCACCATCGACGCCGACACGAGCGAGGGTGAGGAAATCGACAAGGCGTTTTCTCGCCGCAACGTGCTGACGGTGCTGCAGGAGATTGCTGACGCCAGTGCGCAAGCGGGCACGAGGCTGTACTTTGACATTGTGACGCCGACACCAGGGGCGTTGGAGTTCCGCACCTACGCGAACCAACGCGGCGATGACCGCACTATCTTAGGCCCGTCACCGCTGCTGTTCTCGCCCGAGCTGGGCAACCTGGCGGATGGCGAGTTGGAAGAGGATTACGCCAACGAAGTAACGGTGGTCTATGCCGCGGGCAAGGGTGAGGGCGATGAGCGCGAGGTGGTGGAAGTCGAAGACACCGCGCGAAGCGGGGCGTCACCGTTCAACCGTATTGAGGCGCTGCGCGATGCCCGCAACGCCGGCACAACCGACGAGCTGACGGCGGAAGGCAATGGTTTTTTGAAGGCCGGACGCCCGCGGATGGTGTTTGGCGGCTCGATTGTTGACACCCCGCAATGCCGTTACGGTGTGGAATGGAAGTGGGGCGACAAGGTGACGGTGCAATTCGAAGGGCGGCAGTTCGACGCCTACATCAACAGCATCAAGGTGACGATTGCCAACGGCAACGAGGTTATCGAGGCAGCTCTGAAAACGGACGATGCGTTATGAGTAATGAGTTGATTGCGGAGCTGATTCGGCGCCTAGCAGCGCAGGAGCGGCGAATTGAGCGGCTGGAGGCGCAGGAATCGCTGTACTTGCCGGCATATGATGACCTCCCGCCGACGCCGATAATATCCGCCAGGCTGGGAGCGACACCTCCGACGCTGACATTGTTCAAAGGCACCATCTACCAGTATACGTTTGATGCGACAAATGACGTTGTTTACGGCGCAACCGAAATCACGCACGGCTGGCAGGAGGGGACGACCATTTACCCGCACATTCACTGGGCGACTAACGGCCTGGAAGCAACAGCTAAAGGTGTCAAGTGGCAGTTAGCCTGGTCAATTGGCGACGGCGACGAAGCGTTTGGGGCAGCTGTTACCAGGTCTGTTGACACCGAGATACCAGCCAGCACTGCCGACAGGACGCACCTGATTAGCGAGTTCACGCCCGCGATGGTTGGCACGGATAGACGGATAGGCGCGTATATCGTGTGGACGCTCAAGAGGATAGCCACAAAGCACGCCAACGGAGAGCCAGCCGCTGACCCATTCGCGCTGGCGATAGGCTTTCACGCGCTACACAACGCAATCGGAAGCAGGCAGCTATATGTTAAGTAGGAGCATATGACCATCACACCACTCGGCGGTCGCGGGATGATAGGCGGCGCGTTGGGGCGCGGGTACAGGCGGGCGGCGGCATGATAATCCGCTGGCCGTTGGCAGCCGAGTACCGCAAGATAACCACGCGCTTTGGGGAGATACTCAAAGACGCCGCCGGCAAGCCGTATTCGCACGCCGGCATCGACATCTCCTGCGAGGTCGGCACGCCCGTTCTGGCCGCGCATGACGGGGTGATGCGCCATGAATGGACGACAGGCGGCGGCTGGGTTGCGCGAGTGGTCGGCGCGGAGTGCCAGACGCGGTATGCGCACCTGAACCTATTCTGGGCGGATGACGGCGAGCAGGTAATAGCCGGCCAGCGCATCGCACTGAGCGGTAATACCGGCAGTATGACCAGCGGACCGCATCTGCACTTTGAGCTGCGGAGGTTGGACGGCGGGCTGCTCAGCCCGCTTGATTTTATAGAGGAGGCGACGGTGGGCAAACTTGCGTTGCACTTTCAGGGCATCCCGGACTGGGCCAAGAGCGTGGTCGGCACACACTGGCCGCTGCCGGGATGGGTCAAGGCCATCAATCCGCCCGCGCCGGACGTGTTTCCGGATACCAAGGTGCTCGGGCGCGCCTGGCAGAGGCCGGATAACAACCAGTTCGAGAGCGATTGCGTAGCATCCGGCGCTGACGGTGGTATCCGGTATTTTGAGTATCACCGCCAGCTATACGAGAGCCGGCGCGGGATTGTGACGGCGTGGGAGTTCGTGAATGAACCGATATTGCAAACCATCCATCAGGCTTACCAGTACACGGACGCGCTGAACGCCTGGAACGGCAGGATGCACGCCAACGGCTTCAAGACCTGCGGCGGATGCATCAGCGTGGGCAATCCGCGGCTGGCAGCCTTCGGCGAGGACAATCAGATTGTGGCGATCCTTGCACCGGCGCTGCATCAGTGCGACTACTGGTCATATCACGCTTACTGGGACGGGCGCTACAATCCGGCGGATAACTGGTGGGCGCACCGCTACCGCCTGATTGTGGATGCTGCCAGGCTCATGGGGTATACCCTGCCGCCGCTTATTCTGAGCGAATGCGGCTGCGACAAAGCCGGCGGCGTCAATGACGGCTGGCGCGCGCGCATGAGTTGGGCGGACTACTGGGCGGATTTGCAGGCATTCGACCGCGAGATAGGCAAAGACCCCTACGTGCAGGCCGCGATGATATTCACTAGCGGTCCAACCACTGAGTGGCGCAACTTTGAGATAGACAAGGCGCAGGCGGAGATAATC
>JAKJAC010000196.1 GCA_022707705.1 Chloroflexota bacterium
GGCCGAGGCCGAGAAGACCGAGCCCGCGTTCGTGGAGTTCCTGGCGTCCCCCAAGGGCGCCAAGTACCCCGACCTGCACGCGGCAGCCAAGGTCATCGTTGGCGCTCGCATTCCCGTCGCTCAGGCGGCCTAGGGCGTAGCCCCGTCAGTCCAGACCCATCCGGGGCAGGCGCAAGTCTTACCCTGCCCCGGCTCAACCCATAGCGCCGGACCACGGATTCTATCCGTCCGGGCAGACCGATCCCGACAGACAAGCATATAGCGCCAGACAAGGGATTTATCCCCCTGGGCAAACCGATTCCAACAACCGATTCGATTCAATTCACCGATGGAGGTACTATCATGGCTTACGGATACATTCAGACCACTGTTCTCGGCCGCCTCGCTGCGGATGCGGACCTCGCCTTCACGGGCGAAGGCACTCCCTACGCCAAGTTCCGGGTGCTCGCGAACGTGGGCCCCAAGGATCACGAGCGCGTGGAATCCACGTCCTGCGTCATCTGGGGCAAGCGCGCGGAGGCTCTCGCCAAGCACCTGACCAAGGGCAAGGCGATCCTCGTCACCGGCGAGCCCGTCACTTCCTCTTGGGAGAAGGACGGGCAGAAGTACTACCGCACCGAAGTGAAGGTGGACAGCCTCACTTTCGTTGGCGGCGGCAAGCCCGGCAACGGCGACGCTGGCGAGCCCGAGACCGTGGAATACGAGTAGTAACCACACCGATCTACTGACCTGCACCTTACCGAGACGGGAGCCCTAACCAGGCTCCCGTTTTCGCTATACCGAGGAGGTTTACCGATGTCATTCAAAGGATTCATCTGTCACGTCACCGGGTTGACCGTGACCCCGGAGGAGTGCCTGGCGTGCAGTCTCGCTGGCGGCCTGCAGGACTCGGAAAGTGGGCAATGGTGCCCGTTCACGCCCCCCATCGTGCGGGGGCTGATCGAGTCCAATGTGCCGCGAGGCTTGCTCGCCTACTCGGCCACGGAACTCCTGGGCTGCCCCCGGAAGGTCGTCCTGCGCGAGCAAGAAGATTTCTGGGTGAAGCCCAGTCAGGCCTACTGGGCCTTCAGGGGCAAACTCGCGCACAGCATCGTCGAACTGGGACACCAGGATCCCGACGTAGTCTTGGAGGAACGCTTCTATGGAGACCTCGCGGGCATGGTCATCACCGGACAGGTAGACTTGCTCTACACGGCCAAGCGGCACCTGGTGGACTACAAGACCACCAAGCAAGTCCCGCAAAACCTGAAGCGGTACGCCTGTCCTGCCTGCGGTAGTCTGTTGCGGGAAACGCAATGGGCCTACAAGAAAGGCTCGACTGTGCAATGCGGGGCCTGCGGCGCCGTGCACAACGCCAACGACCTGCAGGCGCAAGTCACGCCGCCCCATCCGTATGATGGGCACGTGCAACAGCTCAACATCTATCGTTGGCTGCTGGCGCAGAACAACATTCCGGTAGCCACCGCCGAGGTGATCTACCTGGATATGAGTGAGCCGCTCCGGCTCCCCGTCCCCCTGTGGGAATTGCGCGATACCGAGGATTTTCTCTTCGAGCGCATCCGGGCCATTCAGGAACGGGGACTCGACGGCCTGCCCGAAGGCGTCTGGGGCAATCCAGACGAAGAATGGCAGTGCAACTACTGCCCGGTGAAGGCGGTCTGCATCGCCTACCGCGAGCTCGCGGAGCAGGCGTTGCACCAGCTCATCACTGCAATGGTTGCGAGCAACCTCGTCGAAGAAACCGTCGAAGCTGTGCCCGCTGTGATTGACTATTGATGGAGGGCAAAATGGGAATCCTGGACTACGAAGCCCTCTTGACCGATACCGAAGCGTCCCCCACCGTCCCCTGGATTGAACAACCGGAAAAAGAAGAGGAAGAAGCCACGTCGAACCCCGCCCATCGCCCCACACGTCTTGCCGACGTGGTAGGGCAGGCCAACGTCCGCGAGAACCTGGCGATCCAGGTGCAGGCCGCCAAAGCGCGGCAGGCGCCATTGGATCACCTGCTGTTCTACGGGCCACCCGGATTGGGCAAAACCACCCTCTCCCTGGCGATTGCCAGTGAAATGGGTGTCCCGATCAAGGTCGTGACTGGCCCCGCCATCGAGCGGGCTGGCGATCTGGCCGCGATGCTCGCGGAGATTCAGGCGAAACAGGTGCTCTTCATTGATGAGATCCACCGACTGCCACGCCAGGTGGAGGAAATCCTCTACCCGGCGATGGAAGACTTTGCTCTTGACCTGGTGATCGGCAAAGGCGCGAACGGCGCGCGAACGGTGCGCCTGGATCTGCCCCCCTTCACCGTCGTCGGGGCAACGACACGGTTGGGAATGCTCTCCGCCCCCTTGCAGACCCGGTTCGGCTCGCTCTACCGGCTCGACTTCTACACGGAAGATGAACTCGGCCAGGTTATCAGCCGCGTGGTGCGGCATGACGACGTGCCCATCGAACCGGATGCTTTGCGTTTGCTGGCCGGACGCGCCAGGGGCACACCCCGCGTGGCACTGCGGCTTTACCGCCGCGCCCGGGACTACGCCATTGCCCGTGAGGACGGCGTGATCACCGAGGCTGCCGCACAAGCAGCCCTGACGCTCCTGGAGATTGATGCCGCAGGTCTCACCGCCCACGATCGGGCGTACCTGGGCATCTTGATTCACAAGTTCGAGGGAGGCCCCACCGGCCTCAAGACCCTCGCTGCCGCCCTGGGCGATAGCGAGGAGACCTTAGAGGACGTGGTGGAACCGTATCTGCTGCGCTGTGGGCTCATTGAGCGCACGGCGCGGGGACGCACGGCTACCCGCCACGGCTACGGGCACTTAGGCGTGGCCTTCCCCGAAGAACTTGCGGACATCTCGACTCTGATCCGGCGCGCCGAACGCGCGCGGCCTCCCGATGGGGTAGCCTAAACCAATTCTACCGATGAAAGGAGTTTTTACCGATGTGTGACCTGACTGGCTTTTTCAATATCGAATTGCTCCGGGAGGCTGCCTTTGCTGCCGATGTGGCGGCTGGCGCACCCCCGGAAGATCAGGCTCCCGAGCTCAACTGCGAGCCCTGCCCCGGTTGCCCCTTTGTGGGTGGCACGGGCGAGGCCGAGTTCAAGCGTTGTGCGACCTGCGAGGTGGTCTTTTGGGCTGCCGCGCCGGAAGAGCGCAGCTAGCACAGGGATCAGGAGGGGTGGGCTTAATCGCCCACCCCTCCGATTGAAAGCGCCGACGAGCGCATTTCAATTTCAACCGATAAGGAGACCACCGATGAGTGCTAACAAAACGATCCCCACCTGCGGCGCCTGCCAGTTTTTCAAGCCGGCGCATCAGGACTTTGGAGCGTGCATCTGCCCCTTCGTGCCCAAGCACATCGAGCGTGAGGCCAACGCCGCGTGTGTCTACTGGACCGCGCAACCAGCTGGCCCCAAAGGGCGCGTGCTGGACCTACACGATGGTGCAACGCCAGAAGCACCCCAGATCGCTCACATCAAACTGCTCCAGAACCAACACTGGATCAGCCTTCAGATTCTCGATCTGGATGCGGAAACCGTTATCGGGGAAGTGCTCCTGGAGCACTACGAGGGCGCGGTCGTCACGCGGGTGTGGGACGACATGGATGGCGAACCCATCCATGAGGTTACACACCTGATCACGGCTGTACCCGCTCCGGCGCCCGTGCCGGTGTTGGTTGAGGCATAGCATGTGGTGCGACTTCGACATTAACGATTATAGAGTTCCCGGAAACGGGAAATATGCCCGGTGCCCGCAATGCGGCCGCCGATCGCAAGTGCGGATAACCTGCTGTGGCTGCTGCAACCAGCCTGTCTGCTCTCGCATCTTGCCGCCTCACAAGGTCCGGCAGCACAGGGTCAAAATCCGACCACAGTTGCGCCAACTCAAGTATCCGTGCCGCTAATAACACCAACGACCAGGAAGTCAATGCTTCCTGGTCGTTGGTCCGTGATACGCTGATATAGAAAGACATCTAGCCCGTTCCTCCACCTGCGCGGGCATCGGAAGGACGATGTGCCTGCTACTTAAAGCATTAATGTTTTGCTGGACTTCTACGCCCGCGCCAGATCAAGGAAGCCAACGCCCCTGTGCCCGCAAGCGCGAGCGCCAGAATGCACAGCGCACCCGGATCGGTTGCTGTATCCAGCGCGCGCACCCGCACCGTGCTGGGGCTGGTATCAGCCGGGTGAATCGGTCCATGGAAGGTGCTCGCACCGTGAATGTCCAGGTCCTCCAGGCGATAATAGACGGCATTGCCGGGTACTGCGTCTGTGTCTAGCCACTCATAGACCGCGCCGAAGGTCCCACCGGGATTCTGGGCGGGGAGCAGTGCCGGGTTCAACTGAGTCCACGGTCCCTGGGGCGCTGAACCCCGGTAGAGATTGAAACCGAGGTCATCAAGTTCCTGCGCGGTCTCCCAGGCAATCCGCACGTCCTCGCCTTGCCAGAGCGCTTCGAAGCTAGCCAGGCTGGCCGCGGTGGGGTGGCTATCGATCAGCCCAAACGGTGAGTAGGCGCTCACGTCGATTGCCTCCACCCATTCGTAGTCGTCCACCGTGCCCCTGGGGGTAGCTGCCAGCGTCAGCGCGTCCCAATCACTACCATCGAAGTGATAGGCTTGCATCGTGGCAGGGTTGTTGGCGCCTTTTTCCGCGTTGAGATACCAGAAGCGCACGGTAGCATTCTGCGCCGTTGCGGGGGCAATATCGAAGCAGCGCTTGATCAGAATGTCGCTCCCGTGGCACTGCGCCTGATTGCCCTGGATGGCGACGGTGGTATAGCCCATGGCGCCAGCCGGGGTGAGGTCTACGCCGTAATATTTGACCGCGCTGCCGGCGGCGTTGCGCAAAGTGCCAAAGCGCGTGGTAACGCCGTTGGCTGCGGAGAACAGGTGCGTGAGCGTGCCATTGTTGGCGACCGTGCCCTCGGCGCTTAGCGTGACCAGGGGCGGGAGATAGAGACTGCCGTTGTTGGTCAGATTGTTGAGCGCAGCAGAACAGAACTGCACAATGGTATGACCTTTGCCAATGGTGACGTTATCCCCATCCATTGGGGTAGTCTCGCCACACGCGTCCCAGTTAGCGGAAGCTGTCCAGCGTCCCGAGGCGGCTGAAAGGCAACTCAGATTGCTCCCGCTGCCTCGCAACGCGACGATACTCGACTGTGGCAGTCCGTCGATAGTGACAAAACCACCCCCGGCATAAACCATATCGCCGCCCACTGCCAGGGTTTCTACCCAGCCGTTGGCGCTCGGATTCCAGGCGGTCGCGAGACCGGTGCTCGCATCCAGCGCGGCGATACGGCTGCGCGTCTGCCCGCCGATGCTGGTGAAATTGCCACCTGCATAGACCGTGCTGCCGCTTACCGCCAGGGCAGACACCGTGCTGCTCGCATCCGGATTCCAGGCTGTTGGAATGCTGGTGCTCATATCCAGCGCGGCGATGCGGTTGCGCGGCTGCCCACCGATGCTGGTGAAATTGCCCACGGCATAGACGTTGCTGCCGCTCACTGCAAGGGCAGACACCGTGCTGCTCGCATTCGGATTCCAAGATGTAGCGTTGCCGATGCTTGCATCCACCGCGGCGATGCAGCTGCGAGTCTGCCCGCCGATGTTGGTGAAAGCGCCCCCGACATAAACGGTGCTGCCGCTTAGCACCAGGGCACGTACCGTGTCGCTCGCGTTCGGATTCCAAGCTGTCGCGGCGCCGGTGCTCGTATCCAGCGCGGCGATATAATTGCGCGTCTGCCAACCAATGCCGGTAAATCGACCCCCGGCATAGACCGTGCTGCCGCTTACCGCCAGGGCATACACCCCGCCGCTCGCATCCGGATTCCAGACTGTCGCGAGGCCGCTGCTTGCATCTAGCGCGGCGATGCGACTGCGCGTCTGCCCACCGATGCTGGTGAAATAGCCCCCGGCATAGACGGTGCTGCCGCTTACCGCCAGGGCTTGAACCTGATCGCTAGCGTTTGGATTCCAGGCTGTGGCGTTGCCGCTGCCTGCATCTAGCGCAGCGATGCGGTTGCGCGTCTGCCCGCCAATGCTGGTGAAATAGCCCCCGGCGTAGATGGTGCTGCCGCTTACCACCAGGGCAGATACCGTGTTGTTCGCATTCGGATTCCAGTCCGTCGCAATGCCGTTGCTTGCATCTACCGCGACGATGCGGTTGCGCGTCTGCAAGCCGATGGTGGTGAAGTCGCCGCCGGCATAGACCGTGCTGCCGCTTACTGCCAGGGCATACACCGCGCTGCTCGCGTTCGGATCCCAGGATGTTAGGGTGCCGGTGCTCGCATCCACCGCGGCGATGCGATTGCGCGTCTGCCCGCGGATGATGGTGAAGATACCCCCGACATAAACGGTGCTGCCGCTTACCGCCAGAGCATACACCGTGTTGCTCGCGTTTGGATTCCAGGCCGTGGCGTTGCCGCTGCTTGCATCCAGCGCAGCGACGCGATTGCGCGTCTGCCCGTCGATGCTGGTGAAAGCGCCCCCGACATAAATGGTGCTGCCGCTCACCGCCAGGGCGTTCACCGTGCCGTTCGCGTCCGGATTCCAGGCAAAGTCCAGCGTTTTATCCGCCCGGATGTGCGCCAGGTGGTTGCAGGGGTACCCGCCCACATGGGTGAAGGTGCCGCCGATGTACCACCCGCCAGTGCCATCGGGCGCGATAGCGTTAATCCCGCCGCCGACCGGCGGGAAATCCATATCCAGCGCGCCGGTAGACTCATCCAGCGCGGCAAAACTGCCGGTGGGCGGTCCCACGTGGGTGAAGTTTCCGCCGATGTAGAGCGTGCCGCCATCGGCGGAAAGTGCCGTGGCATACACTGCTCCATTTGTAACCCACCAATCGGTACTGATCCCACCCTCAGCACGCGCCGGTGCGGGCAACACGGCTGAGCCCAACATGAGCAAGAGCAAGGCGCACAATTTCCATACAGACTTCCGGTGCAATTTCTGGGGAGCGATATGAGGAAACACGTTTTTCCTTTCTGCAGACTGAATAGGGGAATAGGTCACCCACTTGCTCGCGGCGGATAATGCTAGGCTTGCCGCACGAGCCCGCGGTGAGGGGACAGGTGATGCCGCGAATCAATACAAGGGGAAATCAAAAGACCCTAATGCGTCCAATTAAAGTGCACGCTTTGATAAGCGTATTGAAGCACGAACTTCAACGTAAAGAGCGCTTTCATGCGCGTTGTGCATAAGCTATGGTTGCGTTACACCTTGTTGAATGGCGTTGGGGCGAAGTTGCGCGATCCCTCCTGGCTTAAGATCAAGTGAATTGCTGGGTGAAGGAGAGTGCCAGGAAGGTTCTACAATATTAATTTATTGTAAGCTGATTTGACATGAAAGTCAATATGAATCTAGAAGCGGGGTGCGCGCCATTTTTCCGCAGATCGCGAACGGCAATGGGGTATCGGGCCAAGAGAATGCCGCCAAGGATGATCAGGGTGCGGACGCCAACGCTGTTTGGGTAGTGTAGGCTACACTTCTGTAGCGGGTAGAACGGGGGCAGCGGGGGTTTTGATGAGGGGCAGCTAGAAGCATGCCTGTCCAACTGCTCGAGAAACCCTTCCTTGGCGTAAAGCTAACGCCACATTTATGCCTGATCTAAGCGGCGAATAAGGAGCGGGGCGGCGATACCGATCCCCTTGTTGCACTTCGGGGAAGATAGTTCCAGCGTTCCCGGATTCTTGGATAGGCACCCCAGGAACTAGAGGCAGACGCATTTCACAACGGAAGCAAGTCGTCGGACCTGAGACCAGGGCTCCATATCTCCTCAGATTTAGCTGTACTCAGTCGAGAGCCACAGATAAGCAAACAGAGTGTGAATTGAAAAGTGGTAAGATGTTGATCGAATGGCAGCCTGCCCAGCCAGTTCATAAAGGAAATCTGAAACCCGCCGCTCTCACTCCCCCCAACTCACCTTCTCCGTGGCTGTCTGCAAATCCGCCTCCGAGGGGGTAGTGTAGAGCCGCGTGGTCTCCAGGCTCCCGTGTCCCAGGAGCTTGGCCACCTTTTCGATGCTCACGCCGGCGTCGATCAGATTCTTGGCAAAGGAGTGCCGTAGTGTATGCGGGCTCACGTCCTTCAACCCGGCACGCTCCGCCAGTTCCGTCACCCGGAACGCAATCGCCCGGGCGCTCAAGGCTCCACCCTTCTGCGAGAGGAACAGTGCATCGCAAGTGCTTATTGGACGCACCGCCAGCCACCCCAACAATGCCTTACGCGCATCGCTGTTGAGCGGCACCTGGCGCGCCTTTTGCCCTTTGCCGATCACCTCCACCTGCCCGCTGCGCTCGCGGATCTCAACGACATCCAGGCGCAAGGATGCCGCTTCCGCCAGGCGCAATCCCGTGTTGAGCAGCAGGACCAGCAGCGCCTTGTCGCGACGGGACCAGATCAGCGCGGGATG
>JAKJAC010000197.1 GCA_022707705.1 Chloroflexota bacterium
GGCATAGAATACCCCGCCAGGGGATTCCAGACGGATCAACGCAGCAATCGCCATCATCATGGGAGATAGTAGCACCAGCGCCGCGGTGGACCCAATGAGATCTACCAACCGTTTAGCAACCCGGCGCCACCCCGTCTGCGCGATATCCCGCACAGTCAGCAGAGGCAACCCACCCAGCTCGCCAATACCCACTGGTCCCGCCATGATCTGAAACAGATCGGGATACACCCGAATCGTCACACGTCCGCGCTCGCACTCGGAAATCAGCCAGAGAATCTCCTGATGGGAGGTCTCCTCCGGCAAGGCGATAATGACCTCATCCGCCACAAAACTTACGATGATTTCGCCCAGCTGCGAGGTCTTCCCGATGACCGGCACCTCCAACACTGCGGTCGTAGCATCGCCATCGCTGGAGACCAGCCCAAGCACATCATAACCCAACGAGGGGGTCCAGAGAATCTTTTGTAAAATCATCTGCGCGATGGGACCGGTGCCCACAATCAGCGCCCGACGCCTCCCCCAGCCACGCCGAATGAGGCTGCGCCTCAACCATCCGTTAAACAATCGCCCCAAAGAGAGGAAAATGATAGAAAAACCCCAGACGTAGATCAGCATGGCGCGGGAATAGTCCCGCCCCACGTTAAAATCGCGCAGCAACAACGAGCCTAAGGCGATCCCCATCAAGGTGCCAATAGTACAAGAAGCAACGATGCCATAGAACTCATCTACCCGCGAGGATAACCCCAGGTTATAGAGGCGCGCGAAAAATAGCACCACCAGCACCGAGCCGATATGCAGCGCCAACATACCCAAGTATTCCGAAAGCGGTCCTATATCAGCAGGTTGCGGCAAAGGCACGGCAAGTCGCGTAAAGTAGGCGACCAAAAACGCGCCGCCAAGCATCAACATATCTACCAACAACAAAAACAGGGTAAACACCCGCACTGCGCGATCATACTTCATGGCTTCACCTTGACCCACCAGCGCGTGAACTGCAGAGTACCTCGAATTGCTGCTAGAATCAGATAGTGCATAATCCGAGGGGTCTGCGCCGCGTAGTGCTTGCGGTAGAATATCTCCATCGCACGCCAAAATTCAATGCGCGCGCGCGGGCTATGACGACTGGATGCCCTCTTGACATGCAGCACCGTCACCTGGGGGGCATAGAGCACACGCCAGCCCGCCTGCTTGATGCGGAAAGCCCAATCGAGGTCCTCTCCATACATGAAAAAACTATCATCGAGCAAGCCCACCCGCGCCACCGCTTCACGGCGCACCAGCATAAAGGCACCCACGACCGAATCCACCTCCGCTTCCTGATCGGGATCAAGGTAGGTTAGGTTATAACGCCCGAAACGACGGCTCTTGGGGAAGAGACGCGAGAGCCCTACCATGCGATAGAAGGAAACTTCTGGTGATGGGAACGAGCGACGGCACGCCAGGTCGAGGCTACCATCGGGGCGTACCAGTTTGGGTCCCAGAATGCCAATTTCCGGGCGCGCATCCATAAGCTCCACCACCCGCACCAGGGCATCCGAGGGGATTTCGGTATCCGGATTTAGCAACAGCGCATAGCGTGGGGCGTTCGCACAGGCACCTTCGAAGCCAAGCGCCCGCAATCCTTGATTGTTAGCAGTAGGATAACCGGGGTTATCTGCATTGGCGATGAGCAGCACCTGTGGAAAAGCCTCTGCTACCAGTTCCGCGCTGCCATCCCCAGAAGCATTATCAACCACGCAAACGCGGAAGGTCGCCCCGACGCTGGCAAACACAGTTGCCAGGCAACGCCGCAGCAGCTCGCGGGTACGATAATTAACGATGACGATTCCCAGGTCCATCGCACGTATTCTAACACGAAGGGCATAAGGGGCAAATAGGAAAAAGGAGAGGTTGCACAGAATTTCCCAGTCACAGAACCGGCACCAGAGTCGCCGGGTCGGTTTCGATCACCAACGCCTCCAGCGTCCCATGCGAGAGCTCTCGCAATGCTTCCTGGAAAACGGCAGTCTGCGGCAACGGGAAACGCGCCGTCAGCGTCACATCCGCGCCGAAACTCTCATCCAGAATCAAACCCTGAAGACTGGAGATCAGCAAACGCACCCGCTCGAAGTTGCTGTAAGGCACCGAAAGCATCACAACCTGTGTCGTCAACTTCTCGGCGCGCGGCGCCACCATCAACACGGCGCGTACCGCGTCACCATAAGCCCGCACCAGCCCGCCAGTTCCGAGCTTGGTGCCACCAAAGTAGCGCGTCACCACTACCACGGCATCCCCCAGACCGCTGCCCTGTAAAACCGCCAGCGCCGGGCGCCCGGCAGTCCCCGACGGTTCACCATCATCATGGCAATGCGCCGTGACCGACCCACCATGCCCAATAACAAATGCCGGCACATTGTGGGTGGCATCGGCAAACTCAGCCTTGATCCGCGCAATGAAAGCGCGTGCTTCTTCAACGCTGGAAGCTGGCGCTAATGTGGCAATAAAGCGGGAATTCACCACCAAAATTTCCGCGCGGGTCTCCGCCGCGGGCGTCAAATGCTGTGCCATGCCCTTCGCTCCCCTGGAATTCAAATTCCACCCTGAGTATAGCCGCTTCCAGGCAATGGGCAACCAACTTGAGCGAACACACCCCGTATCCTATACCTCCAGGTTGAACCCTGGTCAGTTGTCAGCCCTGCCAGTGACGAAACGCCGTTGACAGGCAGGCGAACTTGCCTACAATGAAAGGTGATGAGGCGATACAAAACGCTGGTTTTCCAGCAAGGCTCACCATTCCTTCGAATGCTTCTATGTCCGGGCTGCATCAGCCCGACATTCCGCGTACCAATGCCCCCTGCCCGGTGCTCCGCGCAAGGGGGCTTTTTTTCCTAATCACAACACCAGGGAGGATTCTTATGACAGTGTATGCCAATTCGAGCGAAGGCACCGTACATTGGGAACGCTTTTTAGCCGAGCGCACCAAACACATGCAAAGTTCCGCTATCCGGGAATTGCTCAAAGTCACGCAGCTGCCCGATGTTATCTCCTTTGCTGGCGGTATGCCGGCGCCCGAGCTTTTCCCAGTACGCGAGATCGAAGAGGCGTGTGGATACTTGCTACGCGAAGAACCAATGACGGCTCTGCAATACAGCACCACCGAGGGCTACCGTCCGCTCCGCGAATTCCTCGCCGAATCCATGGCAAAGTACGGTATCCAGCACAGCCCGGATAACATTCTCATCACCACGGGATCACAGCAAGCGTTGGACCTGATCGGGAAAATGTTCATTGATCCGGGTGCTCCAGTGATCACCGAGCGCCCCACCTATCTTGGCGCCATCCAGGCATGGCGCGCTTACCAAGCCCGCTTCCTGACCGCATTACTCGATGACAGCGGCATGATTGTAGATGAGCTGCCCACAATGTTGAACAAGGAGACTCCACGCTTTATTTACGTGCTACCCAATTTCCACAACCCCGCCGGCACCACCCTCACAGAGGAACGGCGCCATCGCCTGGTCGAACTGGCGCGCCAGCACGATCTCATCATCGTCGAAGATGACCCCTATGGCGCCCTGCGCTTTGACGGTGAGGACATCATTCCCATCGCCGCTTTGGCGCCGGAACGCACAATCTACCTGGGCACCTTCTCCAAGACACTCGCGCCCGGTCTGCGTATCGGTTGGATCGTTGCTCCCGCAGAGATCATCCACCGCCTGGTGCAGGCAAAACAAGGCGCCGACCTGCACAGCAGCACCTTCGACCAGATGATTGCCAACGATATCGCCCAACGCGGCATCCTAAAAGTACATGTGCGCAAGATCCGCGCCGTCTACAATGAGCGCCGTAACGTCATGCTCGATGCGCTTGAGGAATTCTGGCCCGAGGGCAGTTCCTGGACCCGTCCCGCGGGCGGGTTGTTCCTCTGGGCACGCGTGCCGAAAGCCATCAACACCTTCGACTTCATGCGCACCGCGCTGGCGAAAAAGGTGGCTTATGTTCCCGGCAACAATTTCTACCCCGAGAACGATGGGGGTTTCGATGCCATGCGCCTCAATTTCTCAAACGCCAAACCCGAAAAGATCGTTGAGGGCATCCGCCGCCTGGGCGAAGCCCTGAAGGAAGAATTGATACAACTGTGACTTCAGAAAGTGTGAGCGCAAACCGGCTGAACAGATACCCACCCCGGTGGCAGCGCAAAGACGACTGAATTTGGATTTTTGAATGCCGCGCTCGCGAGCGCGGCATTCAATATCAAACGCTCCAGACCTCTTCCTTATTTCCAGAATCACCATAATTGTGGTACAATTCAAACAATTAAGAAGACAAATATCATGCACTATCGCGCCCGCAGGCGACGGTGTTTGTACAAGAACAAAGGATTAAAATGGGCAAGATCATGGTGGTTGATGACAATACGGTGATGTTGGGATTTATGACCACCCTATTGGAATTGGAAGGACATACCGCTGTCACAGTGTCGCGCCCCGAAGATATCATACCTGTGGCACAAGCCGAACGGCCCCAAGTCATCATCATGGATATACATCTGGCGGAGCAAGACACACTGGTCATCCTGAAAGACCTCAAAAGCGATCCCCAACTGGCAACGATTCCCATCATTGCCGTCTCCGGTATGGACCGCGGCGAAGAATGCCGGGCTATCGGCGTTGAGGAGTTCATGCTCAAGCCCTTTATGCCTGCTAAGATGCTTGAAAAAATCGAGCAATTGCAGCAGTCACACCCGACAAACAGTTAAATATCAGGTGACTTGCAAACCTCACCAGATTGCCTCCCCATAAATGATTACGGCAAACAATTCAATTTTAGAACAGGAAACCCATGGCTCGTAAAAGACGGAAAAAGAGTCTGCCGAACGATCAATGGTATCAGATGGACTTGCACCTGCACACCTCTGCCTCTTCGGACTTTCAGCAGGAAGGCGTAACATACCTCGAACTGCTCAAAGAAGCAGAACGCAAAAACCTGGATATCATCGCCTTCACTGACCACAACACGGTCAACGGTTATAAAACGATGGTAGAGGAAATTGACGATCTGGAGTTGCTGGAACGCCTCGAGCGGCTCACACCCGAGGAAGAACAACGTTTGCAGGAATATCGCCGCCTGCTAGACAAGATCCTGGTCCTTAAGGGCTTTGAATTTACTGCCACATTTGGATTTCACATCCTCGGCATCTTCCCGCCCAAAACCAGCATCCGCGATCTCGAATTCCTGCTGCTACAGTTAGGTCTGCCCCCCGATAAACTCGATTGCGGAGCTACCGATGTGGGCGCAACCACGGATGTCCTAAGTGCATACCAAATCATCAATGAGGCAGGCGGTATTGTCATCGGCGCACACGCCAACTCGAATCACGGCGTCGCGTTGCAGGGGATGCGCTTCGGCGGGCAGACCCGCATCGCTTTCACCCAAGACGAAAACCTCCATGCACTTGAAGTGACTGACCTTGACCGGCAGGGCAAAAATGCCACCGCGCGTTTCTTTGATGGCTCGAAACCCGAATACCCGCGCCGCATGCGCTGCATTCAAGGCTCGGACTCTCATCGCCTCACACGTGACCCGCATAATCCCAAAAACCTCGGTTTGGGAGATCGCGTCACAGAGGTTCTGCTCTCAGAACTGAGTTTTGAAGCACTCTACGCCGTTTTCAATGGTGATGATTTTGCCTGCACGCGTCCCTACCGCGCCGAAGCACGCCCCTTCGATTACATCCAGGCAGCTCGCGAGGAAGGTCCCAATATCGTACAGGATTTTCACCAACACTACAGCAAACGCGGGGGCTTCCTCGATGCCATCGTTGCCGATGTCTGCGCCTTCGCCAACACCAACGGCGGCGCCCTCTACATTGGGGTACCAGAAGATCCTCGTAAACCACCCACGGGCCTTGGCAATGCGCCGACTAGAATACTCAATCAGCTGCGAAGTGAGATTGAGACCCGTATCACTCCTGCTCTTGCCGTCACAGTAGATCTGCAGGACACCTTGGGAATGAAAGTTGCGCGCATTGCTGTGCCGAGAGGCGCTGAGACCCCCTACACAGTAGATGATAGCAAGATTTTTCTGCGTAGCGAAGCCGAAACAACTCTGGCCGTTCGCGACGAAATCGTCGCCATGGTCAAACGCAGCCTGGAATATGAAGGACAGGCTCCGCCAGCGCCTGCGTCTAGCCCTTTGGCGCCTGTGTCCGCACCATCGACCGACTTGCTCCAACCACCTTCGATTCCTGATACACTTTTGCCGCCACGCACCGGCGTGGAAATTGCCGATATCGAGTTACGCCGTGGAACCCGCTATTACACTATGCGCGATCTTCGCAATGGGAACCTGGTCAAAAACGTTACCCTTCGCTCTGCACGCCATCTCTGGCGCTACGCCATTGAGGAGAACGAAAAGAATCCCATCAATCCAGCTCAAGTGCGCTGGCTAGGCGATGTGGGATTGTGGAAACGCAGAGCGCACGGTAGCCTCACCCGTTTTGATCTCGTCCAACGCACTGGTGATTCGCTCCGTATCTACTACGGAGTGACCGAGGAAGGACTCCACGGCTTGTGGAATGCACTGGTTGGGGAATAACATCGCCAACTCCAACACCAGAGTGAGGCAAGGGGAACAAGCAAAGATCGTGAATAAAAACAGCAAATTGCAGGTTGCCATTCTTACCTCCAGCGACCGCGCAGCTGCAGGCGCCTACGCTGACCTCAGTGGACCGGCGCTGCGAGAACTGGTCACAAGCGCCCTGGACGCAGATGTAGCTGCGCTGCGCATACTACCGGATGATCGCGAACAACTCGCCGGGCAGCTCCGTACCTGGGCTGATACGGGTGCTAACGGCAATGCGCTTGATTTGATCCTCGTTACAGGCGGTACCGGTTTCGCCCCTCGAGATGTCACCCCTGAAGCCACACGCGATGTCATCGAAAAGGAAGCGCCAGGACTGGCAGAGGTGATGCGCATGACCTCTCTGCAGCACACGCCACATGCCATGCTCTCACGTGCAGTCTGCGGTATTCGCGGACGTACCCTCATCATCAATCTGCCAGGCAGCCCACGTGGCGCGACCGAGAATCTACGGGCGATTCTGCCCGCTCTACCCCACGCTATCGCCTTGCTACGCGAAGAATCCGCCGCCGAAATTGGGCATTCATCACACACGGCTATGGCATGATAGCAGCTAATATCCTACGAGGGCGCACGGCAACGAGCATCTGGGAAGAAACCCCACACTCGCCGCGCCCTGGAAAAGGCACTGCATGAAAACCAAAACACCCATCCTCTCCGTCGCAGCAATGCGTGAGTGGGAAGCTGCTGCTGCGGCGGCAGGGCACACCTTTGAACGCATGATGGAACTCGCCGGTCAAGGTGTTGCCCGCACCGTACTGCGCCGTGGAATGCACAAGGGATGCCGCGTCCTGGTGCTGGTCGGACCCGGGAACAATGGTGGCGATGGACTTGTCGCCGCGCGTTGCCTCGCAGAAGCCGGGGCACAAGTCACGGCATACCTGCTAACCCCACGTGACCGTGAAACGGACCAGGTGTTCCAACGGGCTGTGAAACGTGGTGTCACCATTGTGACACGCGATGCTGATTCCGAAGGTATAGAGCTACGACGCCTGTGCGCCCAGGCAGAAGTTCTAATTGACGCACTGTTGGGCACCGGTTCACAACCCCCACTTCGTGCTAGTGTTGCCGCCATCCTGGAAGAGGTAGTGGCAGTTTTGCTGTCCAACCATGAACGCCAACCGCTGACGGCGCTCACCGCGCCGCCACAAATTGCCCCCCCCCACCCTCTCATCATCGCCGTAGATGGTCCTTCAGGCATGGATTTCGATACCGGGCAAGTGGACCCACTCACGCTGAGGGCACACATCAGCGTCACCTTTGGCGCGCCCAAACCGGGGCACTTCCACTTCCCTGCCGCCGAACTCTGCGGAGACCTGTTCATAGCTGATATCGGTATCCCCGAATCTGTGCCTCCCCCTGATTCCTGGGGACGGGTCCTCACAGCAGAGGACGTTCGCGCCTGGTTGCCACCACGCCCCGCCAACGCGCACAAAGGCACTTTTGGACGCGCGGTAATCGTGGCAGGCTCGAGCAACTATACGGGTGCAGCCGCATTAGCCGCCCTCGCCGCAATCAGAACAGGTGCAGGACTGGTCACGTTGGGAATTCCGGAAACATTGCAGACTGCCACCGTGCCCCTGGTTCCTGAAGCGACCTACCTGCTACTGCCACACGCACTGGGCGCAATCACAGAGAATGCCGTCAACGACCTGGAAGCGGCATTACCCAATGCTTCTGCGCTACTCATCGGACCTGGGCTGGGACAGGCGCCAGAAACCATCGCTTTCATCCAAAGACTTTTGGGGACACGCA
>JAKJAC010000198.1:0-242 GCA_022707705.1 Chloroflexota bacterium
GGCTGTAGCTCGGGCAACGGCTTCTTCAACGCCGCGATGCAGTACCCGGGAGTCTTCTGTGGGCTGTTGCGCACCCCGCTAGATGCGTGGCTCTTCGCTCAGATCAACGGCGGCAATTGCATCTCGCTGCCGCTCAACGTGGGCTACGGCTGGGCTGCCGACGTGAACTTGCGGATGCTCTTCGACCAGTTCTTCGGCGTCCCCTTCGGTGGGGGCTACCCTCCGCACCGGCAGGAACCGCA
>JAKJAC010000198.1:353-7970 GCA_022707705.1 Chloroflexota bacterium
ACCGCAGCGACGCTCCCGGCAGCTGCTCAGAGAAATCTCCGCCGTAACCCACCGCCCGCTCTCCGAGAGCGTCGCCTTGCTGCCCGAAGCCGTCCTGCTGCCCGTCTTGCGCTTCCCCGGCGTGCTCGCGCTGCTCGGTCTACCCGTCGACCCCGAGTCTCCCCTCTCAGAACTTCGCGTAGCGCTGCAACACCGCCTCGCTTCGCCCCCCGCGTAGCCCCGTTTCCCGGCGCAGAGCTTTGTAGCCGCGGTCCTCTGGTTTGCCGCAAGGTTGGAGAGGAGAGGCCATTGCCGGCAGCTGAGGTTGCGATGGGGCGAAGGAGGCTGTGGGATGGGATGGGAAAAGAGCGCGATTGTGAAATCGCGGCTACCTGCAGAGAGACCCAGGGCCTCGGCCCTGGGTCTCTGTAAAGCCACCATCTTTCAGGTTTTGCATTCCTTCAGTGTATTCCGTGTGTTCCGTGGTTAATGAATTTCCCCATTTGCCATAACAAAGAGTAAATGGCTTCCGTGGTTTTAGCTCTCGCTCATCGCCACCGGCATCGTGAAATGAAACACACTCCCCGCGCCGAGCGTGCTCTCAACCCACATACTGCCCCCGTGCAGCTCCACCAGATTCTTCGCAATCGCCAACCCCAACCCGGTGCCGGTCTGCTCGCGCACCGCGGGATTCTCCGAACGGAAGAACTTCGTGAACAGATGCTGCTGGTCTTCCAGGCTCATGCCGACGCCGGTATCCGCCACGGCGATGTGTACCGTCCCCGGTTCTTTCGCGTATTCCTCCGCGCGAATGGCGACGCTGCCGTTCGCGGGCGTATACTTCACCGCATTCCCCAGCAGATTGATCAGAATCTGCGCGAGGCGGTCGGGGTCGGCGATGACCTGCGGCAGCGTGGGTGGCACATCCACCGCGAGCGCTTGCTGCTTGCTCTGCAGCGGTTCCTGCACGATGCGCACGGCTTCCTCAACCGCATCCTTCACCGCGGTCGCGACCGGTTTGAGGCGCAGCTTCCCGCTTTCCATGCGCGAGATATCCAGCAGGTCGCTCACCATGATGCGCATGCGTTCCACATTGCGGCTGATGGTATCTATGAAGGTCTGTTGCTGCGGCGATAGCGGTCCCACGATACCTTTGCGCAGCATATCCGTATAACCGCGAATGGACGTCATCGGCGTGCGCAGCTCGTGTGAGACGAGCGAGACGAACTCGTTTTTCGACTGATTGGCGCGGACGAGCGCCTCATAGAGCCGGGCATTCTCGATCGCGATAGCCGCCGAATCCGCCAGCCGAATCGCAAATTCCAGACTCTCCTCCGTGAACGGACGCTCGCCCGCCGCGAGCCAAAACACCCCCAGGGGGCGATCCTCGCGCAGAATGGGTAGAAGCATCTGCTGCGGTGTGAAATTCGCCCGGCGCCCGCGGATGACTTGCCACGCGCTCGCGTCATCCGGCGACGTGTCGCCCAGGCGCGCCGCCCAGCGCAGCCCTTCCTCTGCCAACAAGCCCACGGCGCCGGAGTCGGCTTCCACGGCAGTGGCAATCCAGCGCACGCTGCGCTCCATCACGTGCTGGTGGTCGAGGCTGGAGTTGAGGTCGCGCGCCATCTCCTGGAGCAGGCGCAGCTCCCGCACGCTCCGCAGCAGCGCGCGATGTGTCTGCTGGTGGATGCGGGCGTTCGCCAGCGCGACCGCCGCTTGATTGGCGAAAGCGGCGAGCGTCGCCAGGTCGTCGGGCGAGAAGATGCCCGACTTCATGCGGTTTTCCAGATACAGCGCGCCGAGCAATTCGCCCTGGACCATGAGGGGCGCGCACAGAATTGAGCGCAGCCCGTACGCGATGATGCTATCGCTGCTGTTAAAGCGGGGATCGCGCTGGGCGTTGTGGGTCAGAATCGCCTTCCCCTGGCTGACCATTTGCTCGATGATGCTGTGGCTGAATTCCAGGTCGCGCTGGCTAAAGGGGATCTCCTTGCTGCTGCGGCTGAGCTGCACCTGCCATTTCCCGTCCTCCAGCAGCATGACCAGCCCCCGCTCCGCGCCGGTGACGCGAATGACGATGTCCATCACGCTCTCCACGGTGTCGTCCCAATCCAGCGAGTGCGCCAGCGCCTGACTGGCTTCGTAGAGCAGCCCCAGGCGGGCGCTGCGTTCGAGCGCGGTATTCTGTTGCAGCTGGTGTAACATACCTTCCCAGGTCGCCAGCTGCATTTCGAGATCATTGGTGTTGTAGTGTTGGCTCAATGCCAGACGTTGGTTGTGAATCAGGTCGCGCAGCAGCGTCAGCGTGGCTTCAGCCTGTCCCACATCCGATTTGATGGTTTCCATAAAGTCGTTTCCTTGTCCCAAAAATCTTGATTAAGAGTCTATCCGAAAATTCATCTCGATCCAGAGTTTGCGCCTAAAGGCGTGGATTTGAGGGTGATCTATTGAGTGTTTCGCTGCGCTCACTGCGGCGAATGTTCGAGCCAATAGACCAACCCGCTCCAGGGCTGCCATTGCTCCAAGCCGCTGGCGCTGGCGCTGATAGGGGCGCCTGGAATGCCATCATAACGTCCCAACGCCAGCAGCAGATAGTCGCAGGCGCCATCTGCTACCCCGGGGATGCCGTGCAGCTGGCTCAGCACATCGGGGAGCGCCAGCGGCGTCGAGGGCAGCGCTTCGAGCGCTGCGGCGTGGCGTTGATAGGTCGCTGCCGCGTGCAGAACCGTGGCGCCTTGCTCCGCGCCGAGACTGCGCACGATGGCGCCTTCTTGCTCCAGAAGCTGTTGCGCTGTGGGCAGCGCGTGGCGCGTGGGATTGGAGGGCAGCACGTCGCCGAACGTATCCACCAGTTGCGCGAATTGTTGTGCGGCTTCGGGATGGGGCGCCCGGCCCAGGAACAGCGCCTTGAGCAGGTCCTCGAAGAAATCGGCGCCGCGCAGGAAGCGCACGCCCAGCTGGACCAACCGCCGCAGGCGAATATCGTTGCGGGCGCGCTGCAGGAAAGGGCTAAAGCTCTCGCCCAGGCGCAACATGCGCCACGTCTTCTGGCTCAGTTCCTCCACCTGCGCCGCGTTGAGGTGGAGATCGGCGCCGACGTGCAATCCCGTGAGCGCCTGGGTGATGGTCATGGCGATGATGTGCCCGGAGCTCAGCCGTTCGACGCGCTCCAGGCATTCGCCGGCGCGGTTTACGGAGAACGGCGGCAGAATCATCCAGCGCGAGCGTTGGATGAGCTGTTTGAGCGAAAAATCCGGCGGAACCGTCAGAATCCAGTGCATGCTTTCGTTTCCCTGCGTGTTGGATGCGCGCATCGCCACACATGAAATGCATGTTTACCATACCATAACTTAACCTTAAGTGGGATTCCAACGCGGTTACGGTTCAGTTACTAGCGTAATGGGCTTCAGAAACGGGGAAATTGCCGGTAGATAGTGCGACGCGACTGTGGCGCAGGCACTTTCACCAAGGTGCTGAGGCACAGCGCCATGTGCCAATCGCGCGCAGATTCGCGACGGGGATTTCTTTCTTTTCGGTCTTTTGGCGTGCATTGTGCGCGCCAAAAAACCTTTAATAAATGACGTTCCCCCGGTTCTGGGGGATGGAGTTTGCTACTTAGTCTCGCACTCGCCCTCTGGCGCCACAGACTCCCAAATCTGGCTCGGCAGCTGCTGGAACAATTCGGGGGTGTTGCTCGCGATGCCATCTACTCCCAGGGCGTAGACCTGCTGCAAGCGCGCGGCGTCGTCCACGGTCCACACGAAGACGCGTCCCTGATGCTCATGGATTACTTCCACCACCTCCTGCGAGACCACGCGGTGATTGAGCATGACGGCATTCGCCCCGGCTGCGCCATCATGCCCAGCACCCGCCGGGGCAGCGCCTGCCGCATCAGCCGCACCGCGCCATCCACCACCGGCTTGAGGAGCGCGCGCTTCGAGGCATTGCCGCGATCCTCCGGATAGGAAAGCCCGATTTTGATCGTTGGACTCGCGGCTCTCACCGCCGCCAGACTGGTCGGAATGGTGGAGGAGAGCAGCGCTAGCTCCAGTGCGCCCATCTCGCGCAGCGCTTCGACCACGCGCGTCTCGCAGCCCGCCTCCTTCAGGTCGAGGTTGAAGGCGACCCGCCCGCGCAGCAGCTCCAGCGCCTCCGCGAGGGTCGGAATCCGCTCGCCGCTCTCCAGGGGCAGCGCCTGCAGCTCCGCCACCGTGCACTCGCGCACCGCTCTGGCGCCGTAAGGGGAGGGCATGGCTTCTAGCGTCGCATCGTGGATCAGCACCAGCCCATCCAGGCACGCGCGGACATCGAACTCGACGATATCCACGCCAATTTCCAGGGCTAACGCCAGCGATTTGAGCGTGTTTGCCGGGGCGTGCCCCGCCGCCCCTGAATGCCCAATCCGGTAGAAGCGCTTCTGCCACACGCCCCCCGCGGAGGGGTCCGCGCCGGAGACCTCTCGCCCAAAACCAAGATCAGGGTGTTGCATAGACGGGTTTCCTCCAGGGAGATGAATTTGGTACTCTGTTGCTTGCATAAAAAGTGTTGATTGGACGCGGCAACTTGCCGCGTCCAACCAACACAAAAAGAAATCCCTCAGCCTCATCCCGGGAAAATCTTCTCCACCCGGCTCAACAGCCCCAACGAGTTGGGACCGAACTGCGCGCCGGTCCGCGGGTCCACGGTGCTGCGCACGTTGTACATCAACTCCAGCGCCTGCAACCGCGTCACCGGGTCGGGCGCCATCGCGGCTTCATCCATCGCCAGGTGCGTAATCCGCCCCACGAAGAGATGCCATGGGCTGCTCTCATACAGCGGGCGATGCCACGCTAACCGGCATTCCAGGCTCACGGAGCATTCCGCGATGCGCGGCGCACTCACCGTCTGCGCCGCTTCGAGGGTGAAGCCCGCCTGGGTGATTTCGTCGTCATCGGGCGCATTGTGGCGAATCGTCGCGAAGCACTCCGGGTAGGTCTCGAAAGCCGGAAAGCCCACGCACCATTCCCCTTCACGCAGAATGTTGGCGTACGTGTGGGAATTATCCAGCAGCGCCAGCAGCGAGGAATACTGCCCCTGCTCGCCGAGCAGCAAGCCCCACGAACTGAGATTCGCGTTGGGCGCGCCGTTGGCTTTCCGCGTTGTGACGAGAAAGATCGGATTCGGCACCGTGATGACGTATTCGAGCCACGAGAACACCTGGTATTTCCCGGGCCAATCCTCCACGAGATAATCCGGTTGCGTGATCGCAATTTCGCGTTTCATCCTTGCCTCCACCTCAAGCGCTTGCTGGGGTACGCCACTATTGTAACCACGTTTTGGCATTCGGGCAACGGCTTCGATTTCGCGCTGAGTGCAGCGATGTAGACGGAAAAGAGAGATTTAGGACGCAGATAAACGCAGATGGACGCAGATCAAGAGAAAGGGAGAGGAAAGACAAGCCACGAATTTCACGAATAGCACGAATTGGAGAAGCATGGGACGCAGATGAGGTGCGGAGGCCATCATGGGGAGCGGCGCTGAACCGCCCCCGCGCCTCAATCATCGCCTGGCACAAGCTCTTTTCAGCCGTCCCTACAGGACGGGGTTGGTTGGCTACGTGGCTGTACAGGCACTGAAGTACCTGCCTACTCTCAACCGTCGCTACGCGACGAGGCTCGCCCTGTAGGGTCTGGGGAGGCAGCAGAACGCGGCAGGATGCCGTGGCAGGATGCCGTGGCTACATGGTCACTCGCCAGGATGCGAGTCATTGCCGAAGTTAAATATGAAAATCCATAAGTTCGCGGTACATTGGTTACGGCTGAGGTTGCGATGATGAGAGAGGATTACGGCACCAAAGAACGCGATTTGAAATCGCGGCTACGGAGACCATTGCCAGCAACCGAGGTTGCGATGGCGTAGCGTCCCCGTTTCTTCCCATTCGTGCAATTCGTGAAATTCGTGGCTTGCCTTTTTTCTTCATCATCTTATCTGCGTATATCTGCGTTCATCTGCGTCCTATTTTCCTCTGCGCCTCGATTTGCACGATTGCCCGCCCGGCGTATGATAGTATTACACACACCTGAGCGCGCTGATCACCAAAGGAGGCGAACCATGCACCGCAAATGGCATTCCTGGAGCGCCGGCATCACGCTGGGATTGCTCTTGAGCCTGATTCTTGCTTCGGTTGCTCTCGCCGATGTGGGTCCCAAGCCCACCATGGACTTCATCTTCACCGCGCTCACGGATGTCCAACCCGAGATCGTCGAAGCCACGCTTTACGAATGCTCCGACCCCACCTGCGCCACCGCCGAACCGCTGCAGGAGCTCGGACCGCAGCGCATCACTTGCCAGGCGACCAGCTGCTATTCCATGGCTTATGGCTATGCCGAGCACTTCCGCCTGAGCGTGCGCTTCTCCGATGGCATCACCCGCGAGAGCAATGTCTTCGGCAAACGCGCTTATCAGGCGCAGTACACCGTCAGGATCGAGGACTCGAGCCTCGTCGTCGAGGAATATTCGACTTTCGGCAGCTTGTTCAACGGTCCGCTCTTTATCGTGGCGCTCTTTACCCTTGGAGCGGCGGTTCTGATTCTGCCGCTGCTGGCGCTGCTGCACCTGGTCTTCCTGATCATTTGGATCGTCCGCGCGCCGCGACTTGAAGCGCCGCGCCCCGAAGCGCCGCCCCGGTGGCTCTTTACCGCCACCTGGATCTTTTCGGGCTTGGGTTTCGTCCTTGGATTGATCGCTGCGTTCACCGTGCCGCTTACCGTGCTGATCGAGTTGCCGGTCCTGATCGCCTACGCGCACCGGCGCAACAAGCCGCTCAAGCTCTGGGTCACCCTGGGGGTGGCGGTCAACCTGGTCACCCAACCGTTGCTCTGGTCCATGGCGATTGGCGGGGGCTTGAGGTACTTCCCCTTGACCACGCTTGCCATCGTGGAAGGCGGCTGTACCTGCCGCTGCGCCGTCAGATCACCTTCCCGGCGCTGCTGCTGCTGAGCCTGGCGATGAATGCCCTCAGTTTCGGCTTGGGATTGCTGCTGCCGGTCTAGCGGGTGGACAATCCTTTTCACCACGAAGGACACTAAGGACTCTAAGGAAGACTCAAGGCGCGCATCGCAAAACACGACAAAAGACGGCTACGAAAAAATCCGATTAATCTGTTAATCCTGTAAATCCTGTAAATCCTGTCTAAAGAAAATCAAAACTCTTTGTGCCCTTTGTGTCCTTTGTGGTTTATCATCTTTTCAAGGAGCTGCTATGACTCTCACCCCTGAATGGCGACGACGGATTGAACGCTGGCGCAAGGTGCTGCGCGAGCTGTGGTTTCGCCCCCTCGGCGAGGTCGCGCTCGAGGGCTTTACCACCCTCGACACCCTCACCGCCGAAGCTGCGGGCGCCGGTCCCTTCCGCCCCATGCCCCCCGGCACACCCTGGGGCGCCAAGTGGGAATATGCCTGGTTCCGCGGCGAGCTCGTCTTGCCCGCCGAATCTGCCGGGCAGCGCTGCGTGCTCTGCCTGGATTCCGGCGGCGAGAGCCTCATCTGGATTGATGGGCGCCCCGCGGGCGCGCGCGATTGGGCGCACCAGGCGCTCACCCTGACGCGCGCGGGCGTCCCTGGCACCCGCTATCGCTTCCTGGCGGAAAGCTACGGCGGG
>JAKJAC010000198.1:8027-8289 GCA_022707705.1 Chloroflexota bacterium
ACCTTCGGCATCTGGGATGAGGTCTTGTTCCAGCTGTCGCTCGATGCGCAGACGCTCTTCGAGCTGCGCGAGAAGCTCGAGCCATCTTCCCTGCGGGTTAGCGAGCTCGACCGGGCGCTGCGAGAGGTCACGCTGCTCGTGGACCTCGAAGCGCCGCGCGCGGAGCTCCTGCGCTTGGCGGAAGCCGGTCGCGTGGCTCTGGCGCCGCTGCTGGCGTGCACCAACGGCAGCACCACCCCGGAACTGATTGCCTTTGGTCATG
>JAKJAC010000199.1 GCA_022707705.1 Chloroflexota bacterium
CCCACCTTAACATCATTGCGGTTGCCTCGCTGGTAGGCGCTGCTGGCATTGTGGTTACCGAGGGCGCGCCTGTGGCGCCTGAGACGGTCAAGCGCGCTGCCGCTGAGGGCGTCGTCTTGTTG
The DNA here is from genome assembly GCA_022707705.1 of Chloroflexota bacterium. Classification (GTDB taxonomy): domain Bacteria; phylum Chloroflexota; class Anaerolineae; order B4-G1; family SLSP01; genus JAAZNO01. The sequence goes on from JAKJAC010000199.1 coordinate 123, forward strand.
CATGCTGCGGAACCCACCTTCGAGACGGTTGTAAAACTGGCACGACTTATCTGAGTTTGCCCTGGTATTATTGTGGGCGAATTTCGGGCTGATTTTCACATTCATACCTGCCTCTCCGCCTGTGCCGAGGTGGAGATGATTCCCCCGTTGATTGTTGACGAGGCACTTCACAAGGGACTCCATATTATTGCCGTCACCGATCACAACGCTGTCGGCAATGTCGGCGCCGTGATGGAAGCTGCCGCGGGCACCGGTCTGTGGGTGCTGCCGGGCATGGAATTGCAGTGCCAGGAAGAGGTGGATGTGCTATGCCTTTTCGATACGCTAGAGCAGGCGCAAGCCTGGGAGATGCAGGTGCGCGCCGTGATGTTACCCTTTAGTCACGACGCCGAGCGTTTTGGTCCACAATACCGGGTGGATGCTGAGGGCGATTTGGTCGCGGAAGATGATAGTTTCTATCAGGGTCCTGCGCAAATCTCGCTGGAAGATGCGGCGCGTGCGGTTCACGCATTGGGCGGACTGTTCATCCCTGCGCACATCGAGCGCCCCATGAAGGGCTTGTTGGGGGTTTTGGGGCTTTGGCCCCCAGACTTGCAAGCCGATGCAGCCGAAGTCTCGCCCAATCTGCGCCCCTCAGCCGCGCGGAAGCGTTTCCGTCTGCCGCCGGAGTTGCCGTTGATTACCTCTTCGGATGCCCACTGGTTGGACGGTATCGGCAGCGTGATAACGATCTTCGTTTTGGAGGGGAATCCCTCTATCACTGAGCTGCGCCTGGCATTGCGTGGAGAGGGGCAGCGCCGGGCATTTGTGCCCTGAGATTGTGGGGAGTGCTGACAATCAAAGCCGCGAATAATGTCACTTTGGCAGTTTTGCGAAAACGTCTATAATAAGGTTTAGCTAATCTGACTTTGGGTTTGGAAATGGCTCCATAATGCCGTTCCGTGCATTTCACAGGCAATTGAGGTGAAACAATGAGTGTAAATCCAAACATGGACTTAACGACGGTTGTGGATGTGACTTTGACCCCTGAAGAAAAAAGCGCCATGGATGAGGTACTGAGCGCCAATCGCGACCGCCCAGGTGCGACGATGTTGGTTCTAACCCTGGTGCAGGAAAAGGTTGGTTATATTTCCCCCCCGATGCAGGCGTATATCGCCAAAGCCTTGGGGGTACCCCTGAGCCACATTTATGGTGTGTTGACCTTCTACTCCTCCTTCCGCATGGTTCCCCTAGGAAGGCACAAGATCAGCATCTGCCTGGGCACTGCTTGCTATGTGCGCGGCGGACCCATGCTCATTGAGAAATATCAGCAGGTTTTGGGCGTCAAGATGGGCGAGACTACCGAGGATAACCGTTTTACCCTGGAGATTTGCCGCTGTGTGGGGGCTTGCTCGCAGGCGCCGGTGGTGATGATTGATGAGGATATTCTGGGGCGGGTCAGCCCGGCTGATGTCTCTAAATCTTTACGGAAGTACGAGTGACGATTTTTCGGGAGCTTTCTCAGCATTTGCTGGATATTTTCGAGAACGGCGCCAAAGCCGGCGCCAGTTTGATACTCCTTAACATTGATGAGGATTTCAGCGCCGATAGGCTCACGCTTGAATTGCGCGACAATGGTTCGGGGATGCCGGCGGAGATGGTGCGCCGTATCGCCGATCCCTGGGTTACTACCCGCACCACGCGCAAGGTGGGTCTGGGAATTCCCTTTCTCAAGCAGGCGGCGGAGATGTGCGGCGGTGAATTTGGCATAGAATCGGAGCTGGGGGTGGGTACGCGCACCTGGGCCAGCTTTCAACACAGCCATATTGACCGCCCACCGTTAGGTGATCTGACAGGGACTGTGCTCTGCATGATTGTTGGGTTTCCGACGCTGGATGTGCTGTATCAGCACGCTGTGCATGATGTGACTGGCGGCACGCGCGAGTTCAAATTGGATACCCGCGAGTTGCGCGAGGTTTTGGGTGACGATGTGGCCCTTTCTGATCCGGAGGTGTTGGGATTCTTGCGGGAGATGTTGGAAGAGGGGCACGCGATGCTATACGGCGAAGGAACTGCACCAGGTGCTGCGTGAGCTGGATCACTCATGCCTTGTGATTCTTGATTTGTAATTCAAGACTACCATGATTTGCAATGGAGGAATAGCCATGAAGAGTTTGGAAGAACTGCAGAAGATCAAAGAGCGGGCGTTGGAACGTCGGCGCATGAGCGCTGAAGGCGTGCGTGTGCGCGTCGTGGTAGCGATGGGAACCTGTGGAATCGCAGCGGGCGCACGCGATACCATGACGGCGATTCTCGGCGAGCTGGAGAAGCAGAAGGTGACCGATGTAGCCGTTACGCAGACCGGTTGTATTGGTCTTTGTGAGTATGAGCCGATTGTGCAGGTGCAAATTGGCGAAGGCGATATGGTCACCTACGGCAAGCTTGGGGCTGACCGGGTACCGACGCTGATTGAGAAGCACGTGGTTGGCGGCGAGCCGATTGCCGAGTGGGCGATCAAGCAGACTGCCTGAACGAGCATTGTCATTTTCCAGGCGTGATAAGGGAGCTTTGTCACGCGATATGAAGCAGGAGGAATTATGACCTATCGCGCGAATATTCTGATCAGCAGCTCTGCACCTGGCGCTCAAGCGGTTGAGCAGGCGCTGCTGGAAAAGATTTACGAACACCATCTTGATGGCGAAGTCCAGGTCATGCAAGCTGCTACCCTGGGTCCACAGGCTCAGGGTGTGGAGCTGGTGATTTATCCTGAGGGGACGCATTACGTCCAACTCACACCCGAGGATGCCCGGCTGATTGTCGAGGAGCACTTGCTGAAGGGGCGCCCTATAGCGCGCCTGATGTTCAAGGGCATCGAGGTTGAGCCGTTGGAAGCCCCGGCTTCGAAAGAGATTCGCGTCGTGTTGCGGAATGTCGGTAAGATTGACCCCGGCAACATTGACGATTACATCGCTGTAGATGGTTATGGGGCGTTGGGCAAAGTGCTGACCGAGATGACACCGGAGCAAGTGCTCGACGAATTGAAGCGTTCTGGCTTGCGCGGTCGTGGTGGCGCGGGTTTCCCGACCCACCTCAAATGGACGTTTGCCCGCAATGCCCCCGGCGACGAGAAATTTGTCATCTGCAACGGCGATGAGGGCGACCCGGGTGCGTTTATGAACCGGCGCGTGCTGGAAGGTGATCCGCACGCCGTGATTGAGGGCATGGCGATTGCCGCTTATGTAATTGGCGCGCGCCAGGGCTATTTCTATGTCCGGGCGGAGTATCCTATCGCCATTAGCACGCTGCGCCTCGCAATACAGCAGGCGCGGGATTACGGTTTGTTGGGTAACAACATTCTGGGGACCGACTTCAGCTTTGATTTGGAAGTGCGGATGGGCGCGGGCGCTTTTGTCTGCGGTGAGGAGACCGCCTTGATGCAGTCTATCGAGGGCGCCCGTGGTATGCCTACTACCCGTCCACCATTCCCCGCGACCAAGGGCTTGTGGGCGAAGCCTTCCAATATCAACAATGTGGAAACCTATGCCAACGTGCCGCAGATCATTCTCAAGGGCGGCGAGTGGTTTGCCTCCATGGGTACGGAGAAGAGCAAGGGCACCAAGACCTTCGCCATTGCGGGCAAGGTGAAGCGCACCGGGCTTATCGAAGTTCCCTTGGGAGTGACGATTCGCGAAATCGTTTACGATGTGGGTGGCGGTATCCTTAACGACAAGAAGTTCAAAGCGGTGCAGACCGGTGGTCCGATGGGGGGTTGCATCCCGGAGAAATACCTGGATCTGCCCGTGGACTATGAAAACCTGGCGAAAGTCGGTTCTATCATGGGCTCGGGCGGCTTCGTGGTGATGGACGAAGACACCTGCATGGTGGATATCGCCCGCTTCTTCATGGAGTTCACGCAGGATGAGTCGTGCGGCAAGTGTGTGCCCTGCCGTGTGGGGACCCGGCGAATGTTGGAAATCCTCACCGATATCTGCGAGGGGCGCGGTCAGCCCGGTGATATTGAACGCCTCGAAGCCATGGCTAAGTATATCGCCCGCGCTTCGTTGTGCGGTTTGGGGCAGGGTGCGCCCAATCCTGTGCTGAGTACGATCGAGAATTTCCGCGATGAATACGAGGCGCACATCTACGAGAAGCGCTGCCCGGCAAAAGTCTGCAAACCGCTCATCGAGTACATCATTGATCCGGAGACCTGCATTGGTTGTACGCGTTGCGCGCGCAACTGCCCGGTGAATGCCATTTCCGGCAAGCCGAAACAGGCGCATCTTATTGATCCCTCGGTCTGTGTCCGCTGCGGTATCTGTAAGCAGGTATGCCCTGTCAATGCGATTTCCATCGAGAGCGAGGGCAAACTGGCGGTGGGTTGATTTTCCCATGGGAACTTATTCCATCCCGGGGTGGCAATTGAATCATCGTTGAGGGGGGATATGGAAGAGCACATGAACTTACTCACAACCGTTTTGGAGCGTTATGGAGCTGATCCTGAAGCTCTGGTGGAGATTTTGCGCGACCTAAGTCAGGAAACCGGCTATGTTTCACAGGAGCTGCTGGTGGCGGTGGCAGATCGCCTGCAATTGCCGCGAAGTCACGTTCACAGCGTGGCGTCGTTCTACAGCATGATATCGGTGGAACCACGTGGGCGACACACGGTGCAGATGTGCCAGGATGCGCCCTGTCACGTTGCTGGCGGGCGCGAAGTCTGGCAGGCATTGGAGGAGACTCTGGGCATTCACTTCGGGGAGACAACGCCCGATGGTGAGTGGACACTGCAGGTTACCAGTTGCCTGGGGCTTTGCTCTGTGGGTCCGGTGATCACGATTGATGGTGAAGTCTTCGGCAACATGACCCACGCAAAAGTACAGGAATTGTTGGGACGCTATCGTGGCTGCTGTTGTGGCGGCAGTCAGGGAGGTGCCGCATGATTCGTGCGCATGTCATGGTCTCTGGTGACCCCTTGAGCCTTACGCGAGGCGCTGAGGCTATCAAGCTGGCTTTGGAAGCAGAACTGGCATTCCACGGTCTGGAAGATGAAGTCCATGTGAGCTACATCGGTCAGACCGGGCGGCGCGATGTTTTGCCCTTTGTTATCGTTTACCCTGAGGGCACCCTTTACGGACCGTTGCGGGTCGAGGATGTGCCTTTCCTGGTAGAGGAGCATCTCTACAAGGGTCGTGTGGCTGAGACGCTGTTGGCGCCGCCGGATGTGCTTTCAGGTGTGATCGCGCGCTTACCGCGTCGCGAGGGGATTCTCTATGGACAGCAGCGTGTGGTATTGCGCCGCGCTGGCATTATTGATCCAAAGAGTATCGAGGAATACATTGCTTACGATGGTTATTTTGGCTTGGCTAAGGCGTTGGCTGAGCTGACGCCGGCGCAGGTACTTCAGACCGTTAAGGACTCTGGCTTGCAGGGACGTGGTGGTGCAGGTTTTCCCACCGGCATGAAATGGCAATTCGTTGCCAATCAGGCTGCAGATACCCGCTACATTGTCTGCAACGCGGATGAATCTGAACCGGGAACCTTTAAGGATCGTTTGATCCTGGAAGGTGATCCCCATGCTGTCTTGGAAGGCATGGCTCTAGCTGGATATGCGGTAGGCGCACACGAGGGGTGGATCTACATCCGTGGTGAGTATACCCTCGCGAAGGAGCGCCTGGAGCACGCTATCAAACAGGCTGAAGCTTTGGGGATGCTGGGAGACAATATTATGGAGAGCGGCTTCTCTTTCCACATTCACATTCATGCGGGCGCGGGCGCCTATGTTTGTGGTGAAGAGACTGCCCTGCTGGAAAGCCTTGAAGGCAAGCGCGGGATCCCGCGCATTCGTCCGCCCTATCCCACAGTGAGTGGGTATCACGGTATGCCCACTGTGGTCAACAATGTGGAGACACTGGCAAATGTGCCGGCGATTATCCGTGAGGGCGTAACCTGGTATCGCGCCTTGGGCACTGAAAAAAGCCCCGGTACGAAAGTCTATACCATGCTCGGCGATGTGAACATCACGGGCCTCATTGAAGTGCCGATGGGCATTACTCTGCGCGAAGTGATCGAGATTTATGGCGGCGGCATGAAGGATGGCAAAGCCTTCAAATGTGCGCAAACTGGCGGCGCTGCCGGTAGCATCATTGCGCCGGCGCTGTTGGATACGCCAATGGATTTCGCGACCATGCAGCAGAATGGCGCTGCGTTGGGTAGCGGCGCTCTGCTCGTCTGTGGCGCGGATAAGTGCATTGTGGACCTGGCTTACGTACTGATGCGCTTCTTTGCTACCGAATCCTGTGGCAAGTGTGTCCCTTGTCGCATAGGAACGCTCCGTATGATGGAGTGCCTGGAGCGACTCCGGCAAGGGCGCGCACTTCCGGGTGATCTGGAAGATTTGGAACGGACAGCACATCAAGTGATTCAGACTTCCTTCTGCGGTCTGGGGCAGGGAGCGCCGGTTTCGATCCTCACGGCGCTGCGTCATTTCCGCGAGGAATTCGAAGCGCATGCGGCGGGAACCTGTTCTACCGGTGTTTGTCCTATGGCTGGGCCTGTCGAGACCGTCGCGGCGCAGCATGATTATATCAGTTTTATGCGCTAGGTGTTCGATAGGACCCTTGAGCTTTCACAAACATTATAAGAGCCGACTCTTTTTAAGGAGGACTTCATGTCTCAACTGATTCACCTTACAATCAATGGCAAGTCCGCGACAGTACCTGCGGGATCTACGGTGTTGGAAGCGGCGCAGAGTGTGGGGATCGAAATCCCGACCCTCTGTCATCATCCGGCGGTGAAGCCTACCGGTTCATGCCGTCTGTGCGTGGTCGCCGTGGATGGCATGCGTGGACCAACCACAGCTTGTACTCTCCCAGTTAACGAGGGGATGGTTGTGCATACCGAAACCGAGGAAGTCGTCACCCTACGACGCTTCGTGCTCTCGATGTTGCTCACCGACCACCCCAACGAGTGTATGACTTGCGAGGCTGATGGTGATTGCGAGTTGCAGCGCTGGGTCTATGAGTACAAAGTGGATTGGCCCGACCATAGTGGCAAGCGCCATGCCTATCCTGTGGATTCCGATCCCAATCCCGTGGTCTTTGTGGACATGAACAAGTGTATCCTGTGCGGGCGTTGCGTGCGTGTCTGCCAGGAAGTTCAGGGCTGCAATGTCTGGAACTTCTCAAAGCGGGGCTTCGATACTCTCGTGGTTCCTGGCGCTCACCAGATGATGTTGGATGCGGGCTGCGAATCTTGCGGTAATTGTGTGGCAATCTGCCCTGTTGGTGCGCTTTTCGACAAGCCTTCCGTGGGGTGGGGACGCGCTGCGTATCAGAAAAAAGTCCGCACAACCTGTACGTACTGTGGTGTGGGTTGCCAATTCGACCTCAATATGAAGAATGGCAAAATCACCCGCGTCACGTCAGCTGAAGAAGCTCCCGCCAACGGGTTGGCGCTGTGCGTCAAGGGTCGCTACGGGTGGGATTTCGTGGCGCGCCCCGACCGCCTGACCACGCCGCTTATCCGCGATGAGAGTGTGACTGATGGTCCCTGGGCGGGTTTCCGCGAGGCCACTTGGGATGAGGCGCTGGACCTCGTCGCGCAGAAACTCACGCATTACCGTGACGCAGACGGTCCCGACAGTGTTGCCTACCTGACTTCGGCGAAATGCACGAACGAAGAGAGCTACCTGATGCAGAAGATTGCGCGCGGTATTGGGAAGACCAATAACATTGATCACTGCGCGCGACTCTGTCACGCTTCTACGGTTGCGGGTTTGGCGACCTCTTTTGGTAGTGGTGCGATGAGCAACACCATCAAAGACTCGACCGAGCAATCGGAGGTTATCTTCGTCATTGGCTCCAACACCACCGAGCAGCACCCCGTCATCGGGACGCGCATTCGTCATGCCGTGCGTTATCGCGGTGTTCCGCTGATTGTCGCTGACCCGCGCCGCATCAACCTCACGCGGTTGCCCGGTTGTCTGCACTTGCAGCATCGCCCCGGCACCGATGTGGCTTTGGTAAACGGCTTGATGCGCGAGATCCTGGTTAACGGTTGGGAAGATGTAGCGTATATCGCCGCGCGCACCGAGGGCTTCGAGGATCTCAAGGAAACGGTGATGAAGTACACGCTCGAGGAGACCGAAAAG
>JAKJAC010000019.1:0-33616 GCA_022707705.1 Chloroflexota bacterium
ACAACTGATCGTCATCAATTGTATCCGAGGTTGGGGTGTACGCCTATGCCGCCCACCTGTCACTCAAGGCTTAACTGCTCTAGTTTCGCGTTAATCTAAAATGAAAAACGGGAATTTGCGATCAACTTCCCATACAATTCCAGGGGAAGTTTCAGATAACTCAGGATTTGTGGCAGCCAAGAAGGCAATTCTGTCAGGTACCATTCACAATGTTCAGGACTTTGCACCTCCGTCAACGTAATCTCGGCCCGGCTGATGGCTTTCAACAGCCGCGCGGCTGTCGGTCGCTGGGTGGCGCGACGCGGTTGCCCTTCATACAATCCGGTCAAACTCTGGTCATCCGCCAGCAAGCCCCGCGCGACTTGGGTTTCGATCAAGGTCAGCAAGCGCAAGGCCAACAGCAACAATCGCGTCAAGCCCAGGATTTGCTCATCGCGCCAGACAAACAGCGGGCTCAGGCCGATGGGGCAATCTTTGAGCTTGTGAAAATCGTGTTCCAGATGCCAACTTTCCTGGTACGTGGTAGTTGCTTGCTGCAGCAGCAAAACCGCTGCTGGCATATTGGTGACTTGCAGTTGCCAACCGAAGTTTTGTTGCGTTTCGGTGATCGCCGCCGCTTGTCGTTCCACGCGGGTCAGGCGGTAATGCACCTGGACTATCTCGCGGGTCGGGCGAGTGGCACTGCCGCGTCCCCGACCCACATAGCAAGTCTCGCGTTGTTCCACCCGTTCCCAGTGTGGCTGCAACAAACCTTCTACTTTATGGCGCTTCAAGAGCGCCGCAATCCGCGCCTGCAAAACTTCCGCCTCACGAATCGCGCGTTTTCCACGTCCGGGTCCCGGGGTCAACGTCTTCAATTCAGTTTCGGCCTGTTGCAAGCGCGTTTCCAAGGCTTGAGTCTGCGTCGCTGCCATCTCCGGCGAGTAGATCCATTGCAAACGCTCTTCCCAACTCACCATTTGTCCGGCGATTTCCGCGGTCAGGGTATGTTCCCATTCACAGCCCGCCCCACGTTTCTCCCCATCTTCCCAGAACAATGTCAAGTTGTCACACGCCTCCCGTTGTGCGATCCATACCTGCCATTGCTCTTCGCTGTACAGGTTGCGTGGGAGGCGCGTCAGATAGTAGTCTCCCGCCAGGGCAATGTGGGCACGAGTGGTCAAGACCGCCATCTTACAGTCGCCAACATACAACAGCCCGGGTTTTCCCAGCATTTCCCGCACCCGCTGGTACAACGGCACATACAGCCCCTCGTCTGCCCGCTGCCCCGCATACAGGTCTACCGCCAGACACTGGCTTGCCGGTTCCGCCAATGCGGCCATCAACTTCAGTTGCGGCAAGTCTGGTCGGTGGTCTTTGCTGTATCCATATTGCATCACGCCTGTCTCGGTGATTTCGTGATACCCATAGCTAGTCGTACTATCCAGACGGACGCATTCCACCTCCAGGGCATAAACCTGCGTCTGCGCGCGCCACACGTTGCTCTCCAACGCCTCCCATTTCTCCGGATCGCTGAAGCGGCGCAGCAAGTTCCCCAAGCGATCATCGCTGAAGTCTACCCGCCGCAGCGGATGTCCCAACACCTGTTCCAGCACCCGGCGATGCCGCCACGCCCAGTCCTCAACCCCCGACTTGCGGTGATCGCCTTCCGACAGAATGTACGCCAGCCACGTGATCACCAGTTCGCCATTCGTCAGCCCTTGTTGCAGGCCGTGCGTGCCCAGGTGCGTGTTCACCGCCTTGTCCAGTCCCAGTGTCTGGCCCAGGCTGATCAATAACGGAATATCATCTATGCGTTCATGTGTTAACGTTAAGTTGCCCATACGGGCTAGCATACCAGAAATTCGCGTTTTTGGGTCGTGTTTTACGCGAAACTAGAGTGCCAGGTCTCAAAGCGTGGAAAAAGCCGGTATACACCGAGGGTCAACAAGGGGATAATCCCAAAGGTGACCGCGGACACTTCAATCACAGCCCAGGTCTTGAGAAATGCAGATTTCATCGCACACCCTTTCGAAAGCAACAGAATTCTAGCGCCGCCAGCATGCAACAGCTAGCGGGTTGAACAATCCGCCTCAACGGTGAGAGCAAGACCATCGAAAAGCACCTCAATCGCGCCACACTGGTCGGTGCGATAGACGGTTGTATCCAGAAGGCGAGCCAAGAGCTGCGGCGCCGGATTGCCGGAACGATTATCGGAACTCACGCTAATCACCGCGATGGAGGGCGCGACCGCCTCAAGGAACGCCGGCGTCGAGGATGTGGCTGCGCCGTTGCGAGCCGCCTGCAACACCTCAGCGGGCAGCAGGGTCGGGGAGGATTGCACCAGACGCTCCTCGACCACAGTTGTAGCATCCCCGGCAAAGAGGAAACCTGCCTCGCCGTAATCCAAGCGCAGAACCAGGGGACCGGCTGCGGTTCCCGGAAGCGGTGACAACACGCGCAATTGCCCCCCGCCCTCCAAATCCCAAACATCCCCTGCTGCCAGGGTGCTGACCTGGGAGGAGGGCATGGCAGCAAGCAGAGCTTCCCAACGCGCATAGAAGTCGCCGCGCCCGACCTCGACGCCGGTCGCCACACGCGGCACTTCGTAGCGCTCCAATACGGCAATCAGTCCGGTAAGCCGCGCGTCATCCGGTGAGGTCAGAATCACCGCATCGAGCTCGCGATCCCAGAACGGCAGCTGTTTTCCCAGTTGCGAGAGCAATCTCGAAGCCTCAGGACCGCCATCAATGAGCACCTGCCGCCCCGCAGGCGTTTGAATCAACACGGCATCACCCTGTCCAACATCCAGAAAAGTCACGTGGAGCCGACCATCCGGGCGCATATAGAGGAACATGCCCGCTAGTGCGAGCGCTGTCAGAGCTCCCACCCGCTGCCAGCTGCTGAGCTGCCGCACCAGTTCCCAAACCTTGCGACGCTGTGCGGGCGATTGAGAAGACAGCGCGATTCCAACAGCAAGCGCCAGATAATACGCCCACACCAACGGTAAGCCAATCTGCCCAACGGGAATCGAAGCCAGAGGAATGCGCGCAGTGAATTCCACCAGCGTGATGGTATAGGTGAGAAAGACCCAGGCAAACCAGGCGATGACCTGCCCGAGCGGGAACACCAACAACGCCATTAGCAAAGCGATTGCTCCAGAGAACATCAGAAAAGGCTGCGCCGGCAAGACCGCCAGATTTGTGAGCAAGGTCACCAGGGAGAGCTGCCGGAAAGTAGCCACAAGGATAGGCAAAGTGGTGATTTGCGCCGCAAGGGTCACAATGAGGGCATCGCTCAGCCAACCGATGAAGATTTCAGCCCGCTGAGGAGTCATCAAACGCAAGAGCATCTGCCGGAAGAGTTGGGTCAGGGGACCAGTGAAGAAAATCAGCCCTGCCGTCGCCGCCAGGCTGAGCTGAAAACCGACATCCCACAAGATGAAGGGATTGCCCGCCGACATCACCAACGCCGCAAGCGCCAGCGAGGTGGGACCGTGAATAGGTCGCTCATCGCGCCGCGCGAATAGCACCAGGCTACCCATCACGGCTGCGCGCACCACCGTAGCAGAGGCGCCCACCAAAATCGTGTAAAGCCATACGCCTCCAAGAGCAACGGGCAGTTCGCCCTTCTTCCCGAAGAATCGCCGCGCCAGCACTGCCAGCACGCCAGCGACCAGTGTCAGATTGAAGCCGGAAATCGCCACGATGTGACTGGTACCCGTGGCAGAGAAAGCCGCGCTCAAATCCTCAGGAATGCCGGATTCCACACCCAAGAGGATGCCTGCCAGAAGCGAAGCCTGTGGCTCCGGCAGCAATCGCAGCAAGGTAGCCAGCGCGTGCGCCTTGAAACGATACAGCCCTTCGCGCACTCGTCCCGCCTGATGGGAGGCAAGCACGTCCACCTTCGCCTCGCGCACCAGGGTATAGATGCCCCGTCGCGCCAGATAGTCTTGGTAGGAGAATGTTTCGAATACCGGCGGGGTTTCCAATGCACCGGCGACTGCGACACGGTCGCCGTAGAAAGCAGAAGTGAACGGGGGCGCTTTCACCAATACCTTACCACGAACTGCAATCTCCCTGCCATCAGATAGGACCAGGCTCTCGGCTTCCACCAGAAGATTGGTATAGGTCGCGCGGGAATCCGGTTCGCCGCGCACGATACCGGTCAGCGTCACAGCCGTCGCGCCGTTGTAGGATGAAACGTGCCCGGCATCGAAGACGGGTTGAGCCAGCAAGTAGCGCCCGGCACCCAACGCCAGCCCTGCCAGCGCCCACACTGCCAACGTCGCGCGCCGGTTATCCGCAGCGCCAAAATGCAGCACCAACGCCGCCGGAAACGCCAGCAAAAGCCAGGCAGGATGCAAAACGGCGGCTTGAGCCAAAACAATCCCGAAAGCCCAAGCCGCCGTAAAGGCTACCAATCGCGTCATAGAGGCAACCTCAAACCATTTAGTTCACCCGTCGAAAGACGCTGCCAACCGCAAGCCCCTCAAATGCGCCGCAATACCCTTAGCCGCTTACACCAAAGCCTCGCTCAGAGCGCGAATATCGTAGAAAGGACCGGAGGTCGCATCAACACGGGTAATACGCACCGTCGCCATCTGCGCCTGTTCACCATCAATCAGCAAATAGCCCTGCGCCAGGTCCATGAAACTGTAGTGTGTGCGCAACACTAAGTCAAAACGCGTCCGCACCTCAGCGGCGAGGCTATCCGCACGGCGCTGTTCCGTCACGATGATAAAGTCATCGTTGCCGTTGTAACCCAGGAAATCATCCAGCACGTCATCCAGACTCAGAGCCTCTGCCAGAATCAGCGTGACGCTGCGAAGGAAATCACCGCCTGCCTGAAAGCCATAGACATCTCTGAAAGCCTCCAAACCATTGACCTTCACCCGCATCAGGGTCCAGGCGCCTTGGGGATCATTCAGAAGTTTGCGCAGGTGATTCTGGATGACCCGCCCTGTAGGCAAGCCAGTTGTGGGGTCGAGCATGTTGCTTGCACCAGCCCGTCGCAGTGCATTTCGCACCCGCAACGACACTTCGAGGGGGTCGAAAGGAATCGTGACGAAGTCATCCGCCCCCTGCTCCAATCCCACTAGAAGCTCCACATGGCTCTCCCTGTCGGCGAGCAGCATCTGGAAGATGTGCTGGGTACGGGCAATCTGGCGCAAGCGCTGCGCTACAGCAGTTCCCGGCATATCAGGCAAGGTGGTGCTGATGATAATCGCCTGTGGCAACGACCGCGCCGCAATCGCGATGCCTTCAGCGCCGGTCATCGCCACCTCCACCTGCAGCCCTTCTTCCTCGAAGCGGTCTTTCAGCCCGCCGCTGTTCACAGGGTTATCTTCGATGATCAGGATTCGCCCTTCCACGCACTCTCCTCCTTGCCCATACTGACATGTCAGGACCACCTCTATTATAGGCAACAACTGGATTTCGGTCAAACTTCACCAAAAGGCGAGTGTACAAAAGATTATTGGAAAAGCCAAAAGAGGGTCCGCAAACATACGAAGAGAGTCATTTTTTGAAATTTGGATGCGGCGACGGGTACGTCGCCGCATCCAAATTTCACTTAGCTGTACTTTACGCTGGAAATCTGAACACTTACAGGGTTTCTAGAGCTTGCCGCCTGACGCAATTGTGCGTATAATGAAATTGAAAGGTGAGCTGGGAGGGTTTGAATTAAAAACAGGAGCGGTGAGAGCAACTCACCCCTCATTACAGGAGGGAAAATGACCACACCTATTGACGTGCTACGAACGGCGGACCTTTTTGCTGGCCTTAGTATTGAGCAGATACAGGCGCTTGCAGACCTGGGAGAGAAGCGCACATACCAGCGCGATGATATCATCGTGCGCGAAGACGAAGCAGGAGATGAGTTCTTCATCGTGCTCTCAGGGCAAGTGAAAGTGGGTTGCCTGGGCGCCCCTGATGGACCCACCCTGGTGCTCCTTGGCGCAGGACAGGGTTTCGGGGAAATCTCGATGCTGGATTCCGGTCCCCGGTCAGCGACCATCAGCTGCATCTCTGAGAGCGCCGAAGTCTTGATCATCCATGGCAAGCTTCTGTTGGATTATTGCGATCAAGAGAATCCCGTTGGCTACCGAGTCATGTACAACCTGGCGCGCGATCTGGCTTTCAAACTGCGGCACCGCAATATCTCACTACAGCAGCGTGAGGAGTGCCAATCATGATTTACAAAGTAAGCTACGTTATTCCCAGTCATGCCCACCCTGGCGCTATCGTCAACCAGACCTACATGCCCTACGTGGGGGAGAAAGTGCACCTGGGCGATGTGTGGTGCGAGATTATGGAGACCAAGGATCTGCTACCCCCTCACGGTGAGTTTGCCTATATTCACGTCACCTGCCGTGTTATCCCTGCCCCCGAACCAGAGACCATCTCACAATGAATAGTGGCGCTTCTTATCGAAGCGCCACTATCGCCTGACCAGGTCATTGTATCTTTCTAACCGCTTTAGAGACCGCTGAGGAAACTAATCATCAAGCGGGAAGATACTTCCGCTTCAATCCATGCTGCCAGCAACAAGAGTGGCAGAGTCACAGCTAAAAAGAGTTTGCAGAACTGCCCCAGGTCGCGCGCCAGGTCCATCATTCCGCCATCCTTTTCCGGCGTGCGCAAGAGAATGGTTCCCAATCTTAGCGCATAAGCCGTCACCAGCATTGCCGCCGGAATCTCGAAGATACCGTGTGGCAACACTCCCGTTGCCAACAACCACCAGGGGCTGATACCCATTCTCCCCACTTGCATGGCAATATAGGCGATGATGCCAATGGGTAACGCCAGCAATAGCACCGCAACAACACCGATGGAGAGAAAGCCCAGCAACACCGTCATGAGCAAAGTGTACACATTGTGCCCGAAAATAGTCCAGGCAGAAAAACCAGGCAATAAGCCCGAACCCTCAGCAGCTTCTGAGAACGCGTCCAAATCCAGATACGCAGGAGAATTCAACGCACCGGCAGGCAAAGGAAGCTTTTGCGCGAACCAAAACCCGATGAGCACCCCGCCCCCCAAAGCCACCAGAAGCGTAAACAGAAGATAGGGGCGCAACAACCGCAGCAAGGAGGGAATTTCGCGCCGGTAAAGGTGCCCTATGCCCTTCCGGGGCCAGAACCCCGCCCAGAACGCCCGCAAGCTTTTGCCAAAGTTAAGTTGGTCAATTTCCTGCCCTAATAGACGCTCGCGGTTGAAGAGTGTAATCCCCATCCGCATGAAGAGAATCGTCACTACCACCAAAGCCAGGGCAATCAACCACAAGCCAGTGAAGTTATTGAAAAGCAACAATCCCGCCTCTGCCTGCAATAACAGCGCCATCGGGATGATGATGAAGCTGGCGACCAGATTCGCAGCGCGCACACTGGTGGATTGGGCGGAAACGATGACGGCAGCGCTCACCATCACCAGAGCCTGCGCCGTGGAAAGCACAAACGCCACGAGGAAAAGTGAGACTGTGGGCCACCAACCCACGGAAAATCCAAGCAATAACGTGTAAAAAATCATGCCGATGTAGCTGGCGATGACCGGCGGTATGATAGCTGCCAGCAGTTTGCCAATGTAGAGCTGCAAATCCGTAAGGGGAGTCGCCAGCAAAGACTCCAAGCTGCGCCGTTCTTTCTCGCCCACGAAAGTCTCAAGCGCGATAACGAGCGAAAAAGTACAGGGGAAGAAACCCACGACGAGCATCAAGAAAGGGAACATACGCTCGATAATCAGATTCGCACCGTACTGATTGACAAAGGTCAGTCCCTTTGATGCTGCGGCATTAGCCAGGAAAGGAAATACTGTGACCAACAAGAGGATAGGCGCCAAGATGCGCCAATCACGCAGTGTGTCCTTCATCTCCCGGAGCATCAACACAAATGCCGGTTGCAACTCAGCCCGCTGCCGCACCCACCAGGTGCGCAACGAAATTCCCCCTTCACCTATGCCCTGCCCCATCCCTATGCTCCTTCCTCAATAGCGCGCCATGGGAATTCCAAAAACGATGTGATTCTCAATCCCATCGCCAACTGCAGTTGTTCACGAAGCACCTATCCGAGAATCATGGTGCGCTGCGATGCTCCGTTGAGCCTCGTTGTTAAACCCGCTTTCTGGAGGATGTGTTTTTGTTGGAGAGCTGTGCCCGCCACCAAAAAACCACCCTCAAAACCGCGCTTCTAGGCACAAACCCTGGATCGAAACAAATTCTCGGATAAGTTCTAAGTTCTCCCGAGGCGTAGAAGGAAACCAACCTCGGAGAGGGAAAAGCACTATGCCTGTGCCGTCACCATACCCTCAGCAGAACTCTGCTTATCCGCGACCACACGCAAGTAGACAGTTTCCAGACTCTGTGGCACCTCGCTGAGCGAGAAAACGGGCATGCCCGCAGCCAACAAGGCTGCCAGAATTGCCGAATTGACCTCGCCGGGGCAATCAGAGCGGTAGCGAATAGAATCTTCCCCCACCCTCTCGATCTGAGCAAAGCGCGCCACCAAAGCCGTAGCCCCGTTAAGCCCGGGTTGCGCGAAGCGCACTTCCATGACCGGTGCGCCCAGCAAGCGAGCTTTCAGCTCTGCCGGAGTTCCCTGCTCCACGATGCGCCCCTGTCGAATAATCGCAATACGGTCGGCGAGTTCTTCCGCCTCTACGAGATTGTGGGTGCAGATGATGATCGTTCGTTGACTGCCGCGAAGCTGCAGAATCGCATTCCGCACCAGACGGGCACTTTGCGGGTCCATCGCTGAAGTAGGCTCATCAAGCAACAACACTACGGGGTCGTGCAGCAGCGTGCGCATCAATGCCACTTTCTGCGCCATGCCTTTGGAGTATTCTCCGAGGCGGCGTTCCAAGACCCCGCTCATTTCAAACCATTCCGCCAGATGCGCAATCCGCGCCCGCCGCGCGGCAGGCGCCAACCCGCGCACCTCGCCAAAGAAATCGAGGTATTCCTGGCCAGACATACGCTGGTACAGCCCGGGGGATTCGGTGAGCATGCCGACGCGGCGCCGCACTTCAAGGCTCTGAGTTGCGACATCATAGCCAGCGACGAGAGCATGTCCCGCAGTGGGCTTCAAAATCGCCGAGAGCATCCGCACGGTCGTGGTTTTTCCGGCGCCGTTGGGACCCAGTAGCGCCAGCACTTCCCCCGGTTGCACGGCAAGATGGATGCCATCTACCGCCAACACGGTCTCGAACTGTTTTGTCAGGCCGACCATCTCGATCATTTCAAACCCTCCTCTAACTCCGCTTTCTCATTATACCATAGAAACGTCCTCTTAAGCGGAGGGTATAGGCAGGGCTTACGCATTTGATGTCTTTCACCGCGTGGATCCTGGCAGACGCGGACCAAAGTCCGAAAAATATAGGGGATTTTTTGGTCGGGGCTGCGCCTCGACCAAAAAATCCCCTATAAACACCTGCTTGGGCAGCCAATGTGATGCCGGATGACGAACCATGATCTGCCTGCCGGGGCATCATTTTCCAAATGCAATAGTCCTGGTTGTTCGAGCATACGACAGAGTGTTGGGAAAAATCCAAAGGAGGTCTGCAAACAGGCGAAGAGGGTCTTTTGTGGGTGTTTTTGCGCGCGCGAGGCGCGCAAAAACACCTTTCAAAGTTAAACAAGGCGGGGTGACACAAGCACCACTACCCGATACAGAACGCGGGCGTCCTGTGAGATGAGGACGCCCGCGTCAATACCGAGGTGACAAGAATCTATCACAAGCTGTCAACGTTCAGACAACGTCAACTCGTCCATTCTCCTGAGAAATATGCGCGAGTTCGCGTTCCAACAGGTAATTCAGTACGGTACGTACTGCAATCAAAGCCCCTAATAACGCCATATCCGCCCACTGCGGCGCAAGCGCGGTCTTGAGAATATCCGCTGCAACCTGGAATTCCAAGCCCATAATCATGCTATGCCCCAGGTCATAGCGCAGTTGGTGAATGTTGTGTCGCTCGCGGCGGAAAAAGCCATAGACATATAGCCCGGTAGTGCGTACCACTTCCAGGATAATGACCAAAGCGCCGCAGGCTTCGACCACTGTCACCAAATAGGGAATCCAGGGTCGCAGAATCGTCTCCACCCATTTCCTCCTCGCCTTCCGACAAGCACACCGGGCAAACACGCCGGGCGAAAGCGCCGGGCGAATTCGCCGAACACAGACGCGCTACAGGCGAGCACGCTCCGAGCGGATGCTACCCGAGCAGGCGCTCCCAGCTAACGGCGGGTGCGACGCAACTGCGGGATACGCGCGGCAGCTTTCACAGCCGCACGGAAACCGTTCGGTTGACCAGGCGCCGCCACAAAAGCGGGTTTGTCGGTCACCACAAAGCGCACCTGTGTTCGCAATCAGAATGCAGATCAAGAACGACGGCGCAGGAAGGTTGGAATCTCGACGTTGTTGGGATCAATCGCCTGTGGGACCAGAATGCTCTCCCGCATCTCGCGCCGAGGCTGCTGCGCCTGCACGCGAATGGGAGGATCCTCCTGATCGAAACCGGTCGCCACAACGGTCACGCGAATATCATCACCCATATTCTGATCCACCACTGCACCGAAGATCAAGTTGACCTCCTGGTGCGCCGTCTCGCGAATGAGCGATGCCGCCTCGTTGACCTCGAACAGGGTCATGTTGGGCCCACCAGCGATGTTCAAGAGAATGCCACGAGCGCCTTCGATGGTCACATCCAACAACCGGCTCGAAATCGCCTGTTGTGCAGCTTCCACCGCCCGGTTGTCGCCGCTGGCACGTCCAATCGCCATCAGAGCCGCGCCGCCTTCCTGCATAATCGCCTTGACATCGGCGAAGTCCAGGTTGATAAGCCCGGGCACGGTGATGACCTCGGTGATACCCTGGATACCCTGGCGCAGTACATCATCGGCAACCGCGAAAGCATTGAGCATGCTCATGCGCTTCTCGGTTATCTCCAGCAACCGGTCATTGGGGATCACAATCAGCGTGTCCACCACATGCTTGAGCGCCTCGATGCCCTCCATCGCTGAACGCTGCCGCCGCGATCCCTCGAAGGTGAACGGGCGCGTCACGACACCGATGGTCAACGCCTTCACCTGTTCCTTGGCGATTCGCGCAATGACCGGAGCTGCTCCCGTACCCGTGCCGCCGCCCATGCCCGCAGTCACGAAGACCATGTCGGCGCCGTCGAGAACCTCGAGAATCTCGCCAGCGGATTCCTCCGCAGCCTTCTGCCCGAGTTCGGGATTGCCGCCAGCGCCCAGCCCGCGGGTCACATTATCCCCAAGACGTACACGCTTAGGGGCATCCGAGAGCATCAGCGCCTGGGCATCCGTATTCACGGAGATGAAATCCACGCCCTGGAGACCCTCTGAGATCATCCGGTTGACGGCATTGCTGCCGCCGCCACCGACACCAACCACCCGAATCTGAGCGAAATTCTCACCTACAACACCCATCTTGTCACCTCCATAGAAAGAAACAATAATCCAAACTGCAATTCACTCTTGGTATCCATCAACCTGGCATCAAAGCCTTCAACCATGTTCCTATCCGTTTCCACCATGACATTCGGGAAGACTTCCAGGCGTTGGCATTGCCCACATCTTCCCACATCGGGGTCCACTTCAGCAACCCCACTCCCACCGCCGAAGCGGGGGACGCCACCTTATCCGCCAATCCCCCAAGTCCACGGGGGGTACCAATCTGCACCGGCAAATCAAAAATATCCCGCGCTAAATCCCGTAACCCTGGCAGTTGGGCCGTACCACCGCACAAGACCAAACCCGCGGGCAACAAGCCATCATAGCCTGAGCGCTTGATTTCCTGTTGTACATTTTCCAGGATTTCCTCGCTGCGCGCCATCACAATCTGCGCCAGCTTCCAGCGCGGCACAACGACCGGGGCGCTCTCGCCGTAAGGTGAAATCGTGAAGCGCTCATCTTCGGGAACTTGCGCTACCATCGCATGCCCATGACGCAACTTCACCTCTTCTGCCGTTTCTGGCGGCAACCGCAAGCCGATAGCAATATCATTGGTGATGTACTCACCACCCATGGGCAATGTACGGGTATACCAGATGGTCCCCTCGATGAAGATAGCAATGCTGGTGGTTCCCTCACCGATATCAACCAGCACGACACCCATATCCTTTTCTGTGTTTGAGAGCAAGGCTGCACCCGCTGCCAGGCTGCTCAAAACCAGCTCGCTCACCTCAACTCCAGCACCGTTGACGCATTTGGTCAGGTTCTGAATGGCGGTGGAAGCCCCCATGACGACGTGCGCTTCCACCTCTAGCCGGAAACCGTGCATCCCCAGCGGGTCGTGTACACCACTCTGCCCATCAACTGTATACGCCCGAGGAATGATGTGCAGCAGTTCCTGATTCTGGGGCAGCGCAATCGCCCCGGCAGCTTCCAATGCCCGATCCACGTCATCCGGAGTGATGCCGCGTTCGCGACGCGACACACCAACAATGCCGGGACTGTTGCGAGAGCCGATATGTGACCCATTGATGCTCACATACGCACGCTCAATCTGATACCCGGAGCTCTGTTCCGCCCGCGCCACCGCCTCGGAAATCGCCGCCGTGGCATCGGCAACGTTGACGATGACTCCCTTGCGCACCCCGCGAGCGGGGGTCTGCCCCACGCCAACAATCCGGGTCTGGCCGTCCTCGCTGATTTCGCCCACCAACACTTCGATCTTATGACTTCCAACATCAATACCCACTACTGATCGTTCCATGTAGTTACCTCACATCAGCATCCCAGATCTTGGGCTTCCAGACAATTCCCAGAACTCACCATGCGCCGCTCAGTTTATACACCGGCGCGGTAATCACCTGCACGTCAACGGCGGTCGGGCTAATACCCTGGGCGCGCAATTGCGTCAATAAACGCTCACAGAATTCCCAGCGTGGCGCCATATCTGGACCCACACCAAAGGCGATGGCGATCCCATCAGGGCTGTACCACACCAGACCCCGCTCAGGGTGATAGCCCAACACGCCCCCAGGCAATTGCAGCGTCTGCAAGGCGCGCACACCTTCGAGCACGGACAAGGGCACGCCCCCCTCCGCAGGTAAAGGACCATTGACCACCGGCAGGTCCTGGCGTTCTGAGCGCACCGGCATCACAAAACCCTCCGCATCCACCCATGAAGCGCCTGTTGTAGAGACCCACGCCACCACCGGTTCGCGTTCGATCACACTGATCGTGCACGCTGCCGGGTAGGGCTTGCACGAAGCATCCGCCTCAGCAACTACCGGCACTGCCGCAAGAACTTCCGAAATGATGGTACTCGGACGTAGCCAAAAGCCATGCATCCCCAATACCTGCCCCGCTAACGCCACATCACGGCGCGTTTCCACAATCGCGGAACCCGTCACATGAATCCGCGTCGCATCTACATACCAGGCAGGGTCCAACCACAGCCATAACAGCGCCCCTGCAAGCAGTAACGCCGGCAAAATCGCCCGCCAGGGTATCCTGATTGCAGGTGCAGCAGTTTTAGACCCACGGTAGGTCTCTCGTGGTTGCCGCGTGACCACCGGTTGCGCTCCTAACAATGCTGCGGTCCGAGGGTAACTTCGCTTTGCCATATCAGACTCCCAATAATTGACAATAATGCTTCGTAGAATAATGACCCATCGCCCTCATGCAAGGGGGCGATACACCCGTTCAGAACGCATATTCTCGCCGTGCCTGTCCAACGCCAGATCAATCAACCAGCTTAACAACTGTGAATAAGGAATCCCGGTCGCTTCCCACAACTTGGGATACATGCTAATCTTGGTGAATCCCGGAATCGTGTTGAGTTCGTTCAAATACAGAGCACCGCTCTCACCATCGAGCAGAAAATCTGCACGCGCCATACCGGCGCCATCAATAGCACGGTAAGCCCGGATTGCCAGATCGCGCACCTGTTCGGTCAAAGCCGCACTGATGGGAGCAGGTATCAGCAACTGAGAAGCGCGCTCACCCTCATCCAGGTATTTCGCCGCATAATCATAAAACTCACGGCTAGGAATAATCTCGCCGGGCACAGAAGCGGAGGGGGCTTCGTTACCCAACACGCTCACCTCAATCTCGCGCGCCGCCGGAACCGCCTGCTCCACCAGGATGCGCCGGTCATACCGGGCAGCTTCGTGCAAGCCCTCCAACAAATCTGAGCGTCCGCGGCACTTGCTAATTCCCACCGAAGAGCCCAGGTTGGCAGGCTTGGTGAAGAGCGGGTAGTGCAACACCTGCTCAATCTCGTCAAGCACTGCCTGCGGTTCATGTTCCCAACGCCGGCGACTCACTCCGACATACGCCGCCATAGGCAGGTCATGCGCCTTACACACATCTTTGAAAAGAACCTTGTCCATCGCTACCGCAGAAGCCAATGCGCCGCAGCCCACATAGGGCACATCCGCCATTTCAAGCAGACCCTGCAGAGTGCCGTCTTCGCCAAAAGTGCCATGAAGCACCGGGAAAACCACATCCACGCGGGAGAACAAGCGCAACCGGGCTGTCCCATCCAGGCTTTCCACGTCCCAAAGACCCCGCCGGGTCGGGTCAGCGAATAAAGCAACAGACGGTACCCCCTCAAGTGACTCAGATTGCAGCGCAGCAAGCACCTCAGTGCCCGCAACCCACGCGCCCTGCCGTGTAATGCCAACCTGAATAATCTCGTATTTGCCGGGATCCAGCGCGGACATCACCGAGCTCGCAGAAGCGAGGCTTACCTCGTGTTCGCCCGAACGCCCACCCAAGAGAACCGCGACCTTTAGTCTATCCGCCACAGGTACACTCCATTCCGAAAAACTCAATCTCAGGTTCGAGGCGCACGCCAAACTGACTCGCAACTTCGCTCTGAGCTAGACAAATTAACGCCTGATAGTCCGCAGCAGTCCCGTATCCTTCATTGACAAAAAAGTTCGCGTGCTGGTTGGAAATCACCACGCCGCCGATACGGCGCCCCTTCAACCCAGCGGCTTCGATCAACCGTCCCGCATAATCTCCGGGTGGGTTCTTAAACGTAGACCCCAGAGTGCGTCCCGGAGGTTGCGTCCGCTGTCGCCGCGCTGTGTACTCATCCGCCTTTGCCTGAAGATGCGCCAGTTCTGTGGGTCGCAGCTGGAAGACGGCAGTCAGCAAAACCCAGCCCTCGACTGAGCTCTTCAGGCGAGTGCGGCGATACTCAAATTCGAACCATGAAGGCTCAACCTCCACGACCAGGCCTTCGGGGCTGAGCACTTCTGCCGAGACCAGGTTGCTGGAGGTTTCTCCGCCAAAGGCGCCAGCATTGTTCACCACCATACCGCCGACCGTACCCGGCAGACCTACCGCCCAGGTCAAGCCCCCCAAACCCCGCTGAACCGCTACCCGTGCTATCGGCGCAATAATCGCGCCAGATTCAGCATGCAAGCGGTAATCCGCCTCAAAGCGATAGCCGCGCACCTGGTTCAAAACGGCTACACCGGGCAAGCCTGAATCACAGATCAGGCAATTGGTTAAGCCTCCGAAGACTTGCAAGGGCAACTCCAAAGCGCGCGCCCCCAACACTGCCGCAATCAATGTCTCGCGATCGTGCGCAATCACCAGCAATTCTGCCGGACCGCCGATACCCGCCATCGAATACTTAGCCAGACTCCCCTGCCGAACGGCATGGGTGCCTAGCTGCTGAGAAAGCGTATCCAGGCGAGCATCAGAATCAGGTTTCACCGCGGTGTTGACCTCCGGGACGTGGCGCCAGATTCGCGCTCCACCAGCTGCAATTTAAGGTTCAGTGCCTGCGATTGATAGGCGCGATACCGGGATTTCTTACGCCCTTGTACACGCACCAGCCGAGCCAAAGCATCCGTCAATCGTGACATTCGGCAATCTCCTTTCGTAATCGCGACAGCAGGCGCTCTCCCACAAGGTACTCATCACCGGCGCCCATGAGTAAGACGATATCACCTGCTGCAGCGACGGCTTCCAACTTCTGCACCGCGTCATCCAGCGAAAGAGCCGGCACAGCTGCCGGATGCGCCAGTTGTGCAGCCAAATCATTCTGGTTAAAACTCCCGTCATCCACCTCGCGCGCTGCATACACCGGCAAAACAATCACGTAATCCGCATCGGCAAAGGCTTGCAAAAAGTCCGACCACAGCGCTTTGATGCGGCTAAAGGTATGCGGTTGCCAGACCGCGAGCAGGCGTCGCCCAGGATAACGAGCCCGCGCTGCCGCCAGCACGACGCGAATCTGCGTCGGATGGTGCGCATAATCGTCAATCACCGCGACCTCGGAAGCCGTTCCCAACAACTCAAAGCGCCGCGCGGTGCCAGCGAAGGTTGCCAGAGCTGCCGCCGCTGTCTCAAACGAGACACCCACTTGCGTGACCACCGCGAACGTAGCCAGCGCGTTGAGCACGTTGTGCGCGCCCGGAATCTGCAGACGCACCCGCCCCTGAGGTTTTTCATGGTAAAGAGCCGTGAAATCTACGCCGCCCAAATCATTCGTAACCACATCCACAGCACGCCAAGCGATGCCCTCACCTTCAGCCAGACCGTAGAGGTGCAGGTCGCCGCCGCCAGCGTGATAGGCGACACCCACAGCATGTGCCACCGGATCGTCATTGCAGGTCACCAGTGCGCCGCCGGGTTGGATGCGGCTGACAAAGTCCCCAAAAGCCAACCGCAGAAAGCGCGGACTGGCAAAACAATCGGGGTGGTCAAATTCCACATTCGTGACCACAGCGATATCCGGCGCCAGCGCCAGGAAGGTATTGCGATACTCATCCGCCTCAATCACGAAACAGGTCCCTGCGCCAACGCGAGCATTGCTGCCCAGATTCGACACCACCCCACCGATGATATACGAGGGGTCCATGCCCGCCGCCAACAACACCGTCGCAATCATGCCGGTGACGGTAGTCTTGCCGTGTGCTCCGGCAACAGCGATGACCTGATAGCCCGCCAGTAGCAAGGGCAGGAAATCGGGACGGCGTAACACCGGAATCCCTCGCTCCCGCGCGGCTTGCAGCTCCACGTTTTCGTCAGGAATGGCTGAGGATGCCAGAACCAGGTCAGCATCGCCAAGGTTCTCCGCGGCGTGTCCAAGGGCGACCGGAATCCCCTCAGCGCACAGGTCGGTTACCAGGCGCCCGCTGCTCCGGTCAGAGCCTTGCACGGCAAAGCCGCGCGCCTTGAGCACGCGACCAATCGCCGACATACCCGCTCCGCCAATGCCCACGATATGGATTTTTCGAAACTGATTGAGTTCCATGACGACAACCTTATACAAAGACCACCAAGACAAAGGCGAATGCCAGCGCCACCGCGACAAAGAGGGCTTCACCTTCCAGCCACCCCAAGGGCAAATAGGGCACCAGGCTCCGGGCGAAATCCGAGGTGGGGGCTGTTATATTCCACACCGCATAGTTCAATTTCGGCTCCGCCATGAAGCCCCATACCATTCCAACTACCAGGAATCCATTGAGCAATCCCAGAAAAAAGCCTAGCAAGCCATCCTGCAGTTTATCTTTACGCGCTTTTGCACCTAGCGTCGCCGAAATCTTCGTGGTGGCATAACCAAAGCACACAATTAACACGAAGATACCCAGTCGGATGTAAAACCAGCTTCTGGGACTGGTGTCTGCCAGCGCTTTCAAGGAAGTATTCACCACAGGCACGAATTGCCAGAACACCAATTCAATGAAGCGTCCAAGAATCACGGCGAAGGTCACCAGCAGTTCCTTAGCCCAGCCGCGTAACATACCCACAAGCCCAAAGAAAATCACCAAGCCTATGAAAACAGTTTCTAGAGGCACCATCTCAAGCCCCCTGTCCTAATGCGAGCCAGAGCCGAGCGATGTCTTGCGCTGCTTCCGGACGCGCCAAAGCTTGTACATTAGCTCCCATCGTCGCCCTACGCTCCGGTGACTGCAACAACTCCTGGACCAGAGGCAACAGCGTGTCAACGAGTTCAGCGTCCGTCACGACGATTGCCGCATCGCGCTGCGCTAACCACTCCGCGTTGACCTTCTGATAACGCCAGGCATACGGATACGGCACCAAGAGCGCTGGCAACCCGAAGTAGGGGAACTCGCCCAACACCGAGGCGCCCGCGCGAGAGAGCGTCAAATCCGCCGCCGCCAGGGCTGCGCCCATCTCCTCGTGCAGGTAAGCAAAAGGATGATAACGTCCGCGCAGCGCTGCGGGGAGAGCTTCCGCCTTCGCGGCAACTTTATCCCAATCCAACGATCCCGTCATGTGCACCAACTGACTCAGCTCCAAAAGCGCCGGCAGGTGCGCCAGCACAGCCTCATTGATCGAACGCGCCCCGCGACTACCGCCCAGGACCAAAAGTACCGGTGCATTGGGGTCCAGCCCCAGAGCCTGTCGTCCCGCGGTGCGTTCCCAGCGCTGCAAATCCTTGCGCAAGGGGTATCCCGTCACCACGACTTTGCGCGCGGGTAAAAACTGCCGGGAATCTTCCACAGTCACGGCGACCCGCGTCGCCAGGCGCGCAACCCAGCGAAAGGATAGTCCAGGCTCGATATCCGGCAGATACAGCAGCACCGGAACACGATGTAGCCAGGCAGCCAAAGCCACCGGAACGCTCACATACCCACCCGTGGTCAAGACTGCGGCAGGGCGCTCACGACGCAGCAGCTGCCACGCGGTGAGAAACCCACGCAGCAGTTGCCAGACATTGGTCAGCGCCCGCGATAACCCCACACCGTGCACCCCACCCGCCGGAATGGCAGTGAATGGTACACCGATGCGTGCGACCAGTTCGGCTTCCATGCCGCCCTTGCCGCCAATCCAGGTCAGCGGAACACCAGGATCAATGTCCTGCAAAGCCTGTACGACGGACACCGCGGGATAAACGTGCCCGCCAGTTCCGCCAGCCGCGATCCAGAATCGCATTCCAATCTCCTTTGGGACGCCCACGGGAAACCCCCACCAGCAACCCCACACCAGCCAGAGTCACCAGCATCTCTGAGCCACCATACGAGAAGAAGGGCAACGCCGTCCCAGTAAACGGCACCAAGCCCGTCATAACCATGACGTTCAACAACGCCCCCAGAATGATCATCGTAGTCACGCCAAAAGCCAGCAACGCGCCGAACGGGTCAGAAGTTTCCAGGGCGATTCGATAGCCACGGTAAGCGAAATATACAAAAAGCCCCAGCACTAACAATGCCCCCAACAACCCCGCCTCTTCACCAATCACAGCAAAGATCGAATCGGTATGTGGCACCGGCAGATAACCAGTCTTCAAGCGCCCACTGCCAATGCCTAGCCCGCCAACGCCGCCCTCGCCGATTGCCATGACCGAGCGAAGCGCATGATAGGATAACTGTGAAGGGTCCTTTAGTGCTGCCATATAATCAATCAAACGTTCACGCGCATGGGTCAGCTGCCATGCCAGCATACCAAAAACTCCGCCGCCTATGAGCAGCGAGAGAAATATCTGAATCGGATCGCCACCGGCAAAGAAGAACATCAACATTCCGGTCGCCGCAAGCAACATCGCAATACTCAAGTCCGGTTGCAGGGCTACCAAGCCACACAACACGCCCAAAATAACAGCAAAGGGGAGCAATCCATAGCGCATCTGGTGCAACTGCTCACCCTTGGTAGCCAACCAGGCAGCAATGTAGATAACCGCTGCTAACCTTGCCAGGACGCCCGGCTGGATCGAAATACCCAGGATTTCGAAAGAACGTTGCGCTCCCAGAATCGTATTGCCGAACAGGAGCACCACAACCAGCAACGCAATCGTGCCAAGAATGATAGGGACTGCCAGTTTCTGCAATATGGTGTACGGGAAATACGCTGTTACCGCCATGACCAGCAACCCCAACGCCACCCACTTAAGCTGCTGATGCCAGAAATCGACGCCCACGTAGAATGTGGCGCTGTAGAGCATGAGCAAGCCAAGAGACAATAACGCTGCCACTGTTACCAGCAGAAGCGAATCACCATGCACGGGCTTGGTTTTTGCTTTCGATACCATGTTTCACCTTTCACGCGACTAATCGAGCGCGTTCACCAACGCGCGAAAGCATTCACCCCGCTCCGCAAAATCGCGGAATGCGTCGAAACTGGTTCCACCAGGCGAGAGTAGAACCACCTCGCCAGGACGCGCCCAGCGCGCCGCTTCGCTGACCGCCTGCTCCAGGGTGGCGGCATGGATAATCTTTTCCAGTTTGCGTGGACCAGTAGTTTCCGCCAGCGCCCGGCTTACATGCGCATCAATGAGCGACATTGCCTCGCCAAACAGCACCAGCACCCGCACCCGTCGCGTAACCTCGGCGGCGAAAGTCTCCCAGAACAAATCTTTGTCGCGCCCGCCTGCCAGAAGCACCAGAGGCTCATCGAATGCCGTCAACCCTGCCAGCACCCGTTCAGGCGCCGTCGCAATCGAATCGTTGACCCAGAGCACGTTCCGCCACCGCCGCACAATCTCCAGACGGTGCTCAACGCCGGTGAAATTCATAATTGCGCGCCGCATCGCCTCAACAGGGGCGCCGGCAGCATCGCTCAGAACCACCGCCGCCAGGGTGTTGACCACATTGTGAAAACCCCGCAAGCGGATCTCACGCCTGCGGCAGACTTCGAGTTCCTGACCTTCGCGGCGCAGAATCAGAGCCTCGCCCCGCAGAAATGCACCCGTCTCGACTTCGGCGGCGCCGCTGAAATAGCGCACCTGCGACGATGTCTGCGCCGCCAATCCACGCGCATTCGGCTCGTCAAAACCCAGAACCGCCACATCATCAGGGTTTTGGTGCGTCACAATGTGCGCCTTTGCCGCAATATACGCTTCCATCGTCTTGTGCCGGTCGAGATGATTGGGGGTGATGTTAAGCACAGCAGCAATATGCGGGCTGTATGACATCAGTTCCAGCTGAAAACTCGACAGTTCCATCACGATCCGGTCGGCAGGAGTCATGCGCGCCACATCACCGATCAATGGATTGCCAATATTGCCCCCAACCCAGGTCTGAAAACCTGCTTCGCGAAGCATGGCGCCGACAAGCGCCGTAGTGGTCGTCTTGCCCGCCGAACCGGTGATGCCTAATACAGGCGCCGGAGAATTCTTGAGGAATTCGTCCGCGTCATTGCTCACCGGAATACCGCGCCGCTGCGCCTCAACCACCAGGGGCAAATCCGCCGAGACTCCACCACTCAGACATAATAACGTACAGTCATCCAGCAAGCTCTCGGGATGCCCACCGAGCACATAACGGATGGGCAATGCGGCAAGCTCTGCCATATCAGCAGCCAACGCTTCTGAAGAACGCCGGTCTGAGACTACGACCGATACGCCCTGCTCAGCGAAGTAACGCGCCAGCGCCTTCCCCTGCCGTGCAAATCCCAGAATAACCACTGTGTCGTTGGGAGTTACCATAGCAACTTCTATTGCTCCCCTGCCGCGCGCGCCAGAGCTTGAACGATTTCTTCCATGTGCATCGCGCGCGAGCCTTTGACCAGGATCACAGCATGCGGTTCGAGCACTGCCAGCAAGCATGCCAATGCTTCCTCATTGCCGCCAACTTGATGTACTCGCTCCGGGGACATGCCGCAGGAGAGAGCGCCGCGAGCGATGAGCGCACCGCGAGAACCTACAGTCACAAGTCGTTCTGCGACCGCTGCGGCGCGGCATCCCACTTTGAGATGCCCTTCTTCCTCGTAATCACCGAGCTCCAGCATATCCCCGAGCACCGCAATTCCGCGCCCCCCAAGGTCTGCCAACAGATTGAGCGCTGCCAAAGCCGAAGGCGGGCTGGAGTTATAAGTATCATCGAGCACCAGAGTCTGCCGCGGACCCGGCACCGAGACCAAGCGCAGTTGCGCACCCGGAGTCTGGTAACCGGCGATGATTTCCTGCCAGCTCAGCCCCAAAGCCAGGCCGACCGCCGCAGCGCGCAGCAACGTATGGACGCTATGCCGTCCCAAGAGTGGCGCGCGCACATCCACAGACTCGTGCCCAGCGTGCAACCGCGCGCGTATCCCCTCCAAGCCCAGACTCTCGACCTCATCAGCCCACAAATCTGCCCGTGAATCGAGACCGTAAGTGAAAACGCGCGCCTGCGTCACTTCTGCCATAGCCCGCACGCGGGGATCATCATAGTTGAGAATCGCTAGCCCCTCCGGCGCGGACGGCAACGCCTCGACCAGCTCACGCTTGCCCAAGGCAATGTTTTCCAGAGTGCCCGCCCGTTCCGCGTGTACAGGTTCCACATTGGTCAGGATACCGATTTGCGGACGTGCAATCTCTGCAAGGCAACGGAGATCGCCCCGCACGTACATCCCCATCTCCAGCACCACGACCTCGTGCTCGGAGGTGAGCTGCAGCAGGGTCAGCGGCAATCCGATTTCGTTATTGTACGAACCTGTGCTATGCAGTACCCGATAGCGGTGCTGCAAAACCCGTGTGGTCACTTCCTTGGTGGTCGTCTTGCCCACACTGCCGGTAATGCCGATGACACGAACATCAAACTGCCGGCGCCAGAACGCTGCTGCCCGCTGTAAGCCCTGCAATACATCAGGGACTCGAATGATGACGGGCTTATCCACCGCTACTGCCGGCGGCGATGCCTGGGCGAGGTCCAGAATCGAGACGCCCAAGGGAACGCCAACCAAAGGCAATTCGGAATCTACCACTGCCGCCACGGCACCCCGGGCAAGGGCGTCTCCCACAAAGGCATGTCCATCCACATGCTCACCACGGAAGGCAAGGAAGACCGCCCCAGGCTCCGCCTTGCGCGAGTCCAGCACGAGATTCACCGGCAGGTCCAGCCCCGCAGGATGGGTTCCACCCAGCCCTTCGATCAGGTCTGCCAGTGTCAAACAGCGCTCGTTGGGTTTGTGACTATCCGGACGTGCCATCATGTGCCCCAAGCATTCTCACTCTGTCGGCGGGATCTGCAGCAGCACGAACAGCCGTGCTGCAATCCGTTGGAAAAGCGGCGCCGCCGTCTGCGAACCCCAACGCAACAACGGGTCAATCGCCGGTCGGTCCAATTTCACCAGAATCAACACCTGCGGGTCGGGCAACGGGCCAAAACCTACAAAAGAGGCGATGATGTCATCCGGGTCGTAACCGCCAGAGACCGGAATCTGGGCTGTGCCAGATTTGCCAGCGATACGATAGCCCGGCACCGTTGCCTGCTTCATCCGCGTTTCCATAGCCCGCGCCATCAACTCTGTCAGGGTTTGAGCAGCTTCAGCCGAGATGGGTTGCCCGATGGGTGTCTGAGCAATCAGCACACTGTTGCCATCAGATGAAATCCGCTCCGCAACAATATGCGGTCGCATCATGACGCCATCGTTGGCGATAGCGGCTACCGCCGCCGCCATCTGCAGGGGCGTCACCGCAATCCCTTGCCCGAAAGAATTGGTCACAAGAAAACCATCTTGCCAGTCCCAATCTGCGGGCATGTGCACCAATCCCTGCGCCTCGTTAGCCAGCTCTACATTTGTGAGCTGCCCAAAGCCAAAAGCGGCTACAGACTTATAAAAACGTTCCGCTCCCAAGACGCGCGTTGTCAAGGTTGCAGCTCCGACGTTGAGTGAACGGGCCAATAAGCCCTCAAGGTCCTGCACCCCGTGGGCGGCGCGATCCCAATTGCGCGCCACCACACCGCCGTACTCGAGCATGCCGGTATCTTCGTACGTCCAGTTGGTGTCCACCAAGCCTGCGTCCAGCGCTGATGCTACCGTAATCAGCTTGAACACCGATCCCGGTTCGTAGGCTTTGCTAATCGCGGGATCAACAAAAAGCGCACTCTGGTTGGTGGCGGCATAATCGGCATAGCGTGAAGGCTCATACGAAGGACGGCTTACCATTGCCAGAATCTCACCTGTTTGGGGATTCATTACAATGATTGTGCCAGCCTCTGCCTGGTATTCAACCAGCGCCTTATCCAACTCGCCTTCGACATAGGCTTGAATCGTGCGGTTAATCGTGAGCCTCAAATTGACCCCAGGAACAGGCGTTACCGAACGCCTGGCAACCTCCTCCGGCAAAGGCTCATTCTGCCCAGAAATCGCCCCGGCAGAGAATTCAGGTGGGGTGTAAATCAAGCGCCATTGGTAAGCCTGCACCCCGTAGCCATAACCTTCAGCGTTGGCAAAGCCCAACACATGCGCCGCCAACGCTCCCTCTGCATAATAACGCTTCCAGGTGGGCGTGATGGTCACCCAGCGCAGGTTCATCGCGCGCACCTGCCGCAGGGTATCCGAGGTCACATCCCGAGCCAAAGGCGCCCACACATGCGTTCCGGTGTAGGTTTCCGGAAAAGTCAGCGCCGTTCGTAATTCCGCTTCGGGGCGGTTCAAAATCACCGCCAACTCCGGAATAGCAGTTTCCGTTTCGTCAGTGCGTTCCAGATAGGCATCCACCTCAAAAACCGGCAGATTGCCCACCAAGAGCGCCCCATTGGAATCCAGAATCTTGCCCATAGGCGCCGCCGGCAGCGAATACTGGCGTTCGAGCATCTGCTTTGCCTCAGCCACGTACCGCGGATGCTCAAAGACCTGTAAACGCACCAGCTGCCCCACGACCAGGAGCAGCAGTGCAATTAGCAGCAATGAAATCAAGCGTAAACGAGATTCTGGATTGCGTAACATCTCATGGCTCGGGTAAGACCAGATAATGCACATTTGCCGCTGGTGCATAGCCCAGGGCGATTGAACGCTGTATCAACACAGGGATGCTGCTCAGGCGGGCAATCTCCACGGTCAACGCCTCATTCTGGCGTTGCCATTCCGCAATCCCCTCTTCCATCTGCCAGACCTTGCCGGAAAGCCGCGTATTGGTCGCTACCAGCGCCAGGTAAAGTGAGCCTAGCAACGTGA
Source organism: Chloroflexota bacterium (assembly GCA_022707705.1). Taxonomy (GTDB): domain Bacteria; phylum Chloroflexota; class Anaerolineae; order B4-G1; family SLSP01; genus JAAZNO01. The sequence goes on from JAKJAC010000019.1 coordinate 24,802, forward strand.
TTACGATCACGCCGCCCAAAAACACCCGCGCCAGCGCCCGGTCAAAAGCTTCCTGTCGCCGCTGAACACCATGGGTACGTTTCTGCCAGGTAACGCTCATGCTATAACCTCTCCGCGATGCGCAATTTGGCGCTACGGCTACGCGGATTCGCCGCAAGCTCGTGAGCGCCAGGCACAAGTGGTTTGCGCGTGATCAATCGCAGCATGGGCTGTCGCCCGCAGATGCACACTGGTGCTGCGGGCGGACAGATGCAAGGACGCGCTGCCTGCTGGAAAAAACGCTTCACAATCCGATCCTCTAATGAATGAAACGTGATCACTGCTAACCGCCCGCCAGGTCGTAAAACGCTGAGGGTTTGCGGTAACACCACTTCCAGCCCCTCCAACTCCCCATTGACGGCAATGCGCAACGCCTGAAAACTGCGCGTCGCCGGGTGCAACGAACGTGATTGACCACGACCTACCGCGGCGACAATAATCTGCGCTAACTGTTGTGTACTATGCACCGGTCGCGCCGCTACGATGGCTCTGGCAATAGCGCGGTTGCGCGGCTCTTCGCCGTAACGCCACAGTAACGCCGCCAGTTCGCTCTCCGGTAATTCATTGACCAGGTCCGCTGCTGTAGGCTCGGAACCCGTTGGATCGAAACGCATATCCAGCGGTCCCTCATGCCGGAAGGCAAGTCCACGCTGCGGATCATCCACCTGGTAAGATGAAAAGCCCAAGTCCAAAAGTACGCCATCCACAGACAAAAATCCCTCGATGCGGGCAACGGCTTCCAGAGCCGTATAGGCTGTATGGATGATGCGAACTCTTGAACCGAAAGGCTGGAGTCGCTCTTGTGCACGAGCTACTGCTTGAGGGTCTCTGTCAAAGCCCAGCAACCGCCCATCTGGCGCACTGGCTTCTAGCAGAGCAGCTGCGTGCCCCCCACCCCCAACCGTCCCGTCAATGTACATCCCGCCGGATCTGACTGCAAGACCCACCAGCACCTCATCTAGCAGCACCGGCAGATGCCGCGCTGCAGATGATGTCAGGCTCAAATCTGCAGTTTCTCCCATAGCGCCGGGTCATCCTCTAGCATGGCTAATTCGCGAGCATTCTGTTCCGCCCAGCGTTCGGGATTCCAAAATTCGATATAACGATCCAGGCCCACCACCAGGACAGCGCTGGAGAGCTCCAAACCGGCATGCTCTCGCAAACGATCTGGCAACAGGATTCGCCCCTGACGATCAGAGGTGACGTCAGCAGCATCTGCAAAAAGGAGGCGCCGCAATGCACGCCCTGCGACCGAGGTCATGGGAAGCGCATTGACCTTCTGAGCGAGTTCCATCCACACGTCCATGGGGTATAATGTGATGCAAGGATCAAGCGAACGTGTGACAATGACGCGTTCTCCCAAGGTCTCGCGGTAGCGAGAGGGGATGATTACGCGTCCCTTATCATCAAGTGAGTATTCAGCCTGACCCAAGAACATGTGTATCGAACTCCAGCAGATACTGAAATCAAAATTGGGAGAGAGCGATGAAATCCCCACTTTCCCCCATTCTTTACCACTTTCTACCACATTATAGTCTAGTTTCCCAAATATTGCAATAGGGAAATCCCAAAATCCAAGAAAATTTGGGAAAACTGCCACGAAATGAGTTTTTTGAGAAGGGTTGCCCGTCGTAAAGGGCAGGAAAACGCCAAACAGTTCCGACCGGGAACCATTTGCTGTCAAGCTCAGCTGGGCTATAATGTGGCGCATGTTACATCTTGAACGCTTAAAGAGCGCTATCGAAGCCCTGAGCCAGCAAACCCAAGCCACCAGTCAGCAAGCGGCAATCGAGCTGCGACAGGCGCTGCACTGGCTGAAGACCGCTCCCTCTGCGACTACCTTACGGGAAAATCTCCCCCAAGAAACCAGGCCAGGACAAGAAATCGCCATTCCGCCACTGGACCTGCCCCTGGAGAGCGCCCTGCAACCAGAGAATGCTCCGCCGCGCGGCACGGTCATCATTGGCGTGGATGGTTCCCAAATTCCACCCGACCGGCACGCACTCGCGCTTTATTACGTTCTCCAGACAGGGGCGCTAATCTTCCGTTACAATGGGCAGGCGCCGACCCCACTGCAACAGGCAGAGCTGCACTTTTTAGAGCACGAGCTTTATGATGAGGAAGGTCTGCTCATTACCGGGCAGCTGGGTATGCGGCGAGCCATCGCCGAAATGACCCTGGCGACCTCCCTGGCGGAGCAGGTCCACGCGGAGGGCGCTCCGACACCGATTATGACACTCACCGATGGCCCCTTACTTTGGCCCTACAGTGGGAGAAGTAATGAAGAGCGGCAAAGCTTATTACCAACCTATTTTGCTGCCTTCGACCGGTTACGCGAGGTTGGCGGAATGCCGGTGGGTTTCACCGAACGCCCCGGAGGGAAGGCGCTGCTCGAATTGCTCTGGCAGAGTCGCCTGGACGAAAACGGGCAACCCCGCCATGAAGGCGAACGCCATCCCGAAGCAGTGGATGATGAGCTACTGATGGCGCACTTTCTGGCGCCGGGAGAGCGCTCTGTGTGGCTCAAGCGCCTATCCCCCATGAATGAGAAGCACCATGAACCAGCAGGACATCCCATCTGGTTCTGCTATTTGAATCTGGGCGAACGAGACCTGCCCATCATTGCCCGCATCGAAGCCCCGCAATGGGCAGCAAAGCGCGAGGAGTGGTCAGCTACACTGCACGCTGTGCTGGTACACCAGGCAGCTATTCTGCACGGGAATCCCTATATCCTCGCGCGGGCGCACGAACTGGCTCTGGTGACCCATCAAGACAAAGCCGCGTTGGAAAGTTTGCTCCACCGTCGCCTGCTCGAACATGGCATTATCACCCGCACCTCGGAGAAGGCACGGCAGAAAGGGTTTTTCTAGGCAATGCACAACCGATTTCTGACTTTCGGAGAACCACGATGAAGGAAAACACGCCCTCAATTCCCATAGGCAATGTCCTGCGCGCCGATATTCGCAGCTTTGTTATCGCCTCACGAATTCCCGAGCCTGAGGTGCCAACCTTCGGGACCTTCGTCCGCGCACCCATTCAACAAGGGAAAGCGCAGCTGATTGGACTGGTCTACGATATCCGTCTGCAAGACGACCCCTTCCTGCGCGACCTGGCAGCGACGGTGGTCGAGGGTGACTCCAATTACGAGGAAGTCATCCGTGACCAGCGCGAGGTCCGCGCGGTGCCGGTGGAAATCTCCGTTGTAGCCATCGCTTATGGCGATGAAACCGGCTATCATTATGGACTGCCGCCGCAGCCCCCCATGATTCTGCACCGCATCCATGTCTGTACGCCGGCTGAAGTCCACGCTATCACCGCGCGCCCCGATTTCCTGCGCCCGCTGCTGGAAAATCGTGAGGTCCCCGCAGACGAGCTCATCACGCGGGCATTGTTGCGCGCAGCGCCCCTGCATGGAGGCAGTGGGACTGCCGATGCTCAGGATTACCTGCTTGCAGCAGGACGCTACCTGGCGCGCCGTTTGGGGCGCGAACCGCTGCGCCTGGAGACCATCCTACAACAGCTGCAAGGATAAGAAAATAGTTGACTGCCCACTGAGGCGAGGAAATTCACAGAGCAACCTCTATAAAAAGGACTTCGGTGCAGCGAGCAACGTTGCACCGAAGTCCTCTTTGTGACGACCTCAGGTTCAAGGTCCCGGTCTGGTGAGAAGAATCCAAACAGCGAGCTACTCCGCCGCAACTTTGCCCACGGGGGCGAAGTAGATGACGAACTCATCCTCGCCATCCAAGCCTAACAACGCGTCCGCCAACCGCTGGTTGTACGCCGCGATAGCACAGGTTCCGGCGCCGATGGCTTCAGCAGCCAAATAGAGATTCTGACAGACGTGACCCGCGTCCAAGGCAATGAGCTTAGGCGAGACAATACTATAGCGCCATTCAGTGCGGTAAGGGATCGCCGCCCAAATGAAGGTTACCGCACTCTGAGCGACAAAGGTCTGCCCGTTACAGGCTTCGGCAGCGCGAGCGGCTAGCTCCGGTTCTTCACGCACAAGCCCCAGCTCATGTTCGAGCGAAAGGTAGCGGTACAAACCGGGGTTCAAACCCTCGACGCGATTGATGACCAGATAAGTCTCGAAAGGCTGCCGCGCGCCAGCGGAAGGTACCGTACGATATGCCGCCACCCCTTCACGGAAAATGCCACGCACACCCTGCGTAGCCCATAGTAGAAAGGAAAGCTCTTCCAGCGTGAGGAAAGCATCGGTATACTTGCGACGGCTTTCCCGGCGCCGCATCGCCTCGAGCAATGGCAGAGTACCCACCGTCAACTCGCCAGGGGGTACCAGCGGGAAGCGTGGAGCTTCTTCGGGAAACGGTTGCTGCAACGGGGGGCGGGGCAGACGTTGCTGTTGATCGGTGCGCAACTCGCCGAAACGCTCCCAACCGTCAGCTTTCAAAAACTCGCGGTGAATACGCTGATCTTTTTCAGTCATGATCGCTCCTTTCAAAAAGTAACTTTAGAACCCTCAGATGATCTGGTCGTCTCAGATGACGCTCGTGCACAGTAAGCAAAGTATAGCCCTAAAGTTGCCGGGGCAAAGGTTGCCCGGGGCAACTTTGGCCCGGGGTAAAACAAAAACCGGAGCAGAGAAACTCTGCTCCGGCTCAGGCGCATTTCGCACAGATACGGCGCTCAAAACCCACACCGAATTAGCAAGTGCAGGCCATGGTTACTGTCTGAGGCAGGCGCACAAGCGACCAGCGCTCGTGCAAGGCGCACTGCACCCGGATCAACCAGCGCTCCAGTGGGCGCTCACAAGCGTCGCGCTGTGCCCAAACACGATTTGCCAGATGCTCGCGGCGTACTTGCTCGCGCACTTCCTGCTGCACACGAACTGCTTGATAGTCCCAGATCATCATTGAACACCTCCTTATTAACTTTCCGTTTTGAATATATTTTATATAATTATATTATAAAATATTCCAGAAGTCAATAGGCAAAATCCTGGAAATTTCGCGATGGGGATAACAAAGTCGTTCTTCGCTACGAGACACACAAGAAAAACGATTATTCGCGACACGGCTGAGCCGTGTCGCGAATAATCTGTTAGAGAGAGGTATTGTTTAACAGAGAAGGAGCAAGCCTTCATCCGGCGCAGCTGCGCGCCTTACATCCGCAGCAGAATCTCCTCTTTCTTCGCATCATATTCTTGCTGCGAAATCAGCCCAGCATCGAGCAATCGCTTCAGTCGCTTCAGAATCTCTACGGGGTCCTCGCGCGAAATGGCGCCGCCCGCCGTATCGGAGCCTGGAAAGTAGATGCCGCCAGCGGCGGCGCGCTTTTCTTCCATCTCCCGCCGACGGCGCTCCTCGAGCATCGCTTCTTCCATCTCTTGGGCAATGGCATAAATGCGCCGGGCCTGCGTTTTGGGAAGGTAACCTACCGAAAGTTCCTTGCCGTCCACTGTTTTCAGGGTCACTGTTGAACCGATGACGTCTTCCTTCAAATCCACATCTTTCAGGTCACGCCAGATGTAATCCTCAAACTGCGCCTGCCCCATCAATTCCGGCTTGTAGATGATGAAACGCCGCGTAGTAAGCACGATACACATAGGGAATACGTTGATCACGGGCTTCTTCTGCACCGCGATGTAGCGCAGTTCCTCACCCTGTGTCAGCAATTCCAGGATTCTCTCATGCACCTTTTGGACCACCCCAATGTCTTGTTCATCCTGCACCAGTTTCTGCAGATCAGAGCTAATTGGCTGTTCAGACATTATCCACCCTCCCATCCTGAATTTGTGATTCTTCTTGCTTCACCTTCGATGCTTCTGCCTGAGTCTGATGCGCCAACATACGGGGGACATAATGGCGCACAATCAACCTCGAAGCAACGAACAATACTAACAGAAATGCGGCTACACCCCATGAACCCACCCAAGCATAGAGACCTAGCATGATCGCAATAGCGAGCAGGGTCACCACCAGCATCGCCCCCATCAACCCCAGAAGCTGGAAGAATTTGCGAAAGTCAAAAGGCTCCGCGGACTTTTTCATGACAGCATCTCCTTAGTATGACCCTCTCACGCCTGGGTGCAGGGAATAGCAAAACGATGAGGTAACCACCGACCCCACAGCGTTGGCATCTGAAAACATTATATACCAAATCCGGTTTTGTAGAGGCGCAAATGACACGCCGGGGGCATTCCAGATTTGGGACAAAAGGTAACCGATTGCCATGCAACAGTCTTCTCTTTAATTGGTATTTGCAGTGAGGCGGCGCCCCACTGCAAATACCAACCTTCCCCCAGAGCAGGGCAGGGTTTTCGGTTGACACGCGCCTTCTTTTGGTTACAATCACACCCATGGTAAGGGGAAGAACCCCTTACGGCATGTTGCCACGGAGGAAGAGACCCATGACTCAGAAACTGACAAGCGCAAAAATCCGCCAGGCGTTCCTGGATTACTTTGCCGAACGCGGGCACACCATTGTGCCAAGCGCGAATCTTGTGCCGCAAGATGACCCCACCCTGCTCTTCACCAATGCAGGTATGAATCAGTTCAAGGATATCTTTCTCGGCGCAGGCAGTCGCCCCTACACGCGCGCTGCTGATACGCAGAAATGTATGCGTGTCGCCGGCAAGCACAACGACCTGGATGATGTGGGGCGCGATGGCACCCACCATACGTTCTTCGAAATGTTGGGTAACTGGTCCTTCCCGCCTCTGGGCAACGGTTTTCAAAGACGATAAGGGAGACCTTGGCGCGGATGAAGAAGCTGCCGGTTACTGGCGCACCGAGACCGATATACTGCATGAGCACATTCTCGCCTTCGGGCGTAAGGATAACTTCTGGGAAATGGGGGAGACCGGTCCTTGTGGTCCCTGCTCCGAGATTCATTACGACCGGGGTTCCGAAGCCTGCAACAAGCAAGGCGTAGCAGGTCACATCTGCCGGGTCAACGGCGATTGCGCTCGCTTCACTGAGGTCTGGAATCTGGTTTTCATCCAATACAACAATAAGGGCAATTACGACCTGGAAACACTCCCCGCGCAGCACGTAGATACCGGCATGGGTTTCGAGCGGTTGACCGCTATCTTGCAGGATGTGGATTCCAACTACCGCACGGATCTCTTCTGGCCCCTTATCCATAAAACGCAGAGCCTCGCCGGGCAGAGTGATGCGGAACGCGAAGCAGAGTTCACTGCCTATCGCGTCATCGCCGATCATGTCCGCGCCTGCACCTTCCTGATTGGCGACGGCGTGCTCCCGGCTAACGAGGGGCGCGGCTATGTGCTGCGAATGGTGTTGCGTCGCGCCGTGCGTTTCGGACGGCGGTTGGGCTTCAATCGCCCGTTCATGGCGGAGCTGGCAACGCTGCTCATCGGAATGATGGGGCAACAGTTCCCAGAGCTGCCCCAGAGGGCTGACTTTATCACCGCTACCATTACTGGCGAGGAAGAACGCTTCCTACGCACGTTGGATCAGGGCCTGGCGCGCCTCGATGAAATCATGACCGCCCGCCGCGCCATCGGACAAGGCGACATCCCCGGCGGAGACGCCTTTTTCCTGCACGATACCCTCGGGTTGCCTCTGGAGGTAACCAAGGATATCGCCGAGGAACACGGCTTCCGGGTGGACGAACCTGGCTATCACGCCGCGCGTGAAGCGCAGCGCGCCCGCGCCCGTGCCGCCGGGGATTTCAAGATGGAGGGCGATAGCCGTGGGGCTATCTACGGCCAGCTGGCTGCAGCCGTGGAATCCTTTCACACGGAAGCCCTACACTACGACCCCTATGGACCGCTCGAAGTGGAAACGGAGGTGGTAGGCTTACTGGCTTGTGGCGCAGTGATGGATACCGCGCTCGAGGGTCAGGATGTGGAAGTAGTCTTGAGTGCGACGAGCTTCTATGTGGAATCCGGTGGGCAGGTCAGCGATACCGGACGCATCACAGGACCGGATTGGGAAATCGAAGTTACCGACATGCAACGCCCGGTGGAGGGGTTAATCGTTCACGTCGGGCGCGTGGTACGCGGGCAACCCAAAGTGGGCGAGAGAGCGCTGGCGCAGGTAGATGCAGCGCGACGGTGGGACATTCGGCGCAATCACACCGCCACGCACTTACTGCATCGCGCGCTCCGGCAGGTTCTCGGCAGCCATGTAGCGCAAGCAGGCTCGCTGGTCACACCAGAACGCCTGCGCTTCGATTACAATTACGAAAAGCCGATGACGCCCGAACAGCGTGCCGAGATCGAACGACTGGTGACTGAAGCCATTCTGGCGAATTATCGCGTCGAGGCCCGCCAGGAAGCGTACCGCGATGCGCTCAACCAGGGTGTGATTGCCCTGTTTGGCGAGAAATATGGGGACGTCGTGCGCGTGCTACGCGTGGGGGAACCGGAAGCGCCCTTCAGCCAGGAGCTGTGTGGCGGGACGCACATCACCCGCACAGGCGATATCGGACCCTTTATGATTGTTACCGAGACGGGCATCGGCGCCGGAATTCGGCGCATCGAAGCAGTCACGGGACGCGGCGCTCTGCAGGCGCTTCAAACCCTGCGCGCGCGGCAGGAGCGCATCGCTACGGCACTGGAAACCACGCCCGAACAAGCCCCACAGCGCGTGCTGCGGTTGCTGGAAGATTTGCGCGGAGCACATAAGGAAATGGAGCAGCTGCACCGCAAGCTGGCACGCGCAGACTTCGAATCGCTGCTGAATCGCGTTGTTAAGGTCGAGGGCGTACCGGTGCTTGCGGCGCGCGTCGCAGCGCCCGATGTGGATACGCTGCGAGAGATGGCAGACTGGTTCCGTGACAAGAT
>JAKJAC010000019.1:33682-33921 GCA_022707705.1 Chloroflexota bacterium
GGTCATCGAGGACAAGCCGTTGCTCATCGCCGCAACGACGAAGGAGATGAATGCGCGCGGCATTCACGCCGGGAACCTGGTCAAGCGGGTCGCGCAGATTGTGGGTGGCGGCGGCGGCGGACGCCCAGATATCGCGCAGGCAGGCGGTCGCGACACAGGCAAGCTGGATGAAGCTTTAGAGACAGTGGCGGAGCTGGTAAAAGCAGCCCTAGCGGGATAAATCCAAATTCCCTGCAGCA
>JAKJAC010000001.1:0-10702 GCA_022707705.1 Chloroflexota bacterium
CTCCTGAATCCAGCCCCGCCGGTAAATGGCAGTGGGGATTTCATTCGCATCTACTTCAGGGCTAAAACAGCGGGAACCTCTGTGCTGCATTTCAGCTACATCAAACTCGCGGCGCCGGGTGGTGAGGAGATATTTTCCACCGCTACCGATGGCTCTGCCAACACGACCGCGCCGAACGCCGCCGCGGTGACCATTAGCCGCCTCAACAGTACCACAGCGCGGCTGAGCTGGTCCACCGTCACGGGTGTGGACGGCTATCGCATCTACCGCGACACGATTCCCTACTTTACCCCCACCGGCGCGCCCTATGCCACTGTGACTGCCGGACCCTACGATGATGCGGGCGCGTTGGGCAACATCGCCACCAACTACTTCTACGTCATCCGCTCTGCCTGCACGAATGGCTTCGAGAGCGCGAACTCAAATCGTGTGGGGGAGTTTGATTATCGGATTAGGGAGACAGCCACTTCTGATCTTAATTGGATAGCCATTCCTCTCGATAGTTCACTGCTCAAAGCATCGGACTTGTACACGCATCTTGTGCAGAATACAACGCTAGCTATGAGTGTCTTTACTATTGAGCGATGGAATCCATTGGCACAGAACTACCAGGTTTATCTTCCGAGTATCCCCGCGACGGATTTCTCCCTTACACTGGGTGGCGTCTACCGTGTATCAGTGGATATCACTGGTGCGACTAGCGCTGTGTGGACTATTGTAGGAGCCGTACCTCCTCCTGATGCTTTCTATTATACATTGCGCAAGACTGCGACATCAGATCTCAACTGGATCATGGTACCGCTTGATCGAACAACGATAGTGAATGCACTAGGTCTCCGAACAGCGATTGAGAACGAAGCTACCCCCACCACATCAGTGCTAACACTTGAAGAGTGGAACACTGTCGGACAGAATTTCACGACATACCTATCATCCTCTGGGGCTGTGAATTTCGCCACTAGATTTGGTTATCCTTATCGAGTGACTGTGGGCATTGAGGGGAGTACCTCAAGCATCTGGCCCTAGACGATGTCACTTTCCATGAATAGTTGATTGAGAAGGATATAAATATGATACGCATAACACTGAAACAGAGTTTTAGATCAATCTGCATTGCTATCGTGGCAGCCATGACTCTTGCTTTAGCTGCTCTTGCCGGAACTGTTGTTGATCAAGGGAGACTTTCTGGAGAACCCGCGCAGGTAAATTATGTGGCGTGGATTGACTATCAGCGCCCACCCAGGCAAGTGCTCACTGAAGATGGTTACAACTCGGCTGCTGGTGTTAACCAGGGTTATTTTAATCGTGAATGGTTCCTGAGTGCCCCCAATTTTATGAATCCGGGCGCCTCTCATGGAGACCATCTCTACGTAATCTTCGGTGGTCTCGTGGACGATACTGGCAGTATTTGGACGTACGATTTCACGTACGATCAATACACCCCGACTACTAATCACGGTACAATAGGCGTAGAGGCTTCCGGTACATGCCCGGTTATGGCCGTCAGTCCATTAGATGGAACCAGCAGGACCTTAACCTGGGATGGCCCCGCTGGATATTATCTCATATACCGCAGTTTGAATGAATCGGGCGCAGATAACGGCGCAAGTAACGGTCGTTATGACTATCTGGCAACAGTGAACTCAGCTGGTTCACTCCACACGTACGTTGACAACGATCCAATTCTTGGAGAGTGGCCTAGCTGGTATATTGTTCTCCCTGCTACCGCAGCAGGTGAGATTACCGGTTGCCATAGCGAGGAAGGCACACCGACCGCTGTAATCCTCATGCGCTTCGAGGCTCTCCCGGAGAACAATCGAATCCACGTGCAATGGGAAACCGCCACAGAACTCGATAACCTCGGCTTCAACCTCTACCGCGGCGAGAGCGCAACGGGGCCGTGGGCCAAACTTAATACAACCATCATCCCCGCGCAGCAACCGGGGTTGGTCACCGGAGCGGTCTATGAGTGGCTGGACGAGGCTGTGCCGCCGGATACCACCGTGTTCTACCGCCATGCCTGCCGGTCCCGCTGCCATTGGCTTGCGTTCCTTTGCTGCCAGCTCGCCTATGGCGCCCGTGGTAGTTCTGGGTTGTATTATCTTGGGCGCGGCGCTGCCTGCCGGGTGGTCTCTGCAGAGGCGGCGTAGGACGTCCTGACCAGCATAGTGCGGTGAAGGTAGTGTGAGCATCGGCTAATCCTTGTGCGAGCTCTTTCTCCTTATCCCACAGCCCCACAGGGCGCGTATCCCGGTGGGGCTGTGGGATTTCTGCATCTGTCGTGAGGGGCGTCTGAGGCGCAGGTGCAGGTGTACCCGATTTTCATTGCAGCAGCTCCAAATATGGCTTTTTAAACTTCAGCAACCGGTCTTTGTGATTGAAAAATAAAAATCATGATCGCGTAATAACTGCAATAATTTTTTATAGTGATCAAACCTGGGACTGTGTCAAGACACTGTTGGACCGTAACGCTTCAGATTTCCAGCGCCAGGCGTAGAGTTCGGGCTCCAGACTTTTCCGTAAAATCGGTGATTTCGGTGATCGAAAAACCGCCAAACCGAACACCGAAATTCACCGAAAAACACCGAAACACACCGAAAGAAGCAGCGGGTGCCGGGGGCAGAGAGCTTGGGTGTGCCGGGCGGTCACACCTGGTGCATGTCTAGATTTCCACCGGCAAGCATGCCACCGCCAGGTGGCATGCTTGTCACCGCCAGGCGCAACTCGCCATCGCGGCTTTGGCCTCTCTGGTTGGTGCAAGCGGGGGAACGCTGAACAGTTACGTCAAAGGCTTCATATTGGGAATTGGGGCTTTCATTGACATCACCCGGACCCTCGCCTATAATGGGTGAGGATCGCGGGGGTGCTTTCGAGGGCTTTTATACCACTGGAAGTCACCTCAAGGGTCGCGAACCGGTAAGGTTGTTAAAGAGACAGAGATGCCCCACATTCAAGAATCAGCCTTCATCAGAGATGTCCAAATCGTAACCCTACAACCCTTTGTCGAGGAGCGGGGCCGGTTCATGGAGCTATTTCGTAAAGAATGGTTCCCTCAGCGCAGTTGGGAGATCATTCAGAGCAACCGCTCTGATTCGAGGGCCGGAGTGCTGCGGGGGCTGCACTATCATTTCGGCCAGGTGGATTATTGGTATGTGGTCAATGGCAGAATGCGGGTTGGCTTGGCTGATATCCGTCCCGATTCGCCTACGTGTGGCGCGACGCAAACCATTGAGATGGGTGAGGAGAATCAACTGGGACTTTTCATCCCCATCGGCGTAGCGCACGGCTTTATTGCGCTTACCCAGGTTACGCTGACGTACATTGTGGACAATACTTATGATGGGGTAGATGAGTACGGAGTTGCCTGGAACGATCCTGACCTCGCGTTGCCGTGGGATGTTGACATACCTACGGTTTCCCTTAGAGATGCAGCGAATCGTTTCTTGAGGGATATCCCCGCTGCAGAATTGCCAAGACGAGGCTGAGAATCTGCCTGTGAAGCGGGTGTGTTTACCTGGTCCGGGATGCACCTGATGACGGCGCGGGCATGTGACTATCTTTGATAGAACTGGATTTCACAGACCCCGGCGGTTGAGCTCTACACTGCGACGCTCTGGCAACCTGACGCTCTGCGCTTCCAGGCGCTCCGTGCGGCTCTGCATCTGTCGCTTTCCCTAAGTGGTGTATAGTAGCACCATGCTGACAGGAACGATTTTCAATATCAAGCGCTATGCGCTGCACGATGGACCTGGCATCCGTACGACGGTCTTTCTCAAAGGCTGTCCGCTGGAGTGCTGGTGGTGTCATAACCCGGAGAGCCAAGCGCCCGAAACCGAGCTGTTGGTCCGCGCCAACCGCTGCACGCGCTGCGGCGCCTGCGTGGAAATCTGCCCCCAAGACGCGATTTATCTCGAAGCCACGACCTCCATGACCGACCGGACACGTTGCGAACGTTGCGGGCGCTGCGTCGAAATCTGCTTTAGCGGTGCGCGGGACCTGGCGGGGCGGGAGATTTCTCTGGTGGAGCTGTTGCGCGAGATCGAGCGTGATACCCCCTTTTATGACACCTCGGGCGGCGGCGTGACTTTCTCCGGCGGCGAACCGTTGCTCCAGGCGGAGTTTCTGGCTGCCGCGTTGCGCGCCTGCCGCGAATGGGAAATCCATACCGTGGTGGATACCTGCGGCTACGCGCCCTGGGAAGCCTTCGAGGGACTGCGGCGCGATGTGCAGCTCTTTCTGTACGATCTTAAGCTGCTGGATGATGACCGCCATGTGCGCTATACGGGTGTTTCCAATGCGCTGATTTTGCGCAACCTGCGCATTCTGAGTGAGCGCGGCGCGCGGATTATCGTGCGCGTGCCATTGATTCCAGGTGTGAACGATGACGTGGAGAGCCTGCAGCAGTTGGGTGCATTCATGGCTTCTCTGCCGCAGCGCCATCCGGTGGAATTGCTGAGATATCACGACATTGCTGGCGCCAAATATGCGGCGCTAGGGCGAGAGTACCTGTTGGCAGGTGTGCCCGTCCCGGCGCCAGAGGCGCTGGAGGCGGTTTGCAGAACGCTGGAAGCGTGTGGAATTGAAGTCAGGTTACCTCAGTGAGAGTTATTGCATGCACCATAACGCGTGCTTTGCTCCCCAATATCATTTTCCGATGTGTTTGAAGAAAGGAGAGGTGCCATGCCAATGACCGAACGTGTGCGCCTGCTGCGCCAACAGAGCCTCGATACCCGTGAGACGCTTTCAGCGGAGCGCGCCGAGTTGCTCACCGCTTTTTACCGGCAGCAAACCGGGTTGCGCTCCACGCAGGTGCAGCGCGCCGAGGCTTTTGCCTATCTACTGGAGCACAAGACGGTTTGTATCAACCCCGGCGAACTGATTGTAGGCGAGAAGGGTCCTGCTCCTAAAGCCGCTCCGACGTTCCCAGAACTCTGCTGCCATTCGCTGGAAGACCTGGATATTCTGAACGCGCGTGAGAAGACGGCGTTCGAAGTCAGTCCCGAAACGCGCCAGGTCTATGCCGGGGATATCATCCCCTACTGGCGGGGAAAATCCATGCGTGAATTGCTCTTCCAGGAGATGACGCCGGAATGGGTGGCAGCCTATAAGGCCGGTATTTTCACCGAGTTTATGGAACAGCGCGCGCCTGGGCATACGGTGATGGATGACAAAATCTATCATGAGGGGCTATTGGATTTCCAGGCGCGGATAGATGTGCAACTGGCGGCGCTGGATTACTTCAACGACTCCGAAGCCTACGCGCGACAGGAGCAGCTCAAAGCCATGCGCATCGCTGCCGGCGCATTGATCCGTTTTGCGGAGCGACATGCTGTTGAGGCGCTCCGTCTCGCGGCTGTGGAAGCGAATCCCCAACGCAAGGCAGAGCTTTTGCACATTGCCGAGGTCTGTACGCATGTCCCAGCTCACGCGCCGCGTGATTTCTGGGAAGCGCTACAGATGTACTGGTTCGTCCATCTGGGGGTCACCATGGAACTGAATACCTGGGATGCCTTTTGCCCGGGGCGGTTGGACCAACACCTGCAGCCTTTCTATGAGCGCGGCATCGCGGAGGCTACGCTCACCCGGGAGGGGGCAGAAGAGTTATTGCAGTGTTTCTGGGTCAAGTTCAACAACCAACCTGCGCCGCCCAAGGTGGGTGTCACCGCTGCCGAAAGTGGCACCTACACTGATTTTGCTCAGATCAACATTGGCGGCGTGCGACCCGATGGCAGCGATGGCGTCAACGAGGTCTCCTACTTGTTGTTGGATGTGGTTGAGGAGATGCGGTTGTTGCAGCCTTCGACCTCGCTCCAGGTGAGCAAGAAGAACCCGGATCGCTTTATCAAGCGCGCGGCGCGGATTCTGCGTACGGGTTTCGGGCAACCCTCGCTCTTCAACGCCGATCTCATCGCCCAGGAACTTGTCCGCATGGGCAAATCCGTGACCGATGCGCGTTGCGGCGGGTCCAGTGGGTGCGTGGAGGTCGGCGCTTTCGGCAAGGAGAACTACAACCTTACCGGCTATTTCAATTTGCCCAAGGTGCTGGAGCTCACTCTCAATAACGGCATGGACCCACGCACGGGCGCACAATTGGGACTTGCGACCGGTGACCCACGGAGTTTCCAGACCATGGAGGCGTTGCTCGATGCCTTTGCCCGGCAAGTGCGTTATTTTGTGGATATCAAAGTGCGCGGCAATGCGGTAATCGAGCGGCTCTACGCGCGTTACATGCCCTGCCCTTTCCTCTCGCTGCTCATTGATGACTGTATTACCACGGGGAAGGATTATCACGACGGCGGCGCGCGTTACAATACGACCTACATTCAGGGGGTGGGGCTGGGTACGATGGCGGATGCGCTCACCGCGCTGCAATACCATGTTTTCGATAAGCGCACCTTGAGCACGGGCGAGCTGCTCGCTGCCCTGGCGCAGAATTTTGAAGGTGAGGAGCGCCTGCGCCAGCGCTTGCTGCAGCGCACCCCCAAATACGGCAACGATGATGATTATGCCGATGGCTTGATGACGCGTGTCTTCGAGATCTATTACGATGCCATCGAGGGGCGTCCCAATACCAAGGGTGGGCGCTATCAGATCAACCTCTTGCCCACCACGTGCCATATCTACTTTGGCTCGGTGACGGGCGCTACGCCCGATGGGCGGTTGGCTACCACACCGCTTTCGGAGGGGATTTCACCCGTGCAGGGGATGGACCGCCACGGTCCGACCGCTGCCGTGCGTTCCGCGGCGAAGATGGACCATGTTCGCACGGGCGGCACGCTCTTGAATCAGAAATTCACGCCCCAAGTGCTTGCCGGCGAAGAGGGATTGGACCGGTTGGTGCAGCTGGTGCGGGGTTACTTTAATCTCGATGGACACCACATCCAGTTCAATGTGGTGGATGCGGCTACACTGCGCGCGGCGCAACGCAACCCGGAGCAATACCGCAACCTCATTGTCCGCGTGGCAGGGTACAGCGACTACTTCTGCGATTTAAGTGAAGCGTTGCAGGAAGAGATCATCGCCCGCACTGCCCACGAAGGGCTGTGAGGGCGCGGCGGAAATTCTCTTTTGTGCAGCTCTCAGCGCTGTCGCTGGAATAGCGCCGCTGCCCAAGCCAGAGCATAGAGCGCAAAGACGGCGAATAACAGCCAGACTACGAAGGGCCAACGCGCAAAGAGCAGGTGCCGTAACAAGCCTACGCAGGCAAGGGTGGTGAAAGCGAGTTCCAGCTCCACGAGCGTGCGTATCTCTGCTTGACTGGCGCGCCGCCAACCCTGGAAAGAGCTCCATGCCAGCGCCAGGAATGCGGCTCCCAGCACCCGGCTGAGCACGGGGTCTATTGGCGCCCATCCAAGCGCCAGGAGGAAGCGTCCGGGAATGATCAATAGGAGTAGCCCGGGGATACCTGCAACCACAGCATGGCTCAAAAAGGTTGTCTTCAGCATCTTGGACATATAAGCCTCCTTTGGGGTCGAGTGGGAATTCGCTATCCGGCAATAGTAAGGAACCATGAAAGGTTATCTTGGCAGCGCAAGACTTCCCTTCCTCAAGTATAGCACCAAACACCGGTGCAGGCATCTTCATTTCGGGAAAATCATCCTAAAAATCATGGCTTCAGCTGTTCTTCATTGTGGTAAGCGGGAGAATACTGAACAGTTATACTTATTTGCGCAGTTGCCGACTACCACGATTCTGATATGATTATTTGTGGAGGTACCCATCATGCAGAAGTTGCGCGCCTTGCTCAAGACCATGCGTCCTAAACAGTGGACGAAGAACGGCATCATTTTCGCGGCTCTGGTATTCGACAAGAAAATTTTCCAGTGGACTTACTTGTGGCGGACGCTCGCGGGTTTTCTGCTTTTTAGCCTGATCTCAGGCGTGGTCTACATTATCAATGATATTGTAGACATTGAAAAGGACCGCCAGCATCCTCGCAAGAGGCAGCGCCCATTGGCTTCGGGCGCGCTTTCGCCGCGCCTGGCGCTAGGTTTCGCTATTGTAGTAGGAGTTGCCTCGCTGGCAACTTCTTTCTGGCTTTCTACCGGCTTTGGCCTGATTCTTACGGGGTACCTGGTGCTGCAAATCGCTTATTCCCTATACCTCAAGAACATTGTGTTATTGGATATTATCGCGATTGCTGCTGGTTTTGTGCTGCGGGTAGGGGCAGGCACGCCGCTGGTAGATGCGGAGAACTTTTCTCCATGGCTTTATATCTGCACAACGTTGCTTGCGCTTTTCCTGGCATTGGGTAAGCGCCGCGGTGAGCTGATACTGTTGGGGGAGGAAGCCGGCAATCACCGTGAGAGCTTACAGTTCTATACCTGCGGCTTGCTCGACCAGCTCATCAGCCTGGTGACCTCTTCCACGCTACTTGCCTATGCCCTTTACACGTTCTCTGCGCCCAACCTGCCACAAAACCATGCGATGATGCTGACGGTGCCCTTTGTCATCTACGGGCTTTTTCGCTATTTATACCTTGTCCATGCCGAGGGTGTGACTCTGGCGCCGGATGAGGTATTGTTGACCGATCGTCCACTCCAGGTGGATTTGTTGTTATGGGGAGTTTCGGCGGCAAGTATCCTGTATCTTGGATGAGGGACTCAGGCGCCTGAATTCGTATCCTGAGGTAGGGACTTTGGAAAGTAGCGCTCCCGGAAAAGTGATTCTCTGTGGGGAACACAGCGTCGTTTATGGGCAACCTGCGATAGCGGTCCCTGTGACTGGCTTACGCTGCCGGGCGCGTGTTGAGCCTGCCATGCCTGGCAGCGGTTTGCTGCTGGTCGCAGCAGACCTGAACCAGCGCACATCTCTGCGAAACACAGCCCCTGAGCATCCGTTGGGAGCGCTTGCTCGACTGGTCTTGGAGCATCTGCACTGCGGCGAACCGGATGCCGTGCTCACCATCCACTCTGATCTGCCCATTGCGGCAGGATTGGGGAGCGGCGCGGCGGTCTCTGTTGCGGCGGCGCGGGCGCTCGCCGGTTTTTTGGGACAACCACTCTCTGAAGAGGTTGTCAGCGCCCTGGCGTATGAGGTTGAGAAACTGCATCACGGCACTCCCAGTGGCATTGATAACACCGTGATTGCCTGGGAGCGCCCTGTGTTCTTTGTCAAAGGACAGGCGCCAGAAGTGCTTGCCATCAGCGCGCCGTTGCGCTTGCTGGTTGCCGATAGTGGGTTTCCCGCTGCTACCCGGGAAGCGGTCACAGGTGTGCGCCAACGCCGTGAATCAGATCCGGATTTTTACGCAGCGCGTTTCTCCCAGATTGGCGCCCTGGTGAAGCTGGCGCGCACGGCTCTGGAGCAGCAGGACTTCGCCGCGCTGGGACGGCTGATGGATGCCAACCATGCGCTGTTGGTGGAGATTGGGGTTTCTACACCCCGGTTGGACACCCTGGTTCTGGCAGCGCGGAAAGCTGGTGCGTTGGGCGCCAAACTGACCGGCTCTGGAATGGGCGGGAATATTCTAGCCCTGGTACCCATGGAAGGGGCGCCTGTGGTGGTCGAGGCCTTGTATGCCGCAGGCGCGGTTCATGTATGGCAAACGGTCACTGAGTGAGGGGATTATGGACGTTGAATTCATCCAGGTAATCACCACAACTACGGAAAAGGCCGAGGCGCAGCGCCTGGCACAAGTCTTAGTGGAAATGGGGCTTGCGGGCTGTGTGCAACTGATTGGTCCGATAACCAGCACCTATCGTTGGCAGGGCGCCATTGAAGAGGCGCCCGAGTGGCTCTGTCTGATCAAGACTTCTCGTGCGCGCTATGCTGAGGTGGAAGCGACCATTCGCTGCTTGCATTCTTACGAGACGCCTGAGATTCTTGCAGTGCCTGTGATTGCTGGCAGCTCGGCATACCTTGCCTGGCTTGCGGCAGCCCTGGAGGAGCCTTAGCCATGACGCCGGACCTGGTGTTCATCAAGTTGGGTGGCTCTTTGATCACCGATAAACGCCGGGAATCTACGGTGCGCGCCGGAACGCTGCAGCTTCTCGCTGAGGAGTTGCAGCAGGCATTGATGGAGAAACCCGATTTGCGCTTGCTCCTGGGGCACGGGTCTGGCTCTTTTGGGCATTGGGAAGCCAGCCGCTACAACACCCGCGCTGGCGTGCAGTCTCCCGCTGAATGGCGCGGTTTGGCCCAGGTGAGTGCGGCGGCTTCGCGCCTGAACCGGATCGTGGTGGACGCTTTTATGCGCGCTGATGTGCCGGTGCTGAGCCTGCAGCCTTCGGCTTCGGTGGCGGTGGAGGATGGTCGCATCGCCAGTCTTGCTATGGAACCCATCGAGCGCGCTCTGGAAGCAGGCATCATTCCATTGATTTTTGGCGATGTGGCTTTTGACCGTGTGCGGGGTGGCACGATTCTCTCTACAGAAGATTTGTTCTTCTATCTTACACCTATTCTGCGACCGCGCCGGATTTTGCTTTTGGGCAATGCGCCTGGGGTGCTCGATGACCAGCGCCAGGTGATTCCGGTGATCACTCCTGGGAGTTATTTCCAGGTTGAGCCATTCTTGCGCGGGGCGGGCGGGGTGGATGTGACCGGCGGTATGGCGGACAAGGTCGCGCGAATGGTGGCGTTGGTCAAGGATACGCCAGGTCTGGAAGTGCGCATCTTTAGCGGGCGTGACCCTGAACACTTCAAGCGTGTTCTACTCGAACCTGAGGCGGTGATTGGCACCCGCATCTGTGCCGATGTAGGG
>JAKJAC010000001.1:10750-16428 GCA_022707705.1 Chloroflexota bacterium
TGGTGATTCCAGCCGCCTTCGTGTTGAGTCAATGGATATTACCGCCGGTGCCCGCCGATGATGCTGCTTTCCTTGTCCATGAAGATGTAAGCTGGGAGATCGAAGCCATGTTGTTTGAGCTGTGGCATGAAGCTCGGGCGTACTCCAGAGGGACGGAAACGACCCATTACTTTGCCATCCTGTTCACCCTGGTCCTCAAAGCTGAGGATGTCCTGCAAAATGACGGTTTCCCCTTCCAATCCTTGTACTTCGGTGATATTGGTCACCTTGCGTGAGCCATCACGGAGACGGGCTTGTTGAACAATCAGGTTGATGGCGGAGACGATTTGTTTCCGCACCACGTTAATCGGCAAGTCTAGACCTGCCATCAGGACCAGAGTTTCCAATCTGGAGATGGTATCCCGTGGTGTATTGGCATGGATGGTGGTGAGGCTGCCATCGTGACCGGTGTTCATGGCTTGTAGCATATCAAGCGCCTCGCCGCCCCGGCACTCACCCACGATGATGCGTTCGGGTCTCATGCGCAATGAGTTGATTACCAGGTCGCGAATGGCTACAGAGCGTCCTTGTGGGTCTGTAGGTTCAGGTGGTTTGGTTTCCAACCGCACCACATGCTCCTGGTGCAATTGCAGCTCGGCAGCGTCTTCAATGGTCACGATGCGTTCATCATTGGGAATGTAGCCGGAGAGCACATTCAGCAGTGTGGTTTTGCCAGAACCGGTACCTCCCGATACTACAATATTGAGCCGCGACACCACACAGGCTTTGAGAAATTCCGCCATTGCTGGCGATAGAGAATTGAAGCGGATGAGGTCCTCGACCGAAAGTTTTTTCTTGCTGAATTTGCGGATGGTGATGTTGGGACCATCTACGGCGCAGGGTGGAATAACGGCATTGACGC
This sequence comes from Chloroflexota bacterium, assembly GCA_022707705.1. GTDB lineage: Bacteria > Chloroflexota > Anaerolineae > B4-G1 > SLSP01 > JAAZNO01. The sequence continues at coordinate 11,652 of JAKJAC010000001.1, forward strand.
GGGAACCATCGGGCAAGCGGGCGTCCACGAGGGGCCAACGCCGGTCAATAGTGCGTCCTAAAGGGCGGATGATGCGCTCAATCACTCGAACGACATGCTCATCATCCAGAAACCTGACTTCGCTGAGGAAGATTTTGCCACCACGCTCGACGTATACTTGTTGCGAGTTGTTCACCATGACCTCGGTGACGCTATCATCGTTGAGTAGCGGTTCGATGGGACCAAAGCCCAGCGTTTCATCTATGACTGCTTGCAGCATCTGCTGCCGAACCGATTCTGGTATTCCTGCAGCCATGCGGGCGGTCAGTGCGTTGAAACCTTGTTCGACATACGTGGTCAATTTCTCCCGGGATTCACTCTCTAATTTGCTTTCGAGAGACTGGCGTAATTTTTCCGCGATATTGATGATATGTTGTTGCATTTCCGTTGAGGGCACTCCCGATGCAGAAAAGAGCGGTGACTCAGCCATGGATCCTCCTGGGATGCTACTGGTATTCTAATTTGCACAACACGTTAAGTTAGTTACAATCATACCATGGAAACAAAAATATTGCACCTCATGGTGATGTCGGAGTGTATTTCATGCCGGGGGTGGTAAATTCAATCAATCCTGCGGGATACGGAAGAGAGGCGCGGAAGAGGCGCTTGCAACGTGATAGATTGAACGGGTCAACTGTACTTCAGTACAAGCCATAGTTTATCCGCAAATCCAATGACAATGGACGACTTCACCGCTATTATGATAATGGATACACAGTTCGAAATCGAGAGGAGGTCGTATGATTACTCAGTGGTTGTTGAGTCTGCTATCTTTGAGTTTATTGTTTGCGCCGTTCGTTGGTTTACCGCAGACGAAGAGCTATGATGCGGAGCGTTTCGATGTTGCCATTACGATTGAATCGGATGGTACATTGCTGGTGACCGAGACGCTGGTGTTCCGTTTTACCGGGGGACCTTTCACTTACGCCTTCCGCAACCTGCCTACCGAAAAGACGGATGGCATAGAGGTGGTGAGTGCTAGTTTCGACGGGGTGATGCTCCCGCGGGGTGAGGACGCCGGGCAGGTAGAAGTTGAGGGGGAAGACCCCCTTGCGATTACCTGGCATTTCGCTCCCACGAGCGATAGCACGCATACCTTGGGATTGACCTATCGGGTGCGTGGCGTGATGTTCCAGGATTCCGGCAGTGATTTGCTGCGTTGGCAGGCGTTGCCGGAAGCACACGATTATACAATTGCCCGTAGCCGGGTAGTTGTGACCTACCTTACTGCTGCTAGCCTACTGGATTCGCGGGTGACTTATGGCTCGGCGCAGGTTGAGGGCGATAGCAGCGAGGTGACTTTCACCACGCAGGACCTGGGTGCGGATGAGTTCTTTGTTTTCGAGCTACGTTTTGCACCGGGTAGCCTCGTCTCAACGGCACCGCAGTGGCAGGTGGCGCAGGAACAGACGCAAGCGCTGCGCGCAGGGTGGGGGCGCTGGGCTTTGCCTTCTGCAGGCGCTGCGCTGCTCATCTTCGGATTGGGGCTGGCGGCGGTGGTAACCTATCAGAAACGCTTCCAGGCGCCGGCGGGTGCGGAGTCATTTACCGCCAACCGTCCTCCCAGTGACCGTTTGCCTGCATTTGCCGGGGTGTTGGCTCAGCAAGGTTCGCTGCAATATGGTTGGGATTATGCCTTGGGCTCCTTATTTCAGCTGGCGCAGCGTGGCCTGGTTAGCATTGAAGAACGCGCTACAAACACCTGGTTCCGCAAGCACACCTACGTTCTGCGCTTGAATACCTTGCCGGCTCACCTGGACCCACACGAACAGGCGGTGATTCAGGTCTTCTTCGGCACCAAACAGGGTTTGGCTCAGGAAATGCCGGTCCATACTTTGCAGAACTCACTGCAACGACGGGTCAAGTTTTTCACTGACGAGCTTAAGAAGGAGATTACGGGTCTGGGGTTCTTTGATGCAGAGCGGCAACGTGGGCGCAATATCCTGTTTGGCTGGGGATGGGTGTTGATTCTGCTGAGTCCAGCGTTAGCAGTGGCGGGCTTATTGCTCCTAATGCGCAGCGCCATTGGCCCCTGGCCCGTGCTTATCGCTGCCAGCATGTTCTTTGTGGGTTTTGTGGCTATGATTCTTGGAGCCACTACTCCCACACTGAGCGATGGTTGGATCAACGAATCTGCTAGTTGGGTGGCTTTCAAGAAATATCTGAGGAATGTGACGAAAGGACGCGAATCTTTGGCGTATGCGGCGGGCTTTTCTGAGTACCTGCCCTACGCAGCCGCATTGGGTCTGGCGGATGTTTGGGCGACTTATCTCAAGCGGCACGAGGACTTCGAAATCCCTGCGTGGTTCACTGGCTTGAACGCCACGGCGAGCGGGAGCCACGCCGGTTTCATCGTCATGATTGCTGCTATCAATGCCAGCGGGGCTTCCAGCGGAGCGAGTGCCAGTGCAGCTGGCGCCGCAGCGGGTGCAGCGGGAGGCGGCGCGAGCGGCGCCGGGTAGACGGTAAGCGGCTTTCGAGTACAATACTACGGGTAGGAGATTTCCTACCCGTAGATTTTGTTACCATGAAACACTTCAAACCTAAACTAGCGACTCTCTGGTCTGGGAACGGCATCGTTGTGCTGCTCCTGCTCCTTGGCGCTGGATTGCGCCTGGTAGGTTGGGGGGATGTGCCGCCTGGCCTGTATCATGACGAGGCTTACAATGGCCTGGATGCGCTTAAGGTCTTGCAGGGGCATTTCCCGCTCTATTTCGCTGCCAACAACGGGCGCGAACCGTTATTCCTCTACTTGATTGCTGCATCGGTAGGTGTATTGGGGCGCTCACCGCTTGCCGTTCGTCTGCCATCATTCTTCGTGGGTTTCCTTACCCTCGCCGCGACCTATGACTTGACACGCGTGCTTTTCAATCGCCGTGTGGCGCGGTGGGCGCTGGCGGTGCTGGCGGTGACTTTCTGGCACATTCATCTGAGCCGGATGGGTTTCCGCGCGGTATTGTTGCCGCTTTTTACGGCGCTTTTTCTCGCGCAAGCGGTGCGCGGTGTGAAAACCGGACGTATACGGCACTGGATTGCGGCAGGCACACTCTATGGCGGAATGTGGTACACCTACATGGCGGCACGCTTCACCCCGGTGGCGCTGTGCGCTGTGCTGGTCTACATCCTGTTGACCCGGCGCCGTGCGGCATTGGTGCATGCACGAGGTGCGTTAGTGTTTTGCGCGGCAGCGTTGCTGGTGTTACTGCCCCTTGGCGTCTATACGCTGCAAAACCCGGAGATCGTTCTGGCGCGCACCGGGCAGGTAACGATTTTCAGCTCTGAAATCCATCAGGGCCATTTCTGGGCTACACTGGCGCGACACACCTGGAATACCGCGGCGATGTTCTTCATCCAGGGGGATCGTATCTGGCGTCACAATCTCGCCTGGCGACCTGTTTGGGACCCGGCTCTGGGATTGGCGTGCGTGATAGGGATTGGCGTGGCATTGGGGGGTAGGTTCCGTGCCCGAGCGCGTAACAGGCAGGCAGGGACACGAGGACACGCACTACCCTTGGTTTTGATCGTTGTGTGGACAGCGGCAATGGCATTGCCAACGTTGCTCGCCGAGGATGCTCCGCATTTCTTGCGCGGTGTTGGCGTACTCCCGACTGTGGTTTTGTTTCCCGCCTTGGGTCTGGCATGGATTGAGTCGCGAGGTATTTCTGCCGTGTCACAGTCCGCATCTCACACTTCAGCCATCCGGCAGTGGGCGGCGCGCGGCATTCCGGTGTTCATGCTCTTGATCGGACTAACCTTCACGGTTCGGGATTATTTTATCACCTATGCCCAGGCGCCGCTGGCTTACCACTGGCTTGAGGGCGGAGCGGTAGACCTGGCGGGCGTATTGAATGCGGCGCGCGGTGTGGGTTGGGATGGCGCGCGGATGTTGCCCGGACCTGATAACGGGCGCACGCTGATTGCGGACCGTGGGCTGTGGGAGTCGTGGGAAGCGTTGCCCTTCCTGGTGCCAGTGGAGCGAATGATGTTCTTGCCTCTAGACGTGCCGCCGCCGCTGGATACGGGATTGACCTTCGCCGTATGGCCCTATCGCGATTGGCAGGCGGAGGTGTTCTCATTGATTCCCCGCCCGGTGTATCTAAGCGTTCGTGCGGGACCTGATGTGCGGGGTGATAAGGATCCGGAGCCATTTATGGCAGCGCTGCTGATCAGCGCTGAGCCGCGCCCTGAAGTCCCGACTGCCGTGGCGAATTTCGGCACGGGGGAGATTTCGCTCCGCGCGGCATTGGTGCGCCCGGAGATGCGCGCCATGCCCAAGGGCGGTGCGACTGTTCGCTTGTGGTGGGATTGTCGAGCTCCGCTTGACGCAGACTACACGGTTTTCGTCCACTATCTGCGGGATGGGGAACTGCTCGCTCAGCATGATATGCCGCCTGGAGCGGGGTATCTGCTAACCTCAGGTTGGCAAGTGGGCGACCTCATTCTGGATGAACACTTCCTGCCGGACGTAGTCCCTGACCCGGTGCGAGATACCCTGCGCATTGGTTTCTATCGTACCGATATTGGTGAGCCATGGGGAACGTGGGCCGAGCTCGGGGTGATTTTGGAGACGGAACCCTGAATTTGATGTCAACTACACGTTTGCGCCATATCGCCTTTTACGCCGTGTTGCTTCTCCTGCCCTTGCTCGCGGCATTCACGCTGTGGGGACCGGGTATGGTGAACACACGTGGCGGCGGCGATAGCCCTTTCCTGTTGCAGCGCACACTGGATATGGCGG
>JAKJAC010000001.1:16440-43345 GCA_022707705.1 Chloroflexota bacterium
CGCATGCCGCCTATGATTTGGGCTATCCGTTCTTCAATCACTATGCCGCGCTGCCCTTTTACCTGAGCGGCGGGTTGACGGCGTTAGGGGTTTCGTCCATCCTGGCGATTCAAGCGACGCAGACCTTTGGTTTTATCCTTGCGGCGTTGACTGTGGCACTGTGGGCGCGGCGCGTCTATCGCAAGCCACAAGCTACGTTGCTCGCAGTTGCAGCATACACTTTCGCGCCCTTTCATCTGGTCAACGTCTATGTGCGCGGTGACTCGCTCTCCGAATTCTACGCCTTTATCTGGTATCCCCTCATCCTGTGGGCACTCGACCGCGCTGCCGAGCGCTACACACCCTGGCGGGTGATGCTTGCTGCGCTGAGTTATGCTGCGTTGCTCCTCACCCATAACGTCTCGGCGCTTATCTTCGCCCCGTTCGCATTGCTCTACGCTCTACTCCAGCAAGTCGGTGTATCAGCCAGGCAATCAGAGCACGGGGCAAGAACCGGCGCTTTGTACTTCACGTCTTCCGTATTCCGCAGTGCCACCCCCTTCCTTCTGGCTTTCCTGATCACGGCGTGGTTTTGGGTGCCTGCCATCGGTGAGACGGGCTATGGTCAGATGGGTCCTGAGTTTACGGCGGGGTATTTCCATTATAGCAACCATTTTCGCGGTCTGAACCTGGTGCAGCGCTCGTTCTTATTTGATTACGCTGTTGCGGGCGAAGCGGGCGTTGCCGGTCCCTTTGTGATGGGGTTGGTGCAGACGGTGCTGGCGTTGCTGGGCGTCGGAATGTTAGTATGGAGGATTGTCAAAGCAAAACGCAGGCAGCACGAGATGAGTGGGCCTGAGAATCGAAATTTAGATAGCGTAGTGCGTTTGTCTTCTACTATCCACTACGCTTTTATCCTGTTTGGCTTTTGCCTTTCTACCTTCATGATCACACCGCTCTCTTCGTGGCTGTGGGAGCACCTGCCGTTGCTGGAGGTTACCCAATTCCCGTGGCGCTTCCTTTCCGTCCAGGCGCTCTTTGTGGCGTTGGCGACGGCAGCTATTGCCGGCGAATCAGAAAATGGGCAAAACACCAGACTGGCGCGGCGCCTTTCACACAGTATACGGCTTGTATGGCGCAGCGCACGCTTTGCTGTACCCCTTCTGCTGGTTGTTTTGGCTGCCCTCGGCTCGTTGCATCCCGAGCGCCTTTGGATTACTTCTGAAGATGTCACCTGGAATAACTTACTGCTCTACGAGGCTTTTACCGGCAACATTGGGACGACGATTCGCTATGAATATCTGCCGGCGGATGTGAAACCGCGCTTGTACATTTCCGAATCCGTGGTGGATGGCGTGGATATGGCGAAACCTATCGCCGGCAACGGTGCCGCGCTGACGGCAACGCTATTGAAGCGTGCGCCGAACCGCCAGGAATGGCAACTTGCGCTTGAGTCTGCTGCGCCGGTAGCATTCCCACTGAATTGGTGGCCCGGTTGGCAGGCGCAGGTGGGTGGCGGTAGCGCTGCAACTTATCCCATGACCGGTTCTGGACGTCTGACGGTAGATCTGGCGGCGGGAGAGCATACTGTGGCGCTGCAGTTACGCAACACGCCGCTGCGAACAGTGTCCGTATGGATTTCGGTTTTGACGTTAGGCGTGGTGGGTGTCTGGCTCTGGCGCGGGAAAAGGATGGCGAATGGGTGGCAGCCTCGAGGCGCTCTCTTGCTTGGCGCATTTGCCATGGGAATCTCATTGCTGGTTCCGGCTGTGTTCGCACGCTTCCCTTACCGCGCTACCCCAGTTTCATCTTTCCCCGCTCTTTCGGCTTTTGATTTCATTCAGGCGCCATATCCCCATCACGAACCGGTGCGTTTTGGACCGCTACTGCTTGAGGAGGCTGCTGCTACTTCCGGCGTTACTGCCAACGCGCTGGATATTGTTGCTGTGCCCGGTGAGGCAATCACACTGGGGTTGCGCTGGCGTTTGATGAATACGATTCCGCTCACCGGGACGCTAAGGCTAGTTTCTCCGGCTGAGCCGCGTCACGATGTGCCCTACGCTCTGGCTGAAGCTACCTTTGCGGTGTTACCTGCATCGCATGATGGCTTAGGTGTTGCCGGCGTGACTCTAGTTTTGCCGCCAGACCTTGCGCGTGGTCTCTATCTGCTGGAATTGCGCTTCTACGGTCCCGAAGGTGAACTTCAACCCCAAACCCTGCAGGGAGTAGGGCGGGGGACACTTTACATTGGTGCAGTGCGTGTGCGCAGCAATTCGCAAGCTGGTTCGGTCGCGCCGGTCGCTGCGCAGTTGGGCGAGTTGACCCTGCATGGCGTGACTCCGCTGAGTTCCTCACTGGATACGTTACGCTTGCAGGTTTCCTGGTCTGTGGCAGCTAAGACCCCTCGTAATTGGAGCCTGTCTCTGCGGTTGCTCGACACGGATGGACGTCAGCTCAGCCAGGTGGACCTGCAACCAGGTTATGGCTATTTGCCTACCACGCTCTGGCAACCCGGCGAGAGGGTTACGGATTACCCGGTTCTAGTCCTACCGGAGGGGCTTGCACCCGGCGCGTATACGCTGCGTGGTATTGCTTATCTTGAAGCCACCATGGAGACTGCCGGCGAGGTTGATTTGCCTATAACGATTACGCAGATGACGCTTTGGGATCCACGTGAATCTTGTTGCGAATGGCAACGTCGCGAATCCCGAACGTTGTGCCAGGCTGAAGGGGTGGCGCTCACAGGGTTGCGGGTACCTGAGGCGCAGATTGAGGGTGTTCCCCTCGATTTTTCTGCCGAGTGGCACGCTTCCGAAGACCCTCTCGTGGATTTGAGGGCTCGCTGGGAGGTGCTGGATGCTACAGGCGCGACGGTTGCCTTGCATGAAGGTCCACTCGCGCCTGGTTCGCATACGACGATGTGGTCCAGGTTGGCGTGGGTGCGTGCGCCCGTGACGCTGGAAATGCCACCGCAAATGCTGCATGGTCCCTATCACCTGAATCTGACACTATTAGCAGATGCTGCTGCCCTGCAAAGCTGCGATTTGGGTGCGTTAAACATCACCTCGCGCCCCCGCAGCTTTGATCTTCCTACACTGGCGTATCCCCAGCAAGCTGATTTTGATGCGGAGTTGCGTTTGTTGGGCTACGACTTCAGTGATAGCTCCGAGGCGCTTGCATTGACGCTGTGGTGGCAGGCGCAGGCAGTTCCCTCGCACGATTACAAGCGCTTTGTCCATGTGCTTGCCCCTTCCGGCGAGATTGTCGTGCAGGATGATGCTATGCCGCGCGACTGGACTTATCCTACCAGCTGGTGGGTTGCTGGTGAAGTGGTGAGTGAGACGATCACGCTCGCGGTGCCTCCAGGTGAGTACCGTGTCGGCGTAGGCTGGTATGATGGCGCTTCTGGAATCACGCTGCCCGCAACCGATGACGCAGGCGCGCCGTGGGCTGATAACCGGGTAATTCTGGATGAAGCGCTTTTGCGGAGGTGACCTGTTGTCACTTGCGCCAACTACGTTATAATCTATATATCAAGGTTTTATCGTCATGGGCAGGTTGAGGGATGTTCGCCCGTACATGTTATCATTGCCTGGCTTTATTTTATCTAACGCCAACGGCTTTTCACTTCTGAACTAATCCGTCTGTAAGGTGGAAGTCCCTCCCCACACCCCCCGGCCATTTTTGGTCAGGGGCTATTTGCTTATACCTTAACAAGGGTCATTATTCGGGAGGGATTTATGATACACATCGTAACGGACACTACGGCATATCTGCCGACCTCACTCCGTGAGGCATGGTCAATTCATACGGTCCCGCTCAAGGTCAATATGGGCACTGATCTTGCGGACCAGAATGAGGACAGCATCCCGCTGGATGCGTTCTATCAGCATCTTGAACGTGTTGAAACCGCCCCAACGACGAGCCAACCTGCTCCTGGGGAATTCATGCGCCTCTATGAACGCCTAACCCGCGACGGTGATGAAGTGCTTTCGATTCACATTTCTGAAGCCTTGAGTGGGACGGTTCGGGTCGCGCAGATGGCGGCGCAGGAAATCGCGCCCGACCGTATTACGGTGCTTAATTCGCGCGCAACAACCTGTGTCCTGGCATTGATGGTTCATGGCGCAATCAAAGTGCTGGCGCGTGGCGGCACGCGTAATGAAGCCGCCGCCGCCGTGGGGTACATGATTGACAACTTTGCCGGTGTCTTTCTGGTGGAGAACCTCGACTACCTGCAGAAAGGCGGACGTATCAACGGCGCGGCAAAACTGTTGGGGAACATGCTCCACTTGCGCCCCGTGCTCTATTTGAATGAGGGCAAGATTGATGCGCTGACCGTTGCTCGTACTCGAAGGCGAGGCTTGCAGCAGCTGCTCGCTGAAGCGCAGAAACGTGTGGGGAATGCGCCGGTTTATGCTACCGTTACCCATATCCAATGTGCTGATGAAGCGCAGCTTTTTGCAGAACAGGTGCGCCAGGAATTGCAGTGTGTGGATTTCTTCATGCACGAAACAGGTCCCGTGATTGGCTCACATGTAGGGCCAGGTTTTATCGGTCTGGGGGCGTGTCCGGTCGCTGGATAGAGGGCGGCGTACCATATAGCGTCAGATAAACTCTTGCAGCTGGGCAGAATGTAGCTGCAGGAGCATAGTTCATATTGTTTAGGGGAGTGTTATGCCCGAAGCTACTTTTCATTTTCCGCCAGGTTTCAAATGGGGTGTGGCTACAGCGTCTCATCAGGTTGAGGGTAATAATACCAACAACCAATGGTGGGAGTGGGAGCAACAAGAAGGTCGTATCAAGCAAGGTCACACCTCGGGGCGTGCGTGCGACTGGTGGGAGAATGCCGAGGCGGATTTTGATCGTGCTGCTGCGATGGGGTTGAATGCGCTCCGCCTCTCCATCGAGTGGAGTCGAGTGGAGCCGGAGCCTGGGCGTTTCGATAACGCCGTCCTGGAGCGTTACCGTGAGATGCTGCGAGGCTTGCAGCAGCGTGGTCTAGAACCGATGGTCACCTTGCACCACTTCTCCAATCCGCTCTGGTTGGAACAGCAGGGTGCCTGGATCAACGAAGGCACGATCTCCTATTTCGTTCGCTATGTCGAACGTATCGTCAAACTGCTCGGGGATCAAGTCACCCTGTGGTGTACCATCAATGAGCCCAATGTCTACGCGGTGATGAGCTATCTCTATGGGCTTTTTCCCCCTGGACAGCGTGATTTCAAAGCAACCCGTGTGGTCTTGCAGAATATGCTCAAGGCTCATGGTGCGGCGTATCGTGCCATTCACCGGTTGCAGCCCGCCGCCAAAGTAGGATTGGCGCACAATTTGCGTTTTTTTGATCCTGCAAACCCTCGCTCATTGCTGGACCGGTTGGTTGCCAGTGTGCTGGATCGTGGTTTCAATCGCGCTACCTTTGACGCTGTGTGGAAAGGGTGGTGGTCGCTGCCCATGGGATTTGGACCTGCGTGGTCGTTGCGGCATACCTTGGATTGGGTCGGCTTGAATTATTACACTCGTGACCTGGTTGCATTTGATAGGGGCGCCAAAGAAACATTGTTCAGCCGATTAACGCATGCCCCCGATGCAGAGCTGCTCGATGGTGGCTATGGCGAGCTCTACCCGGAGGGTTTGCGGCGCGCCATCAAACGGCTTTGGCGGATGCGATTGCCTATCTATATCACGGAGAACGGCATCCCTGACAGCGACGATGATCAGCGTCCTGCAGCGTTGTTGCTGCACCTGCACCAGTTATGGAAGATTCTCCAAAATAACATTCCTGTGCAGGGGTATTATCACTGGACGCTGGTGGATAACTTTGAGTGGGCTGAAGGTTGGACTTTGCCTTTTGGACTGATTGAGATGGACCCAGCGACGGGAATCCGCATACCGCGCCCCAGCGCCGACCTCTACACGGCGATTGTGCGCGGGAACGCGATTACCCCAGCCTTGTTGGATGCCTATGCTCCGCGGTTGCGCCCGCGAATCCTGCCGGATTGACTTTCACGCCGTATGAAGACTACTGATCTCGAATATGAACTCCCTGAAAGCTATATTGCTCAACAGGCTGTAGAGCCACGCGATAGTTCCCGGCTTTTGGTGATTCATCGCGATACCGGGGCTTTGGAACACCGTATCTTCAGGGAGATTGGGGAGTATCTGCGCTCGGGCGACCTGTTGGTAGCTAACGAGAGCCGCGTGATTCCGGCACGTTTGTTCGGGCGCAAAATGCCGAGTGGCGGAAAAATCGAAGTTCTGCTCCTGCGTGACTTGGGCGAGAATCGCTGGCGCGCATTGCTGGGGGGTGCGCGGACCCGTTCAGGCAGTCGCATTCAATTAGTGCAGGGTGATGAGGTGGTTCCGCTATATGCTGAGGTGCTCGCCACGGGCGAGCGCGGCGAGCGGACACTTGTCTTTTCTGAGCCAGTCGAGCCCTATCTGGATAGTATCGGGCAGATGCCGCTTCCACCGTATATTCACCGCGCTTTGGAGAATCCGGAGCGCTATCAGACGGTTTATTCGCATACTTTGGGAAGCGCCGCTGCTCCCACGGCAGGGCTGCATTTCACACCGGAGTTGTTGCTCGCCCTGCGTGCTCAGGGCATCCAGCTGGCTTTGGTGACCTTGCACGTGGGCCTGGATACGTTCCGCCCAATCAATGAAGATACGCTTGAATCCCATGTCATCCACACGGAGTGGGGCACACTTTCGCCTGAGGTCACCGCGCAAATCAATCGCACCAAACTCATGGGAGGACGGGTGATTGCAGTAGGCACAACCTCGGTGCGGGTTCTGGAGACCGCGGCGCGCCGAGGGCTGTTACAGACGCCGGATGGGACGTGCCCATGGCGCGCGCTGGCGCCTTTCGAGGGTTTCACAGATCTCTATATCACGCCCGGATTCCGCTTCCGGGTGGTAGATGCGATGATTACCAATTTCCACTTGCCGCGCAGCACCTTGCTGGCGTTGGTCATGGCTTTTGCCGGCACCGACCTCATCCGCAAGGCCTATGCCGAAGCCATCCGTGAGCATTACCGTTTCTTCTCATTTGGCGACGCTACGTTGATGTTGTAGTTCCCTGGTACCTGATTTCTGCCATCAATTCCCGGGTATGAGACAAATGCCCCTATTCTCCTATTGTTATAATCTGATCTTTCGGTTATAATGGAGTTAGAATTGTTCGACAGGAAATGGCCAGGGTAATATGAGATGGATCTTTCTCCTTTGCATTGCCTTCAGCCTGATGCCGGATTCTGCGGTGGCGCAGCCTCATCTTTGGTCCTCTTCATCTCTGGGAGAGGCGCTTTTCATCACGCCCGAAACTCTGGTTCTCGGTGATGCCGGAGTATGTTACACCGGATGTGGTGGCATACCCGGTGTGCCTTCGGCGAACGCGGATTATGAACAGCAGGTGATTGAGCTGGTCAATGCGCAACGGTTGGCTAATGGCAACCTGCCTCCTCTCAAACGGGTCGATACGCTCATCGATAGTGCGCGTTATCATGCTACTGATATGGGCCAGGACAATTATTTCGATCATGATTCGTACGATCGTGTGAATGGGGCGCTGGTTCGGGTGTGTGGAACCTGGGACCGTGTTCTCGCTTACTATGGTAGCGGCTGGAATGCCCTGGCAGAGAATATCGCTGCCGGTTATGGCACGCCCGCAGACGTGATGGCGGGGTGGATGAACAGCTCTGGGCATCGCGCCAATATCCTCAACCCCAATTTGCGGGAAATAGGGGTCGGTTATGCTACCGTATCGGGGAGCAGCTACGGTCGTTATTGGGTGCAGAATTTCGGCAGCAAGAGCACTCGTTACCCCCTCGTCATTAACCGTGAGTCAGCTGCGACCGATGACTATCATGTGAGCCTGTATATCTACGGCGCTGGCACTTGGATTGAGATGCGGTTGCGGAATGATGCGGATGCCTGGACTGCCTGGCAGCCCTTTCGGTCTCAGGTCGAATGGACCTTACCTCAGATGAAGGGTATGCATACGGTCATTGTGGAAATGCGCAACAGTAACAGTAGCGCAACTTCCAGCGATACCATCTACCTGAACCGGGATTATCTGGCTACTCTGGGAAATCTCTCTGCCACGAGTGCGTTCATCTACAGTATTCCGGAAGGTCAGTTCATGCCCGAGAGCCTTGTGGTGTCGCCACAGAATACCACCAGCGCTGAGACGCTTGTCTGGACTGTGGCGCAATCTGGCAACTGGTTTACCCTTAGCTCCACCTCGGGCAGCACCCCCGATAGCATCACGATTACCCCATATCTGGCGGGTTCCCCGGTTGCCGGTACAGTTACAGGGAGTATCACGGTGACGGTGATGCAGCCTTTGAACACGCGGAATTCACCTCAGAGAATTAGTCTTACTCTACAAGTCATTGAAGTCCCTATGCGGCGGGTTTTCCTGCCTCTGGTATGTCGCGACTTTTGAGTGTTGCGTGGATCGGCTTATTCAGTTTTGCTATTCGTTACGCCGTGTTTCGGTTAAGTTACGGTTTGACTTCCGTGCGATTTTTCGGGTTCCAAGTCATTGCAAATCGAAAAGAGGAGAGTATACTTGAAGCATAATGCTGCAGTAATGTCATTTCCGATTCTGTTTTAGCAATCAAAAATGCGATTTCTACGCATTGTGATGATACCACGGAGAGATTATGAGCAAATTGGATGGTCCACAATCGAAGGTCCAACCTGGTGAGCGCGGACTGGTTTTTGCGTTAGGCTTCATCTTGCTGGCTAGCGCCCTGGCGGGCGAGATATCTGGCATTGTTTCGGTGAGCAATTTCCTGGAAGCGAGTGGCGCTAATGGTATCCTGATTGTCTGGATCATTGATATGGCAGTGATGCTGGTGATGACGGGACTTCAATCGCTCTTCGTGGATCGTTTTAGCCGCATTGCCATCATGCGAACGATGACCCTCGGTTTTGTGGGTGCCTTTGTGATTCTACGTCTCTTGTTCACCTTTGGAGCGCCATCTTCTCTTACGTATGGTTTCCTGTATCTGCTCTCGACGCAGCAACTACTCATCTTCCCCATTTTCTTCTGGTTACTGGCAAATGATGTGTTTGATATGTCGCAAACCAAACGCCTGTTCCCGATTATTGCTGGCACCAGTTTCATGGGGAGTCTGTTAGGGATTGGTTTCAGCACGGTGCAGCCGGCGTTATTCGCTCGCACAGGCGTACCCGATACCGAAGTCTTTACGTTTAACGTCTTGCTTTATCTGGCTATCTATGTAGTCCTTGAAATGGGTTTCAAGAAGGTTAAGTTCCGTGAGACAGTGCAAAAAACGGAGACTGTTCGTGAAACGTTGACCGAGGGTTGGCAGTTTGTGCGGGAGGTCGAATCTTTCCGCTATCTCATGTTTGCTCTGGCAGCTTTAGCAATTTGCGATGTGATCCTTGAGTTCAGATTTCTTGCGATTCTGGAAACCACTTTCCTGACAGCTGATGCTTACCAGCGTTTTTATAGCCTTTACCGCCTGGGTTTTGTGGTGCTGGCTTTCTTGCTCCAGACTTTTGTGACCGGTGCGGTAATCAACAAGCTCAGTCTCAAGCAGATATTCTTCATTTATCCAACGGCAGCTCTGGTAGGCTTGCTGAGTATGCTGGGCTTACCTGGCATCGTGACCGGTGTTGGGGGGTTGCTACTGGAGAAACTGTCTGTTTATGCTATAGATGAACCTGCCCGCAAATCTTTCCAGGCGCTGGTGCCTGAGGAACGCCGAGGACGGGTAAGCATTTTTATGGATAGCTATCTTTATGCCGGCGGAAGCATCGTTGGGGCGTTATTGGTGTTGGCTGTCATTGGCATTGGCGCATGGGTAGGTTGGTCGGGTTATCATTATGTCTATTTGGGAGTTGGTGCGCTTGCGGCGCTGTTTGCGCTTTGGTCCATCTTCCAGATGCGCCGGGTATATGATAAGAGTCTTTTCAACTGGCGCATCAAACGACGCCAGCGGCGCTCCAGTGTGTTGGATAGCCTGGATTTCTAGAGAGTTGCCACTTGTCGTTGTGTTTGTGGGGCGAGTTTGTTTGAATGGGAGGAACTTACCGGCAGGAATCGCCTTTTGAGCTCCCCTTATTCACCTAACTTCCAGGTTCGCTCTTCTGGGAGGTTGATATATGGAATTGGCTTTTGACTGGGATGACTGGCGCGCTCAGCTGCAGCACCGGATCACTACGCTTGAAGCACTGCAAGAGTGGATTGCTGTGTCGCCTGAAGAGGCTCAGGCGATAGCGGCTTCTAATGGGCGGTACCGCTGGAGCGTAACACCCTATTACGCTTCTCTCATGGACCCAGAAGATGCCAATTGTCCCATCCGCCAACTTGCCGTGCCGCGCCTGGAGGAATTTCAGGTTTACCCCAGCGCCAGTGTGGATCCCGTGGGTGATACAATTCACCGGAAGACCAATCGAGTGATTCATAAATACCCTGACCGGGTAGTAGTGTTGGTGACAGAACTCTGTGCCGTCTACTGCCGGCATTGTACGCGCAAATATCATACAACAGACCTTAACGGTACATACTTTGAACAGAGTGAAAACGCTTCTTGGGAACCGGATTTCGCTTATATCGAAAGCCATTCCGAGGTGCGCGATGTGCTGCTCACCGGCGGCGA
The DNA here is from genome assembly GCA_022707705.1 of Chloroflexota bacterium. Taxonomy (GTDB): domain Bacteria; phylum Chloroflexota; class Anaerolineae; order B4-G1; family SLSP01; genus JAAZNO01. Next base: position 27,057 of record JAKJAC010000001.1, read on the forward strand.
TCCTCTTCTCTACTCCGATGAGCGTCTGGAGCCGATCCTGGCGCGCCTACGTGCTATCCCACACGTTGAAATTATCCGTATTGGAAGCCGCATTCCCGTGGTCTTGCCTCAGCGCATTACCGAGAATCTGGCAGCGATGTTGGAACGCTATCATCCGTTGTGGTTTAATACCCACTTCAACCATCCCAAAGAAATCACGCCCGATGCGGCTGCCGCCTGCGATCGGTTGCTACGTCACGGGATTGTGGTGCAGAATCAGAGCGTGCTCCTCAAAGGCATCAACGATGACCTCCCGACGATGCGCCGATTATTGACGGAATTGTTGAAAATCCGTGTGCGCCCTTACTACCTCTACCACTGCGACAATGCCATCGGCATCTCTCAGTTTGTGACGACCCTGGAGGAGGGGCGGGCGTTGATGCGAGGGCTCCGAGGTTTTCTGACCGGCTTTGGTGTGCCGGAATACGTTATCACCACACCACTGGGCAAGATTCCTTTGTGTGAGGAGCATTTGCACCAGGATGAGGCGGGCTATTGGGTGGAGAATTACCTCGGGCAGAAAATGCTGCTTGATGAAGCTTTGTTACTTGCAGAAAAGCCGATGGTTGCCGTGCCTGCATTGGAGGAGTAGAAAATGGCATCTGGATCACCGCAGAAGAAACGTTTTATCAGCCTGAGAGTCAAGTTGTTGGTAGGTTTCACGCTATTATTTACGGTTGTTTTTGCTGTCGCATTTTACTGGTTCTACACGTTTTCCACCGATGTGGCGATGAACCAGATTGAAGCGGACATGGTCACTACGCTGCGAGGGGGCTTAGAAGGTATCGATGGTGACACTTTCGCGGCGTTGGCGCAAGAAGCCGAACTCCGCGATGATGGACTGAGCGATGACCCCCGATATTGGGAGCACATGGCTTGGATTGAGACCATCCACGACCTGGAACCCCGCGCAAGCCCCTACACTTGGGTCCGAGGCGATCCGAACGTGGAGAATGAGGTGCTCTTTATTGGCGACATTCTGCGCCTGACTCAACCCGAGGATGCCACAGTGTTTCGTGAGCCTTATATCACCCAGGGCTCCATGATTACCGGTATGCTTACGCTTTGGGAGGATCTGGAACCTTACAAGGATGATTGGGGACACTGGATTTCTGCCTATGCGCCCATTCTCAACTCTGCTGGAGAATCGGTAGGGGGACTGGGTATTGATTTCCGTGCGGATTATGTATATGAGGTTCAGGATTCGATCGAGAGGAGCATCCTGGTCTCATTCGCCATCACCTATCTGGCGCTTTTTGCCCTGGTGTATCTCATTTCCCGGACGTTGACGGGACCTATCATTTCATTGACCGGTGTCGCTCGTGAGGTCGCCGACGGCAATTATAGCCAGGATATGAGCAAACTCTACGGCGGCAGTACGCATGATGAGGTTGACGCGTTGGCGCAAGTCTTCGAGCTGATGGTAAATAAAGTTCGTGCTCGTGAGGAGGGGCTGAAGCGCCAGGTGCAAGAGTTGCGGATTGAGATTGACGAGGTCAAGAAAGCCCGGCAGGTTGCAGAAATCACCGAATCGGATTATTTTGTAACGTTAAAAGAGAAAGCGCGTGCGCTGCGTGAGCAAAAGACAACCGGTGAAGTCACCGAGGAGGGGTGAGACGCACCGTAGCGTCTCGCTCGCTGCTCTCATTCATATCAGAATTCTAAGAGGAGGCAATGCATGTCCAAAATCATATCCATCCATTCTTTCCGTGGCGGTACAGGGAAATCTAACATCTCTGCAAACGTCGCTTCGCAACTGGCACAACGGGGCCATCGCGTGGGCGTCATTGATACCGACATCCAATCCCCCGGTATCCATGTTCTCTTCGGCATGGACGAAGAGCAGATTGACAAGTCCCTCAACGACTACCTGTGGGGGCGCTGCAATATCGAGGATACTGCCTACAATGTCAGCGCGCGCATTGGCAAGGGGGAAGTCATTGTCATGGGTGCGGATATTTTCTTAATTCCCTCCAGCATCCGCGCCGGGGAGATTGCCCGGGTTCTACGCGAGGGCTACGACGTCAGTATGCTGAACGAGGGTTTCCGCGCTCTGGTGAAGCGTCTCAAGCTCGACTACCTCGTGATTGATACCCATCCGGGCTTGAATGAGGAGACGTTGCTTTCAATCGCCATCTCCGATATTCTCTTCATTATCCTGCGTCCCGATCAGCAGGACTTTCAGGGAACTGCGGTCACAGTAGATGTCGCGCGCAAACTCGAGGTGCCACACCTGTATCTGGTCATCAATAAAGCGCTTTCCTCCTACGATTTCGCAGACCTGAAAAAGCGCGCCGAACAAATCTACGACAGCCCGGTGGCGGCTATTCTGCCGTTGTCTGAGGATGTTGCTCGCTTGCAATCCACGGATATTTTCTCACTCCGCTTCCCCGATCATCCCGTTTCTGCGGCTATTCGGCAGATTGTCGGGTACGTTGAGGCAATTGGGCAATGATCTGCCACGAGTGCGGGGCTCCCGCCATGGGCATTTGCCAGTTTTGTGGTCGCGCCGTGTGTAAAGACCATTATACTACGGTGACGCCTATCGTCTTGGCGATGTATCTGGGCCGGCAAAACACCCCAAAAGCCGTGGTGGTCAGCAATGTTCTTTGGTGTGGTAAGTGCCAGCCTCAGCCAGAGCCGATTGAAATTCCCGAGTTCTTCTAGGAGGGCAGCCGTGGGAATCTTCAAACATTTGCAAAATGAGGTTCAGGAGCGCGAGAAGCGTGAGGGTATCACCCTGGCTGACCTACTGGAACTCGACCCCCCGCTGCGTCGGTTGATGAATCGGGTAACCCGCTACGGGGAGATGACGGTGCCTCGAGCGGTGGAACTTCTTGAGGATACGCCAGAGAATCTCACCCAGATGCTCAATACCCTGGCCGAAAAGGGCTATCTCTTGCGTGAGAAGGGTCCGGAGGGGTGGGTTTACCGCGTCCATCTGGCTCGTAAGCGCGGCACATCGTTGCCGCCAGGAGTGTGGTCTGCGTTAGGGAGTCAGTTACAACCGGCGCCTTCGGATGCCTCTGAAGAGGAATCTGAGGACGTTGTGGATACTGACGTGCCCTGAGGGTTTTGTGTTGCCTTTGGATTGCTCGCGTAACAGGTGGAAAGCACTATGCAGATTTTCCTTGCTGCTCTGATCGCGGGAGGCATTCCCCTCCTCTTCCTTTTCGTCATCTATGCCCTCGATCTCTATGCCTCCCGCACTTTCCGTCTGGTGCTGGCTTGCTTTGCCTGGGGAGCTGTTGGCGGCGTTGGGCTCGCCTATCTCTTCAATACGCGCGTGGCGGTCCCTTTCATTCAGCGCTATCACCTGGATATGCTGTGGCTCTTTGTAGTCTTCGCGCCGGTTGCTGAGGAGCTCTTCAAATCCCTTTCCCTTTTCCCTGTATCCCGTCATCGCGATTTCACCTACTTTGTGGATGGCGCAATCTATGGCTTTGCCGCTGGCATCGGTTTCTCCATCACTGAAAACTTTCTCTACATCAGCGAGACACCCAGTTCGGCGATATTGCTGGCGCTCATCCGCGCTTTCTCCACCTGTTTGATGCACGGTAGCGCTGCTGCCCTGGTGGGCGTGGCGGTAGGGCGCTTCCGTTTCCGTCGCGGGGTCCATCGGGGACTGGCCGTCGCAGGTGGGTGGGGCGCCGCGATTCTGTTGCACGCTTTCTTCAATGCGATTGGGCAAGCCAATCTTGTGGGACCGGGTCTGGTGACGCCGCTCTCTGTGGCTATTGGGCTGTTAGGGGTGGGTCTGATTGCCTTTTTCATCAACCGGGGTCTGCACGAAGAGGGCAAGTGGATGCTTGAGACATTGGATCGCCAGGTGGCAGTGAGCGGCGCTGAAGCCCGCGCTGCCCAATCCTTTGCCACGTTGGAAGAGCTTCTGGAGCCGTTAGCAGCTACCTTCCCTGAGAAGGCCGAGCAGATTGAGGCTCTTGTGTTGCATCAGGCGAAATTCGGCATCAAACGGAAAATCTTCCAGCAACTGGAAGCGCCGGAAGCTAAGGAGCGCCTGCAACAAGAGTTGGATGCGATGCAGGCGGAAATGGAGACCCTGCGCCGGCAAATTGGCAGCTATGCCATGATCTATGTGCGCAGCGTTTTTCCTGAGGGCCGCGTGAACGTCTGGTCTAACCTGGAACTTGTGGTGCGCCAGGATCAGCCTGCTGATGTGGCGCGATGGTCCGCATTGCTCACTGCGAAGGATGCTGCTGGACCCGCGCAGCCTACGCGCAGCATCTTCGGGCGCCTGGGCGAGATTCAGCAAGAGAAACATCAGGGGAATGCCACAGGTCAATGATCCCGTGGTGGAGCGCGGCGCCTTGGGTCTACCCGCTGTGCTTCAGGATTATCTTTCCCCACAGTTATGGGAGCAGCTACAAGTTGAGCCCACTCGTAGAGGGTTGTTGCTCGACGCTCTCAATACCCTGCAATCATTTGTCTACCTGCTTTCCACATACTTACCCTATCCGCTCGTCGAGGCGCTCAAACGCGATCCTGCGCCTGGTCACGTTGCCGGGGAGCGGTTGGAGGGGAGTCTCCTCTTTGCCGATGTGAGTGGCTTCACGGCGCTTTCGGAACGTCTGGCAGCCCAGGGTTCTGTTGGCATCGAGATGCTCACCGGACACATCAACTCCTACTTTGATGTCATGGTGCAGGTTCTGGCGCGTTCCTCTGGTGCGCTGCTCAAGTTTGCGGGAGATGCTCTGCTCGCGTATTTCCCCTCACAGGTGGAAGGTCGGCATGCGCAATGGGCGAGCCGTGCGGCGCAGCGCATGATGCGCGCTATGGATGCCTTTCAGGCTCTGGAAACCCCTGCCGGACCTGTTGCGCTTCGTATGAAAATAGGGCTGACTACGGGTCCCTTTGTGGCGGCGCAAACCGGCACACTGGAGCGGATGGAGTATATCGTTTTTGGTGCGACGGTCGCTCGCGCCTTGGCGCTCGAAGGAACCTTGAGCGCCGTGCAAATTGGCGTGGATGCGGCAACTGCCGCGTTGCTATCACCGGACCAAATTAGCCCCCATACTGATGATTTCTCCCTCTTGATCCTGGAAGATGCGGATGGAAACGCTGATTTCGAAATCCAGATTGAAGGCCAGCGCCGTGGGCGCAGCAGCAGTATGTTGTTGGCTTCATATGAAGAACTTCACGCAAACATCGTCTTCAAGTTGCGCCAAATTCAGGCTTTGAGTGCTTTTCTGCCTGCGCCGCTGGTGGAATTGCTGTGGACGCATGCGTATCAACGGCAGCTGCCGGCGGAGAACCGTCCCGCTGCGATTCTCTTCTTCAACCTGACCGGAATAGAGTCGCTCTGGAATTCTGAGGAAGCGTCAACCTTGCCTCGCGCAATCCAGGCTCTAAACGCTTGTTTCGGTGTGGTACAGGCGAGTGTCGCCCGCTACGGGGGTATAATCAGCCGGATTGACCCCTACAAAGCGGGATCCAAAATCCTCGCCCTGTTTGGTGCACCTGTTGCCCATGAGGATGATCCACTGCGCGCTGTGCGGGCTGCCCTTGATGCGCGGGCTGGGCTCGCTGAGCTGCATGCGCGTTGGGAAGGTGATTCTGCTCCGGGTGCTGGGGTGGCTCTGCGGGCGGGTATCGCCTACGGCTCCACTTTTGCGGGGGCTGTCGGTGCAGCCACCCGTCGCGAGTACACGCTCATGGGGGATGATGTCAATCTTGCCGCGCGCTTGATGGGCGCAGCGAAACCGGGACAGATTCTCGTAGCTCCTGCGGTTGCTGTTGCTACTCGAACTGTGGTGGAATTGACAGAACTGGCCCCTTTGCAGCTCAAGGGCAAACGCGATCCTATTTCTGTTTACCAGGTCGAGAGTATGGGGAATGATCCCTTGTCGCGCCGGTTGGCGTTGCGGGGACCTCTCTTGGGGCGGGATACCGAGCTGGAGATGGCGCGCGCAGCTTTGGAAAAGGCGCTTGTCGGGGAGGGAGGCTTGCTGAGTGTGGTCGGAGAGCCGGGAGTGGGGAAGAGCCATTTTGCTGATGCGCTGGCGGCTGAGGCGCGGGCAAAGGGCGCCAGCGTGTATCTAAACACGTGTGCTGCCTATGCGGCTACCACCCCCTATGCCCCGTGGATCACTCTCATTCAGACTCTGGCTCATCTTACACCCGAACTCGCGAGCGAGGTTGCTGCCCGTCGACTTCTGGAATGGCTCGCGGGTGAAAACTGCGCCGTTGAGGGTATCGCCGCGCCTTTATTGCAGTTGCTTGGCTTACCCGTGTTATCTACAGCTGCGATGGGAACCACACTGGTTTCCGGGACGGCTTCGAATGCCTCCCCAACCCGTCCCGGGCTTTTTCAGCGCCTTGGAGCGCAGGTCACACCCTCTCCCACAGCTCTTGCCAAGACCTCTCTTTGGCAACTGGCGCGTGAGCGGCAGTATGTGACCGGCAGCGGCGATACCTGGCGGCGTTTGGAGCGTCGCATTGCCGACCGTGCGCAGGCAAGACTTTTCGCTGCCATGGAGCATTTGTGGATGGTGCTGGCGCAGAAATCACCTCGCGTGCTGATTTTTGAGGATGCCCAATGGCTCGATCCGCCATCGCGCCAGTTGTTGGCGCATCTCGCCAGGGCGCTCTCTGGTTGCCGGGTGCTGTTTTGGGTCAACCGGCGCCCGTCGGAAGAACCGGCGGATACTCTCCGCGGGCAGGTGATTTCTTTAGGACCCCTGGCACCAGAAGCGAGCATGGTGTTGGCAGAGTGGTTTCTGGGTGCAGCTATGCCTGCAGATGAGCTTGCGGCGTTGCTGCCGGCGCTTATGGCAAAAACGGGCGGCAATCCGTTGTTCATTGAGGAGCTTTGTGCCTGGCTCCGCCGCACCGGAGGCCATGACCTCGAAACCGGATTACGTCATTCACTCACCCTTCAGGATCTGGTGTTGAGCCGCCTGGATACGCTTCCACACATTGAGAGAACGGCGGCGCGCGCCGCAGCGGTTGTGGGTAACGATTTCCAGGTGCCTGAATTGGTTGCACTGCTGCAGGAGACCTTGCCCATCCATTTGACGCCAGCCCTTGAGGGGCTGCAAAACGCCCGCTTTACTTTTGCTGTGCCGTATGCCCATGCGGCGCATTCCTTTTGCCAGACGCTCGTCCGCGAGTTGCTTTACGATTCGCAGCCCCTTGCCCGGCGCCAGCAGCTCCATACCCGGTTGGCGGAATATCTTCGCGCCGGTCACACCGCTGACCTTGGTGCTGTGGCGGAAATGCTTACCTATCACTATCTCCAGGCTGGCGCCTGGCTTGAGGCGAGCCGTTTTGCCCTTCTCGCGGGGAATAAGGCGCAGTCTCGCACCGCTTATGAGGCGGCGTCGGGGTATTATACTGCCGCAGAGGAGGCATTGGCGCACCTCTCCGGAGAGCGGGTCGCGACGCCAGAGGTGCGTGATTTGTGGGGGCACGTTCGCGTGGGGCACGGAGATGTTGCGTTTCTCCAGGGGCATTTTGAAGTGGCAGGGCGTGCCTACGCCGAGGCTCGTCCCGACTTGCCAGACCCTCCGCAGCTGCTGGTGCGGATCGCGCTCGTGCAATCGCTCTCGAATCAGGATGTTTCCGCGTTGGGGCTGGTGGAACATGCGTGGACGGCGCTTGAATCCATTGGGGTGACATCGATTTCTGTAGCTGCTGTGCTGGCCTGGTTGCGCTGGCGTGAGGGTGACCTTCAGGCGGCGCGTATGTGGGCAAAGCGCAGTGGACAGCATGCGCTGGCGATAGCCATCGGTGGCGATTTGTTGAAGGCATGGGATGGTTACCAGGCTGAGCAGGAACCCTCCGGCGCTGCGCTGGTGGCGCTGCATCTGGCAGAATCTTTGTCTGTGCAAGGAGCCTTTGCAGAAGCGCAGTTGTGGTTGGCGCGCGCCGCTGAAGACTGGACGCGCGAAAATGACACCTGGGGAAGCGCGTTGGTGCGTTGTGGACAGGTACAGCTCTGCCAGCTCCAGGGCGACACTCTAGCTGCTTCCAGAATCACTGAGGAGGTGCATTCTCTGTTGAAATCGGTTATGGCGTCTGAGTGGGAAACACGTCCGGTTGCGCTGAATGCTGGTGATGTTGACGCCTGCATCCTGGGACGACGGCGCTACGAGGATATCTTTCATGCTCTGTATCTCTTCAATCTGTTGACACCTTTCTCGCCGGAAGTACAATGACGGAAGGTTACCACACATAAGGGGTGAAACGATGCTTGATTCCACAGCACTCAAAAACATACCGCTGTTTGCTTATCTTTCCGATGCCGAGTTGGCACAACTACACCCTGTCTTGACGGAACGGCGCTTGAAAGCCGGTGACATCCTTTTTAACATGGGTGACTTGGGTGAGGAGTTGTTTATCGTGCGCGAGGGTCGCGTTGCGATCTATTCGCCCAATCCTGAGACACCGGGAAATGAACAGCCCATTCGGATTTTCGATCCAGGAGAAGCTTTGGGCGAGATGGCGTTGATTGACCGACAACCGCGTTCGCTCAGCGCCCGCGCGTTGGAGCCTGCGGTATTGCTCGCGCTGACGGGCAAGGAATTCCACCGGCTATTGGGCGCCCACCCCGAGCTGGCACTCAGTGTGATGAGCGGGTTGAGTGACCGTATCCGCTACACGACCGAATTTCTGAATGAGGTGCGCGGATGGGTGCAGCGTGTGGCTGCGGGCAAGTACGATCGCACATTGGGCACGAATCAGGGCTATGCCGATCCTTCTATCGCTGCTCTGGCAGCCGAATTCACTCAAATGGCAGCTCAGGTGCAGCAACGTGAGGAGGCGCTACGTCAAGAGGTGCTGCAATTGCGTATCGAGATTGATGACTCCAAACGCAAGCGCCATGTGGAAGAGATTACGGGTTCCGATTACTTCCAATCCCTTCAACAACAGGCGCGCCGCCTCCGCAGTGAACAGGGCGAGGAGTAAACGCGCCTGCGTTGGGGTTTGTAGCGCGATTTGCCAGGCTGGTTCATTGGGAGAGGTGATGCCATGCAGTGTTCAGTGTGCGGTAATCCGAATCCAGGCGCTGCCCGTTTTTGTGTGCATTGCGGGGCTGCCCTTGTCAGGGGCAAGGTCTGTGCTCGCTGCTTCACTCTGTTGCCCGCTGAAGCGCAGTATTGTTTTCACTGCGGGGCTTTTCAGGGTGAATCGGAGGGGCTTCTCGCAGCACCTGCAGCGCCGACCGTAACCGCAACGGCGAAAGCATCTCCTCCTCTCCCCGTTGTCCACGGAACAGCCATGCTGGAGGCTGAACCGGTTGCCGTGCCTGGCGCCGCCTTGTCGCCCGCGCAGTCGTTGGAAGCGTTGCGCAGCGACCTGCGGCGGTACTTACCAGACTCGCTCTATGAGCCGCTGGAGCGCCGCCCTAAAGACCGGGATATCCTTGCGGTTCGGGATCATCTTAGCGCCCTGCTGGACACGGTGAAAACTTACCTTCCTGGTCCCGTGGTATTGGCTCCGCAAGCGGCCGGCGAGCCTGCGGGAGGTATGTCGCAGGGAGTGTTTCTCTTTGGGGATGTTTCAGGCTTTACACCACTCTCTGAACGCCTGAAGCCTCTGGGACATGAGGGCGCCGAGCGAATCACCAATATCATCAATGCCCTGTTCTCGCAGTTGGTGCGGGTGCTCTTTGCTCACAACGGGACTTTGTTGAAGTTTGGCGGCGATGCACTGTTGGGATTGTTCCCTGCCAGCAATGAGGCTGAGCTCGCCGCGGGGGTGTTGCGTGCGGCACAGGCTGCGCTGGAGATGCAGGCAGTCATGGAGCGCCCTGAGTTCGCTGCCATTGATGCGCTTGGCGAGACCCGCACCTTAAAAATCAAGTGCGGTATCTCCGCTGGACCCTATTTCGCTGCCCATATCGGGATTGCCCCGCGACCCGATTTGGGAGATTGGGGCTCGATGGCGTATGTAACGACAGGGCGCACGGTCAACCTGGCTGAAGAATGCGAGGGACATGCTAACCCGGGCGAAGTAGTTTTGCCGGCGACCGTTGATGCTCTGGTCGCCGGGCAGCTGGAAACCGCACCGGTTTCCAAATCCCCCGATCCGGCTTTTGTGCGGGTGTTGGGCGTGTTGGCGGAACTCCCGGAGGTGACAGGGCAGCTGCTCCCTGCAGAGCCGCCGGAAGGCGCACCTTTGGAACAGATCACTTACCTTGCCCAGCGTTTGAATAAACTCACGCCCTATCTATCTGCCGAGCTCCTCAGTCGCATCGCTCTCAACCCGCGCGACGCGCGACTCGCGCCTGACCATCGCCCCGTTACGGTGATGTTTGTGAACTATGTGGGCATCAGTGACCTGATCGAAGACCTGGGCGAGAGTCACCCTCAGATTATTGTGGAACGGCTCAATGCCTATTTTGTTTCGATGGCGCAGGTTGTGGAAAAATATGAGGGGGCGCTGGCGCGCATGGATCAATATGCCGTGGGTGACCGGTTGGTGATCTTCTTCGGCGCGCCGCGGGCGCACGAGGATGACCCGGTGCGCGCGGTCTATACGGCGCTGGAGATGCAAGACGTTACCCGAGAGCGCTTCTCGGCTCTCCAGACGCCTTTCGGTATCTATCGCTTCCGCCAGCGTATCGGCATCAACACGGGCGCACTCTTCGCGGGGAATGTGGGAGCGCCTGACTTGCGTCAGGAATACACGCTCATGGGCGATGACATTAACATGGCTGCACGGCTGATGTCGTATGCGGAGTGGGGTAAAATCTATATCAGCAACAAAACTGAAGAACGGGTGCGGCCCTTCTTCGAGCTGAGCAATCGCTTCGACTTAAAGGTGAAGGGTAAGGAGATTCTCATACCCACTTTTGCAGTGCTGGGACAGCGCGGTGAGGTGGGACCTACCCGGGGCCTGGCAAGTGGTGAATCGCCCCTGATTGGGCGCGGGGAAGCCTTAGCGCAGCTACAACAGACCGGACAGCGTTTTCTTAGTGGCCGTGGGCAGATCGCGGTGCTGTTGGGGAACAGCGGTTTGGGAAAATCCCGGTTGTTGCGGGAATTGCAGGCGTGGTATGCCGGACAGCCTGAGGCGGCAGAGTTGCGCTGGATCGAAGCGCGGCCCTTTTCCTTTAGCGAACACATCAACTATTGGTTGGCGCGTGAATTACTACGCACCATGCTAGGATTGGCTCCCGATGTAGACGAAAACGAGATACTTTTCCAACTCTGGGAGCAGAGTGAAAGCTTGCTGGGCAAAGAAAAAGCCCGGGAGATCGCGCCTTTCCTGGCGTATTTGATGAATTTGCCATTGGAGGGTGTCTGGGCGCAGGAGGTAAAAAGCCTCACCCCGCAGGTGCGTCAGAAGGAGATTCTCTGGGCGGCTCGGGAGTTTTTTGGCGCTGCTGCCCGGCATAGCCCGTTGTTGATTGCTCTGGATGACCTGCATTGGGCGGATGAAGCATCGCTGGCGTTGGTGGAAGCCTTGCTGGCGGTTACCGATCAGGCGCCGTTGCTTTTCTGCCTGGCTTTCCGTCCTGTACGCGATAAGCGCAGTTGGGAATTGCGGAATACCGCTGCTGCTAATTTCCCTCATCGTTACACTGAAGTACAACTCCAACCTCTGATCCGTGAACAGAGCCAGAACTTGTTGCAGGCTTTGCTGCCCGGCGCTCAATTTTCCGAGACAACCTTAGTAGAGATTTTCGACAAATCTGCTGGAAACCCATTCTATCTGGAAGAAGTGGTACGCTCCCTTATTGAAAGTGGTGCAGTGGTTCAGGATGATCAAAAACGCTGGCGTGTGACTTCCCGCATTGAGCAGATTACGGTTCCCAACAGCCTTCATGCCGCGATTGTCTCGCGCCTTGACCGGTTGACGGAAGATGCTCGACAGGGGTTGCAGATGGCTGCCGTCCTCGGGCGACAGTTCCGCGTTGACCTTTTGCGGGGCATCGCGCAGGCTAAGGAAGAAATGGATTTGTGGTTGGCGCAACTGGAACGCGGTGGATTACTGCGTTCAGCTGAGATTGGGGAGTTGCCCACTTACGCTTTCCCCGATGCACTGGTGCAAGAGGTAGCCTACGATAGTATTCTGGTGCAAAACCGGAGTCAATGGCATCGTCAGGTAGGTGAGGCATTGGAGGGGTTGGGGGAGAATGGCTCGGTGCATTTGCAACAGCTACTGGCATATCATTTCAGCCGCAGCGATGATGGCGCAAAAGCCATCAAGTATTTGCAGCTGGCGGCAAAACAAGCCCGCGAAGACTACGCTAACGAAACAGCCATCACCTATTACCAGCAGCTTCTGGAATGGCAGCAAAAGGTACACGATGTTGCGGGACAGGCACAGGCGCGTTATGCGATGGGGGTCATGGCTTATGAAATCGGTGATTACGACCGTGCCACTCCGTGGCTGCAAGAAGCAACTACGCTCTACCAGCAACTGGGTGATTCAGCCAATGAGGGCTGGAGTGTGATGTACCAGGGCATGGTGGCGCTGAAGCGCGGCTTCTACGCGGAGGCGGCGGCATATCACCGGAGTGCACTGGAGCTGGCCCGGCAGCGCGGCGACGGTTTCCAGGAGGGTATTCACCTGACCAACCTGGCGCGGGTGACTTTGCGTTTGGGCGATTACCCGCAAGCTTTGGAGCAATTCCAGGCTTCTCTGGTGTTGAAGCAGCAGAACGCCGATGTGATGGGACAGGCTTTTGCCCGGTTCTATTTGGGACTGACGCATCTCTTCTGCGGCGCATATGAAGCTGCGGGCGATGCTTTTGAGGCTTCACTGGCGTTATGGCAGCAAGTACCTAAGAATGAGCGCGGCGTCTCCTATTGCCATTATGGGTTGGGGTTGTTGGCGTTTTACCAGCATCGTTATGCTGCCGCTGCTGGCTATTTCCGGCAAGCCCATACAACCAGTCTCAAGTTGGTGCTTAAGGCAGAGATTATCGAGAACCTCTCCTTTTTAGGGCGAGCGGAATTGGGATTGGGGCAATGTGAGGCGGCTTTGGAGGCCTCAAACGAGGCGATGCACTTGTTGCGCACGCAACGCGATGTCGAAGCAGTTCAGAATATCTATTTGAACCACTATCACGTTCTTAGCGCCTGCGCCGCACCTGGCGCCGAAGCGGCATTGGTGAAGGCTTACGAGATTGTGATGGAGCAGGCGCAACACCTTGAAGATGAGTCCGCACGGCTGCACTTCCTGGAGCGAATCCCCGCCAATCAGGAGATTCTGTCGGAGCTGCAGGGTAAGGGAGATTTGCTGCAGAAAACCCCCTGAAGGCTTTTCCTTCCGTCTTTCTATGCAGTTTTTTTGACGGTTGACTTTTGAATGAATGCGACTATAATATTCATTCGCCTATGATAACAAAAAGACATGTCAATGCGGAAGCGCTGAGGAGCCAGTAGGATTCTCGGACGCTTCTTTTGTGCTGTATGGCTTGCGAGCCATATTCTTTGAGGGTCGTTGCAGACCATTGTGGGGGAAACGATGAATAGGGACGAAATTGTAACCGAAGCGCGTACCTTTAAGATGTTGCGTATCAATCTGGCTTCACCTGATGCGATTCTGTCCTGGTCTTATGGTGAGGTGACGAAGCCGGAGACGATCAACTACCGTCGTCTACGACCGGAAAAAGATGGCTTGTTTTGTGAAGCGATTTTTGGACCAAGTCGCGATTATCAGTGCTATTGTGGTAAGTACAAGGGTATTCGATACCGCGGCATCATCTGTGATAAATGCAGCGTTGAGGTCACCCGCTCGGCGGTACGTCGAGAACGGATGGGGCATATCATGTTGGCGGCGCCTGTTGCGCACATCTGGTATACCCGTCGGGTTCCCAGTCATCTGAGCATCCTTCTTGATATCAGCAAGCGCAATCTTGACCGTGTCCTCTACTTTGCGCAGTACATCATCACCCACGTGGATGAAGAAGCGCGCCAGCGCGCACTCAAGCGCCTGGAGGAGCGGGAGAAGCAGGGCATCAATACCCTGGATCAGGCTGCGCAGACGATGAGCGCCAACCTGGATCAACAGCTGACTCAGTACCAGGAACAGCAGGATGTGAAGCTGCGCGCGTTGCGGTCCCTGCTGGAGGAGGAGCGCGACGCCCGCGCTGATGCTATCTCCACTGAGGCTTTGCGCTTGCAGCGACGCCTGGAAAATCTGATGGATCGCGAGGCGCCTGAATCGCTGATTTTTGAAATCACTGACACGGTAATCATAGATGCTGGCGAGGTGGTGCGTCGTAGTCATTATGCCACCCTTACGATGGTGGCGCAGGAAGCGTTGGATGAATTGGAGCGCGAGATTCGCGAGCGTGAGCAGGGAGGAGTGAGCTCTCCCGACGCGGATACCGAGGCATTGGCTACTGGTATTCAGGATAAACTGGCGCAGATTCGCGAAGAGCTTCAGACTAAAACACTCACCGTTCGCACCCGTTATGATGCAGACCGTGAAGAGCTGTTGAGCCTAGCGCCGCTGCAATTCCTCAATGAAGCCCGTTATCGAGAGTTGCGCCAGAAATGGGGGCAGGTCTTCAAGGCTGGAATGGGGGCTGAAGCTGTCTATGATTTGTTGGCGCGCCTGGACCTCGAAACATTATCTGAGGAACTGTGGCAGGAAGTGCGGCATGGTCGGTCAGCGCAGCGCCGGAAGAAGGCAACCCGCAGGTTGCGCGTGGTCGAGGCGCTTTGCAAGAGCCACAATCGCCCGGAGTGGATGATCTTAACGGTGCTCCCAGTTTTGCCGCCGGAGTTGCGCCCTATGGTCCAGCTGGATGGTGGGCGCTTTGCCACGTCGGACTTGAATGACCTTTACCGTCGTGTCATTAACCGCAATAACCGTCTACGGCGTTTGCTTGACCTGGGCGCACCCGAAGTGATCATTCACAATGAGAAGCGTATGTTGCAGGAGGCTGTGGACAGCCTCATTGATAACAGCCAGCGTGGTAAGGCGATGAGCCGGCGCGGTCGTCGCCAACTTAGGTCGTTAAGCGACCTGCTCAAGGGAAAGAAGGGGCGCTTCCGCCGTAATCTGTTGGGTAAGCGTGTAGACTATTCCGGTCGTTCTGTGATTGTTGTGGGACCCCACCTCCAGATGCACCAATGCGGTCTGCCCAAGACCATGGCGCTGGAGCTGTATCGTCCTTTCGTGGTTCAACGCCTGGTGGAATACAACTACGCGACCAACGTCAAGGCTGCCAAGCGCCTTATCGAGCGGCAACGTCCCGAGGTGTGGGAAGTACTTGAGGAGGTAATTGGCGATCGCCCTGTACTGCTCAACCGCGCACCGACGCTGCATCGTTTGGGTATTCAAGCTTTTGAGCCGATGCTCATCGAAGGAAAGGCGATTCAGCTGCACCCGCTAGTGTGTGCGGCCTTTAATGCCGACTTTGATGGCGACCAGATGGCGGTTCATATTCCGCTCTCGCGCAAGGCCGTGGAAGAGGCGCGCAAGCTCATGCTGGCTTCGCGCAATATCCTCAAGCCTGCCGATGGGCAGCCAATCATTGGCCCTTCCAAGGATATGTGCATGGGCACCTACTACATGACTATGGATGGTGCACCGACCGATGAGCCATTACGCCTGTATGCCGACCTGGATGAGGTTGAGATGGCGTATCTATTAGGCAAGGTGGGTCTCCATACACCGGTCCTGGTTGCCCAGGTCTTCGAAAGCCGTCCTGCGCCTGCGGAACCGGTCAAGACGACGGTAGGGCGCGCGCTTTTCAATCGTATCGTGCCTGATCCCATGCGGTTCATCAACCGCCCCATGGCGAAGAATGACCTGAACAATGAGATTGCTCGTTGCTACCGTATGATGGGCGCGGATGTCACGGTGAAGTTTGCGGATGACATCAAATCGCTGGGTTTCCGCTATGCCACACTCTCTGGCGTGACCATTTCGGTCTACGATCTGACCGTGCCCGAGGCTAAGGAAGCGATTATGGCGGAAGCTACACAGCAGGTCAGTGAAATCGAGCGCCAGTACCGGCGTGGTTTGTTGACCGAGGATGAGCAATACAACCGCACGATCGAAATTTGGTCTCGCGCTCGCGAGGACGTGTCTAAGGCAGTCTCGGACAATCTGGATCCTTACGGTCCCATCTCGGTGATGGCCAAGTCTGGCGCTTCCAAGGGCGGTTTCGGTCCGATTGCCCAGCTTTCGGGCATGCGCGGTCTGATGGCAGATCCCTCGGGACGCATTATCCCGTTGCCGATTCGCTCCAACCTCCGTGAAGGTTTGACGGCGCTGGAATACTTCATCTCCACCCACGGCTCGCGCAAGGGTTTGGCAGA